>CAMDAN010000104.1 GCA_945888535.1 Bordetella parapertussis
GTCCAGTTGGCGGCCAAGCCCTTCGACGTTAAGCAGCGTTTTTTGCAGCAACACCAACTGCGGCTGAATTTCCACTTGAAACCGCCGAGAGGTTTGAAACAACCGAAGTAACACGAGCCCCAATGAAATTTCTTTCAATGGGCGATCAAAATACGGTTCACACACCGCGCGAACAGCGGCTTCCAATTCATCCACACGGGTCGCGGCCGGCACCCAACCGGACTCAATATGCAGTTCAGCGACGCGTTTGTAATCTCGGCGAAAAAAAGCAACAAAGTTTTGGGCCAGATACTCTTTATCTACCGAAGTTAACGTACCAACAATGCCGAAATCCAATGAGATATACCGCCCAAAGGTTTGGGGGTCCAGACTCACTTGAATATTGCCCGGATGCATATCGGCGTGGAAAAATCCGTCGCGAAACACTTGGGTAAAAAACAAAGTCACCCCATCGCGGGCCAACTTTGAAATATCAACCCCTGCAGCTCGCAAACGGTCCACCTGACTGATCGGTACCCCATGCATGCGTTCCATCACCAACACATTGGTCGTGCAGTAATCCCAAAGCATTTCCGGGATAAGCACCAAATTCAAGCCTTCCATATTGCGACGCAGTTGGGCAGCGCTAGAAGCCTCGCGCACCAAGTCGAGCTCGTCGTGCAAATACTTGTCAAACTCGGCAACAACTTCGCGGGGTTTGAGTCGTCGTCCATCGGCGGAGAACCGCTCAAGCCAGCGGGCCATCCAACGCATCAAACTTAAATCTTTGTCAATCGCCAAAAGCATGTCAGGGCGCAACACCTTCACTGCGACCTCCCGTTGCAACCCGTTGCGATCGCGCAGAACTGCAAAGTGCACTTGGGCGATCGACGCACTGGCGATGGGGGTTCGGTCAAAGGACACAAAAATCTGGTCAATGGGTTTACCCAAAGCGCGCTCCACAGCAGCCACCGCGATGTCGGAAGAAAAGGGAGGAACCCGGTCTTGCAGTTTGGCCAACTCGTCCGCGATATCCAAAGGCAGCAGGTCGCGTCGCGTGGAGAGCACTTGGCCTAACTTAACGAAAATAGGGCCCAGTTGTTCGAGGGCTTCACGAATGCGTTGGCCGCGCGGTGCTTTTAAAGTTCGACCCACCGACACCAACTTGGATAAAAGGCGCAGCCCCGTGTGGTTCACACTTTCAAGGAGCAAAACGTCCAGCCCATGGCGCAGAAGAACCCAGACGATAAAAACGCCCCTGAACATGCGTGTCATGCAGCGCTTTCTGACGGACTCGCGGGGCCTTTGGGTGGGCTTTTTTGCATTACAAAATTCTTCAAAGCAGACAGCATGTTTCGGCAAGTCTCAACCAATATGTGCGCTGGCGCATCGCCAAGGATGCGAGAAATATCTTCTTCAATGTCCCAACGCACATGGTCGGCCAGCCAATTGACTTCTGCGGCCAATTGAACATCGCCCTCAATCCGCACAGCGGGTTTTTCGCCTTTAAAGAGCCCTTGCACCAGGGCCCACGGCGAAGACTCCGAAACGGTCAAGGTTAAATCAACGGGCACTTGGCTTGGCGCCAGGTCCAACAATCCTGCGGGTGTCACCATCACTTTGAAACTGAAGTTTTGCCACTGCGCTAACAGCTTGCGGCCTTTTTGGCGCACCAAGCGTTCTCTGGCTTGGGGCTCTTGCATCAAGATATGGTTGAGCAGCAAAACGATGCGGCGGTGTGATTCTTCCACGGCCCAAGGTGGGGGTGTGAAGCGTTCGGCCCCGTCTTTGAAAAACGATTCCAGCATAGAAAATGGGGACTGTGTTGCCATAGTCCCCATTATTCCCGATATGGGGCTGCGAAACCCCACTTGGCGCTTAAACCACTGGGCTGTGCTTTTATTGCAAAGCCTGTACGCCTGCGACCAACCAGCCCCCGCCCGTTATGGGCTTGGTCATGTTCCAGACTTCGCGGAACGGGCTCGGAGCGGCAGAAGCGTCTTCCCTAATCATTCCAGAAAATTCCACACTGGCGAGATATTCATCGGCTGTCTCCTCAATGCCCAAGAGATGGGCTTCGATCATGACGACTTCGGTATGGTTGCCAGCCGCTCCTGCATGGGCCTCACGCTCGCTGAGTTGGCTTTTGATTTCAATCAGCATCGTGTCGGTCATCATGGAGCGCAAGCTACTCACGTCCGATTTATCCCAAGCTGCCTGCAAAGTAATGAAATTGGCTTTGGCTGCTTTGAGGAAGCCATCCGTATCAAAGCCTTGAGGTACGCCCCAAGCCTGCGATCCCGACAGCGCAGAACCAATCATTGAACCCGAGGAACTCGCACCAGGCGCAGCGCTGTCAAATGCAGTGGCTTGTTGCTCCCATGGACGTGCGGACGCATCATTGCCCACATTTTCAGGGCGGTAGGTTTGAGAATTAGAAACAGGAACGTTACCTGCGCCTTGAAATGCAAATGGGCCTTGAGAGGCATCTGCAGGACGGCGTGAACGCATGAAGAAGCGAATCGCCATGAAGGCGGCCATCGCCAACAGTGCGTACATCAAGAACTGGCCCATGCCTTCGCCCATGCCCAAGGAACTGGCTAACCAAGCCAATCCCAAGCCGGCGGCAAGACCACCCAACATGGCGCCCCACGGACGATTAGGTGCTGCAGCTGCAGGCGCAGGTTTGTTGGTGGCGTTAGCACCTTGCGCGGGCGCAGCTTGGCGTTGCGTCACGTTGCCGGACTGCTTGCCAATCGAACGACCGCCGCCCATGCGAGCAGCATCGGCATGCAAACTAAAAAATACCATAACAAGCGATAAAGCCAAGGTCCAAAGTTTCATAGTCTTAATTCCAAAGTTTAAGTAAATACAAAGGTTCAGATGCGGCCGGTGAGGAAATTCACAAGCCACCCATCGTCATCAACACTTGATTCCAACATGTAATGCCGCAACCCCTGCTGTGAGGTTATGGTAATCCACATGACCAAATCCACCTTTGTGCATCATGGCTTTTAGCTCTGCCTGGCTTGGATGCATGCGAATCGACTCCGCCAAATAGCGGTAACTGGCATCGTCACCGGCCACCCATTTGCCCAATTGGGGCAAGACTTTGAAGGAGTACCAGTCGTACATCTTTTCTAGGGGCGGCGTGACTTTAGAGAACTCCAGCACCAATAACTTGCCTCCCGGCTTGAGCACCCGGTGCATTTCCGCCAACGCAATGTCTTTGTGCGTCATGTTACGCAGCCCAAAAGCCACGCTGACCAAGTCAAAATACTGACTAGGGAAAGGTAGTTTTTCCGCGTCACAAACGACAGTAGGGAGCACTTTCCCAAGGTCCAACAGGCGGTTGCGCCCCGTGCTGAGCATGGCTTCGTTGATATCGGTGTGAACTACCTGACCGGTTTTGCCCACTTTTTTAGAGAAAGCCAGCGCCAAATCGCCGGTTCCACCGGCAATGTCCAAGGCTTTGTCACCCGGTTGAAGGTTGGCAACTGCCAAGGTATAGGTTTTCCAAACGCGATGCAGACCGCCTGACATCAAATCGTTCATCAAGTCGTACTTGGGCGCGACCGAGTCAAAAACGCTGCGAACATGCCGCGCCTTGTCGGCTTCATCGACCGATTGGAATCCAAAATGGGTGGATGTCATGTTTCTTCTTAATGGCTAGCGCAGCCTTGCGCCTCAGGAATGGGCATGGGAGCGTCTCGATCTCGCCCCGCAGTGCTTAAGCGCTGGGCATACTCTTTCCAAAGCGCTTCTTCCTGGGAACCTAGAAAATACAAATAGTCCCAAGAAAAAATGCCGGTGTCGTGGCCGTCGGAAAACGCCGGTTGGACCGCATAATTCCCGATCGGCTCCAGCCCTGCGATCTCAACCAATCGCTTCCCCGTTTGCAACACCTCTTGGCCTGGGCCGTGGCCTTGGACTTCAGCAGAAGGCGAGTAAATACGCATCAACTCAAAGGGAATGCGAAACGCTGCACCATCAGAAAAACTGATTTCAAGCACCCGCGATTGGCTGTGAACCGTCAGGGCTTGGGGGGTAGGTGAATTTTTGTGTAAACCGGCCATAGGATTTTTTAACTTTCTCGTCGCAAAAATGCAGCGCTTCAGGCTGGCTAAACCTCACTGTAACCTGCTAGACCAAGACCCGCTCAATTCCGCCCGCATTGGCCTTTTGCACGTAGTCTTCCAACCACGCAGGCCCGAGTATTTTCCTCGCCATTTCGACCACTATGTAATCAGCCTCCAATAGCCCGTTGTTCAAGTCATTGCCATACCGGCTCAAGCCTTGCAGGCAACTCGGACAACTGGTCAGAATTTTGGTCACTGCGGGTGGGGTGCTTCCCTGGGCTGCAGTCAAAACGGCTAAGTCCGCCTCGCCCTTGCGTAACTCTTCTTCTTTACGAAAACGAATTTGGGTCGAAATATCAGGGCGGGTGACGCCCAGGGTTCCAGACTCGCCGCAGCAACGGTCGTTTTTAAGCACCGCGTCTCCAACCAAGGCTTTGACGGTCTTCATCGGGTCTTGAAGTTTCATGGGGCTGTGGCAAGGGTCGTGGTAAAGATAGCCCTCCCCCGCACCGCCATCAGGAACCAAGGTGATTCCTTTTTCAAGCAGGTACTCATGGATATCAACAATACGGCAACCTGGAAAAATTTTGTCGAATTCATAACCCTGCAATTGGTCATAACAGGTGCCGCAGCTCACTACGACGGTTTTAATGTCCAAGTAATTGAGTGTGTTGGCAACGCGGTGAAAGAGAACCCGGTTGTCGGTGATTATTTTCTCGGCTTTATCAGCTTGACCGGATCCGCGTTGCGGATACCCGCAGCACAAGTAGCCCGGCGGTAAAACCGTTTGAACCCCGGCGTGCCACAGCATGCTTTGGGTTGCCAAGCCGACTTGGCTAAAAAGCCGCTCAGAGCCGCAGCCAGGAAAATAAAAGACAGCTTCGGTTTCTGATGTGGTGGCTTGGGGATCACGAATGATCGGGACGTAGTCTGAATCTTCAATGTCCAGCAAAGCGCGGGCCGTTTTCTTAGGTAAACCGCCGGGCATTTTTTTGTTAATAAAGTGAATGACTTGGGCCTTGAGGGGCGCCGTTCCAACCGTCGCTGGCGGCTTGGCTGTTTGCTTTTTGGCGAGCACCCGCAACAGATCGTTAGCCAAGCGCTGGGCTTTGAAGCCCACACCCACCATGGCACTGCGCATGAATTTAATGGTCTCGGGGTTGGTTGCGTTGAGGAAAGACATGGCAACTGCGTTACCTGGGCGGAAGGTTTTTTTGCCCATTTTTCGCAACAAATTGCGCATGTTCATCGTCACATCACCAAAGTCAATTTTGACGGGGCAAGGACTCGCGCATTTATGGCAAACCGTGCAGTGGTCTGCGACATCTTCAAACTCTTGCCAGTGCTTGATAGACACTCCGCGGCGGGTTTGCTCTTCGTATAAAAACGCTTCGACCAACAAAGAGGTTGCTAAAATTTTATCTCGGGGGCTGTAAAGCAAATTGGCGCGAGGCACATGCGTAGCGCAAACAGGCTTGCATTTGCCACAGCGCAAGCAATCTTTGACCGAGTCGGCGATCGCTCCAATATCACTTTGTTGCATGATGAGCGACTCGTGCCCCATCAAACCAAACGAGGGCGTGTAGGCGTTGGTCAAGTCGGCGTCGAGGTTTGCACTGCCTACCCCCGTCTTACGCAGTAATTTGCCTTTGTTGAAGTGGCCTTCGGGGTCGACTTTGGCTTTGTAATCGGCAAAAGGTTGTAACTCTGCGTCGGTTAAAAATTCCAACTTGGTGATGCCGATACCGTGCTCACCTGAAATCACCCCACCCAATCCACGGGCCAGTCCCATGATGCGTTTAACCGCCCCGTGGGCCGTTTGCAACATCTCGTAATCATCGCTATTGACGGGAATATTGGTATGTACATTGCCGTCTCCCGCGTGCATGTGCAAGGCCACCCAGACGCGGCCCTTGAGTACCCGTTTATGGATAGCGACACACTCACTCAGGATCGCCGTGAAAGCCGCACCATTAAAAATAGCTTTTAAGGGCGCATGTAACTGGGTCTTCCAACTGGCTCGCAAGGTATGGTCTTGCAACTCAAAAAACAAGGCGTCCACGTCAGAGAGCCACCCCTGCCATTGGTTTTTCACGCCCTCAATCAAGGCTTGGGCCTGGGTTACACGGTCTTCTAATAACTCCGCCGATGAAATGCTGCTGGCATCGTCACTTTTCCCCACCGGTAAATCACGACGAGAAAAAAACGCTTCAAGGGCATCGCACAAGGCAAGCTTATTGCGTAAGGACAGCTCAATATTGATTCGCTCAATGCCATCGGTGTATTCGGCCATACGCGGCAAAGGGATCACCACGTCTTCGTTGATCTTGAACGCATTGGTGTGCTTGCTAATGGCTGCGGTGCGCTTTCGGTCGAGCCAAAATTTCTTGCGCGCCTCTGGGCTGATGGCCACAAAGCCTTCGCCGCTACGCGAATTAGCAATGCGAATGACCTCGGACGTCGCCCGTGCCACCGCGTCGGCATCATCCCCGGCAATGTCACCGACCAGCACCATTTTTGGCAAGCTGGATCTGCCGCCTAGTTCGGCGGCGCGCTTGCTTTTGGTGGCATAGCCCACCGCCTTGAGGTAACGGTCATCGAGGTGTTCTAAGCCTGCAAGCAAAACCCCGCTGCGCTTTTGTTCGGCAAACATAAAGTCTTTGATCTCGACAATGCTAGGAACGGCGTTGCGGGCATTGCCAAAAAACTCTAGGCAAACGGTGCGGGTGTGCGCTGGCATGCGGTGGATGACCCAACGCGCACTGGTAATTAAGCCGTCGCAGCCTTCTTTTTGAATGCCTGGTAAGCCGCTCAAAAACTTGTCAGTAACGTCTTTTCCCAAGCCTTCTTTGCGAAAAGATTTTCCAGGAATATGCAGGTCTTCGGTGCGGATCAACGTGGTGCCGTCGGCTTGGAAGTATTTCAATTCAAAACGGGCTTCCTCGACGTCGTGAATCTTGCCCATGTTGTGGCCAACGCGGGTGACCTCGAGCCACTGCGCTTGCGGCGTGACCATGCGCCAGCTAGCCAAATTGTCCAATGCGGTTCCCCAAAGCACCGCTTTTTTGCCGCCCGCATTCATTGCAATATTGCCGCCGATACACGAGGCCTCTGCCGACGTAGGGTCCACAGCAAACACAAACCCAGCGCGCTCGGCCGCATCTGCGACACGTTGCGTCACCACGCCCGCCTCCGTCCAAATGGTCGCCACGTCATGGTCCATCCCTGGCAATCGGCGCATCTGTACCTCGGTCATCGCCTCGAGTTTTTCCGTATTGATGACTGCACTCTTCCAAGTTAGCGGCACTGCGCCACCGGTATAGCCGGTTCCGCCACCACGGGCAATGATGGTTAAGCCCAAGGCAATACATCCTTTGACTAAGCGGGCCATCTCTTCTTCAGTGTCAGGCGTCAGGACCACAAACGG
>CAMDAN010000105.1 GCA_945888535.1 Bordetella parapertussis
GTGTTGTCTTTGAGCGACTCTTCTTGGATGATCCGCAAAATTTGCAAAGCGCTGGATTCGGTATCGCGGATATGTCCTGAACCACCACAACGGGGGCAGGGGATCGATGCGCCTTCGCTCAGCGCGGGGCGCAGGCGTTGGCGACTCATTTCCATGAGGCCAAATTTGCTGATGGTCCCAAACTGAACCCGGGCCCGGTCTTGGCGCAAAGCATCGCGCAAACGATTTTCTACGTCACGGCGGTTGCGGCTTTCTTCCATGTCGATAAAGTCGATCACGATCAAGCCGCCCAAGTCACGCAGGCGCATTTGGCGAGCGACTTCGTCTGCCGCTTCCAAGTTGGTGCGCGTAGCGGTTTCTTCAATATCGCCGCCTTTGATGGCGCGGGCGGAGTTGACGTCGACTGACACCAGAGCTTCCGTGTGGTCAATCACAATCGCGCCGCCGGAAGGCAGTTGCACTGTGCGTGCGTAGGCTGATTCAATCTGGTGTTCGATTTGAAAGCGGCTAAACAAAGGCGCGTCATCACGGTAGCGTTTCACGCGGGCCGCATGTTCAGGCATCACATGGGCCATGAACTGCTGCGCTTGTTCGTACACATCGTCGGTGTCAATCAAGATGTCGCCAATATCGCTATTGAAATAGTCGCGAATCGCGCGAATCACCAGGCTCGATTCCTGGTAAATAAGATAAGCACCCTTGCCGCCTTTGGCAGCGCCATCGATAGCGTTCCAAAGTTTGAGCAAGTAGTTCAGGTCCCATTGCAATTCTGGGGCGCTGCGTCCGATCCCTGCGGTACGCGCAATGATGCTCATGCCGTTAGGGTATTCGAGCTGATCAAGTGCTTCTTTGAGCTCAGCGCGGTCATCGCCTTCGATGCGGCGGCTGACACCGCCACCACGCGGGTTGTTAGGCATCAAAACCACGTAACGGCCAGCAAGAGAGACGAAAGTTGTTAAAGCCGCGCCCTTGTTTCCGCGCTCTTCTTTTTCAACTTGAACTAAAAGTTCCTGGCCTTCGCGAATCGCATCTTGAATGCGGGCTTGGCTGACTGCCACGCCCTGTTGGAAGTATTGCTTAGAGATTTCTTTAAATGGCAAAAAGCCGTGGCGCTCTTCACCGTAGTCAACGAAGCACGCCTCTAAAGACGGTTCGACGCGGGTCACTACGGCTTTGTAGATGTTGCCTTTGCGTTGTTCGCGACCTTCAATTTCAATTTCGTAGTCGAGGAGTTTTTGTCCGTCGACGATAGCCAAGCGGCGTTCTTCAGCCTGCGTGGCGTTTATTAGCATCCGTTTCATGGGTTGCATCCTTTATCAATTGTCACCTGCCCAATACGAGCAAACGATGCCTTGACTGACGAACTGATGTGAGGAGGAATTGCCGGAGAACTTCGACTTACACGAGGTGTCGAAGCGTAGGCGCAGGGATGGTGACGAGGGGATGGGTTTGCGTTGGGGTCAGAGCGACCCATGGCTGATAGATGCCGGAAAACGGTGCGAACACGCTCCGCAGGCATAGGTTTATCAGTGGCATCAACACAAACATCTCGTTTCATTCCGCCCCCAGACCTGGGGTCTGGAGACTTTGGGTATTCCGTATCATTGGTTCAATTCATCGGCTTGACCGCATTGAGTGAGGGCCTCCACTCGCATTTGGCGAGTGATTGGCGAACAAAACAACGTGGCGGCATCGACCGGCTAGCGGGCTTTGGGCGGGGCGTGGACTAAACTCCAACTAAATCAACCACTTACAGCAAAACGCTAGTGAAACACATTATAGGGTCCATTCGCACTCCAGAAAAAGCCGATGAATTGGCGGTTTCTGGACCCGTGGCGCAATGGCGAACCGTCGAAGAAGATGGGGCCGACCAAAGGCTAGATAACTACCTGATGCGCCACCTCAAAGGGGTTCCAAAGACGCATATTTATCGCATTATTCGCAGCGGAGAGGTGCGAGTGAACAAGGGCCGCGCCAACGCCGATACGCGGTTGCAGTTGGGCGATGTGGTTCGACTCCCGCCTGTTCGCGTATCGGAGCGTGCGACCGAAAAAGCCCAAGCCATGACGGAACAGGCAGGGCGATTTGTACCGGCCAAAGATTTCCCTTTGTTGTTTGAGGATGACTATTTTTTAGCCATCAATAAGCCTGCGGGGGTCGCGGTGCATGGCGGCTCTGGGGTGAGTTTTGGCGTGATTGAGCAACTCCGCATGGCAAGACCGCAGGCCAAGTTCTTGGAGTTGGTTCACCGCATTGACCGGGAAACCAGTGGAATTTTGTTAGTCGCTAAAAAGCGCAGCGCTTTAAAAAATTTACAAGACCAGTTTCGCGACCGATCCACAGGGAAAACATACCTGGCGGTGGTGTTAGGTCGTTGGCCAGACAATAAAAAAGTTCTTGATAAACCGCTGCACAAGTTTTTAACGGATAGCCCGGATGGATTGGGCGAGCGCCGGGTGAAAGTGGTATCGAAAGACGACCCCAACGGCATGCCTTCGCTTTCTTTGGTGAAGGTGTTGGCAAGGTCCTCGGAGTCGGAGCGTTTTCCATATTCCTTGCTAGAGGTGACGATCAAAACGGGGCGCACACACCAAATCAGAGTGCATTTGTCATCCGAAGGTCTTCCCATTGCGGGCGACGATAAATATGGTGATTTTGAGCGCAATAAAAATTTAGCCAAGATCGGCCAAGCGGCCGTTTTAAAAAGAATGTTTCTGCATGCGTGGCGGATTCAATTCAAACATCCCGCAACGCAAGAGGATCAAGAGATACGTGCCGAACTGGCCACTGATTTGCAAGATTTCTTGAGGGCTATTCACCTACCCATAAAATTTGAAAATGATCCACAGCCCCTTAGAACCCCGCCCACGCCAGTTTGACTTGATCGCTTTTGATTGGGATGGCACGCTCTTTGACTCAACGGCCATCATTGCCCGTTGCATCCAACTGGCAGTCCAAGATGTGGGCGGGACCGTCCCGACGCAGGAGCAGGCTTCGTATGTCATTGGCTTAGGGCTCATGCAGGCTTTGGCGCATGCGGCTCCTGATGTTCCCAAAGAAAAATACCCGCTTTTAGGCGAGCGTTACAAGCACCATTACACGCTTGAACAAAACTCTATCAGCCTTTTCCCAGGCATTTTGGAGATGCTCAATGATTTAAAGCAGCGCCAACATTTTCTGTGCGTTGCCACGGGTAAAAGCCGCTGGGGCTTGGATGAGGCTTTGCACGCCGTAGAGCTGAGATCGCTGTTTCACGCATCCCGAACGGCGGATGAAACGCGCGGAAAGCCCCATCCAATGATGTTGCATGAACTCATGGCGGAGATGGGCGTTTCGCCAGAAAAAACCTTGATGGTAGGTGACACCAGCCATGATTTGCAAATGGCAACTCATGCCGGTTGTGCCAGTTTGGGGGTGAGTTATGGTGCCCATGAGACAGATGCGCTTCAAGCCTGTCAGCCCTTGCATATTGCCCACTCCGTCAAAGAACTGCACCAATGGATGAAAACGTTCGCCTGAGAAAGAGATTGTGAACCATGGAAACGGATAAGCAACCCATCGCGCTATGTAACTCGGCTGATTTGGTAGACAGCGGCCTCGCAGTCCCCTTTGATGTGGAGTACCAGGGGCAAACGTGTTTTGCCTTTGCGATTCGCTTTGAAGGAGAAGCCCATGCCTATTTAAACCGGTGTTCCCACGTGGCCATGGAAATGGACTTCCAGCCAAATCGGTTTTTTGATGAGTCGGGGCAATACCTGATGTGCGCAACGCATGGCGCTATGTATGAACCTGCCACAGGCCAATGTGTGGGTGGCCCCTGTCGCGGCGGCTTGGTCAAAATAGCCGTGTCTGAACAAGGCAGCGTAGTCCACTGGCATACTGCCCACAACCTAACGCCCGTCCATTTTTAATATGTCCGAAATAAATACGCCTGACACCCCCTCGTCTGAGCCAGAAAAAGTGCCTGAACCCCATTGGGAGCGTGCGAGCTTAGAGCGCCTCATGATGGCTTCTTTGGTAGAGCAACGGACCGCTCGGCGCTGGCGCAATGGAATTCGCTTGTCGTGGTTGGTTTTCTTGTCGGCGCTGGTGTATTTGGGAATGGAGCGGGGCACCAGTAATGCGGATATTTCCCGTCCGCATACGGCCGTGGTAGAGATCAAAGGTGAAATTGCCTCCGGTTCAGAAGCCAGCGCAGAGCTGGTACTTTCGTCTTTACGCAGCGCTTTTGAAGACGAGGGCGCCAAAGCGGTGGTCATACTGATTAACTCCCCAGGAGGAAGCCCGGTTCAGGCCGGCATCATCAATGATGAAATTTGGCGTCTGAAGACGCTCCATAAAAAACCGATTTACGCCGTAGTCGAGGAAACATGCGCCTCAGCGGCGTATTACATTGCGGTCTCTGCAGACCAGATTTTTGTCGATAAGGCCAGCATTGTGGGAAGCATTGGGGTCTTAATGGATGGGTTTGGGTTCACTGGTTTGATGGACAAGCTCGGGGTCGAGCGGCGGCTAATGACCGCGGGCCAAAACAAAGGTTTCATGGATCCCTTTAGCCCCCAAACTGAAAAGCAGCGTCTTTTTGCCCAGTCAATGTTGGACCAAATTCACCAGCAATTTATAGCTGCAGTGAAGTCGGGTCGCGGCGAACGCTTGAAAGAGACGCCTGAGACTTTCAGCGGTTTGTTTTGGACTGGACAGCAAGCCGTTGCAATGGGGCTGGCTGACCAATTAGGCAATCTGGATTTTGTGGCCCGCGAGGTAGCCAAAGCGCCTGAAATTATTGACTACACCCGGCGCGACAACGTGGCGGAGCGTTTGGTTAAGCGTTTTGGTGCGTCAATGGGCGAATCTATTGGTCGCACGATGACGACCGCCCCGGCCTTGCGCTAACGTCCGAAACAAAAAACCGTTGGTATTTTGTTGTCAACGGTCCATACCTTCTGCTTCCATTGTGTAACCGTCCCGCTGTGATGGCATGCGCTAGAGAGCGTTAAACCACTGGCGCTGGCTAAGCGGGTGGTGGGTTGAAGCGTTTGAAGCAAGGTTTGGAGCAGGGCTTGGTTGCGGTAGGGCGTTTCAATCAGTATTTGGGTCTGCCCCGTTTTGAGGGCGTAACTCTCTAGTTCCTTAATGCGTTGAGCGCGCTCACTTGGAGTCGCGGGTACGTAGCCGACAAAAGCAAAATTCTGCCCATTGAGCCCACTGCCAGCCAGCGCCAAGAGCAAGGACACGGGGCCCACCAAGGCAACCACCTCAATGCCTAAATCGTGTGCTGCTCGCACGACTGAAGACCCTGGGTCAGCCACCGCGGGCATTCCCGCTTCGCTGACCAAACCAATATCGTGACCCGCTAAGGCGGCTTGAAGTAAATAGCGTGCGTCAAATTCACCTTGATGGTCTCCTTTTTTATGAACCTCTCGGGGAAGTTCTTGAAGATCGAGGCTTTGTAATGGGCCTGTTAGCGGAGTGATTTCAGCAATACGTTTTAAATAAGCCCGAGTCGATTTTGCGTTTTCACAAATCCAATATTGCAGGCAAGCCGCGGCGCTCAAGGTGGCCATGGGCATGGATTGGTCAAGAGGACTCTGTTGCTCGCACCCAAAATCCAAAGGAGCCGGAACCAGATAGAGTTTCCCAAGTCTTGAACTGGAATGGGGGCTCATGGCGCACCCAGCAAAGTAATGCCTGCAGAGCGAAGCATGGCGCTGGTTCGAATCAGTGGCAGCCCGATCAGGGTCGTGGGGTCATCGCTTTCAATGCTTTCGAGCAACGCAATGCCAAGCCCCTCGCTTTTGGCGCTTCCGGCGCAGTCATAAGGCTCTTCTAAATGCAAATAGTGAGCGATCTCAACATCGCTAAGTGATCTAAATTTCACGGCAACAGAAACTAGCACCTGCTCACAAAAACCGCTTTCAAGGCAGACCACCGCCACAGCCGTTTGAAAGAGCACCGTCTGCCCCCGCATGGCTTGCAGTTGCTTCATCGCGCGCTCAAAATCTCCGGGTTTTCCAAGAGCTGTGCCATGTAAGTCAGCGACTTGGTCGCAGCCAATGACCACGCTTTTGGGGTGCAGCTTTGCCACGGCGTGGGCTTTGCTTAGCGCCAACCGGCGGGCAAGCTCTGCTGGAGACTCGCCAGCCAGGGGTGATTCATCGACGTGTGACGGCTCGACGGTGAATGGCAGCCGCAAACGGGCGAGTAGTTCTCGGCGGTAAACCGAAGTGGAGCCTAGAACAATGTTTCTTTGGTGAAGGTGCTGCATAACCCGATTCTCTTACACTGCAGGCATGAACCCAGAATTTTCAGCTCAAAGTCTCTCCATTTCAGCCTTTGCAAAAGCGGCGGCTGAGCTGCAAGGTGTTGAAAAGCTCAGCATCTTTAGTCGTTTAATGGAAGAGTCGGACGCGACTGCTTTGAATACGGAGGTGAATTTCCAAGCGCAAGGCGAAATGCGCCCCGATAGCGCCGGAGGTTTCGCGGCCTGGGTGCGGTTACAGGCGCAAACCCGCTTGCCGATGGTGTGCCAACGCTGCATGGGCCCAGTGGAAATGGAAGTCCAGTGTGACCGTGCGTTTCGTTTTGTGGCTACCGAGGCGCTGGCCGAAGGGGAGGACGAAAACTCGGAAGAGGATGTCTTGGTTATTAGCAAACACTTTGACTTGCTGTCTTTGGTAGAGGACGAGCTTCTCATGGCTTTACCTGCTGCCCCCAAGCACCCAACGTGCCCTCAACCCGTTAAATTGCATGTGGCTGACGCAGATTTCACTGAGGTAGAGGCTGATAAGCCCAACCCGTTTGCGGTGTTGGGTCAACTTAAAAAAGGTGCTACGGATTGATCACTGGGGAAGGTATGGAAATTGGACCCATGTTGGGCTATAATCGAAGGCTTACCGCGTGATTTACAACGCCCTTTACCAACCCATTTAGTGTTGCAACCTGTGCAGCACCATTGCTCAGGAGCCCACCATGGCAGTTCAACAAAATAAAAAGTCGCCTTCCAAGCGTGGAATGCACCGTTCACACAACGCCTTGGTCGTTCCAGGCATTGCGGTGGAACCTACGACTGGCGAAATCCATTTGCGTCATCACATCAGCCCAACAGGGTTTTACCGTGGGCGTAAGGTCTTGAAGACGAAATCTGAAGCGTAAGCTCCCGATTTCGCAAAAAGCCCGAAGCTGCAGTGACTGTAGCGTCGGGCTTTTCGCATTATCGAACGCTGTTTTTATCTTAGATCGCAAGACGTCATGATCACAATCGCAGTGGACTGCATGGGGGGAGATCATGGCCCCAAGGTCACTTTGCCGGCTTGCCGTCAATTTTTAGATGCGCACC
>CAMDAN010000106.1 GCA_945888535.1 Bordetella parapertussis
AAGCTTGGCTCCGATGGCCGGCGGCGTTGTAAAAAAAACCTCGGCGGTTCGTAACATAGATAGGGTGTCCTTTTTGGAAATTTGAGACTATCACAGGCATGTGTAGTACGTTTCTTAGCCAAACAATTGGCCCCGCGCAGCATCCGTAATAGCGACCACGCAAGGGTGCGTAATGCGCCGCTCCACAGAGACCGCAAAAAATTCTTCGACCAATTCCTCCGTGCGCCCGATCAGTTGAACGCCGAACTGCGCCATGGTTTCTGCCTCCATGACCGTGGGAACCATGAAAACGCCTCGCCCTTCTCTGCCAAAGGCCGTCATCAAAGCGCCGTCATCAAACTCGCCCACAACGCGTGGCGTGATGGCGTGACGGGTAAGCCACGCCTCAAGCTGTTGGCGTACCGGGGAGTGGGCGCCCTGAATAAGCATAGGCGCATTGCTTAAACACGCTGGAAATTTTCCTTTGAGCTGGTTAGCCAAATTGGGCGAACTAAAAAAACTCATGGCGCTTCGACCCAGCGGGTGGTTAAAGGCCCGAACGTTGATACGCCGAGACATCGGCTCGTCAGCGATCACAAGATCCAAGCGGTTTAAGGCCAGCTGAGCCAGTAACTCCGCAAATTTACCCTCGCTGCAAATCATACGAACCCGCTCGCCTACGCTTAGCGCTGGCTCTAACAAGCGGTAGGCTACCGATTTACTCACCGAGTCAGCCACGCCGACCCGAAACTCCAAAACCTTTTCGCCACCATGAGCTTGGCGAACGGCGGTTTCTAACTCGTTGCCCAGCGTGAAAATCTGGTCGGCGTAACCCAAAGCAAGCCGCCCGTCCTCGGTCAGCTCTAAATTGCGACCGCGCTTTTGAAACAACTTGCGACCAAGCCATTCTTCCAGCAGATGTATTTGCCCGGAAAGTGTCTGGGGCGTAGTGTGCAGCTGCTCACCCGCCCGCATCACGCCACCGGCCTTGGCGGTGACCCAAAAATAATGCAAATGTTTAAAGTTCATAGGTCAATTTTCCAAAAAAGTTAAAAAAGCTTCGTTTAAATCGAAGTGAAATTGTCATAAATACGAATTTACACGAAGCATAAACCCATTTAAATTAATGGTACTTTCGCCCAAGTTGGGCTTTTTTGGAGCATCACATGCGTCTTAGTACTCGCGGCCGGTTTGCCATTACCGCCATGATTGATTTGGCTTTGCGTGACCCGCACAGCCCTGTTCCGTTAAGTGAGTTGGCATTGCGCCACGGAATTTCATTGTCTTACCTTGAGCAAGTATTTGCCAAGTTGCGCCAACATGGTTTGGTGGAAAGTACGCGTGGCCCCGGCGGCGGTTACGCCTTGGGCTTTCGGGGCGACTCCATTTCGGTGGCCGATATCGTGACCGCCATTGAAAGCGACGAGCCCAGTCCTGCCATGGATACCCGCAAAGGGACCCAGGACGTTCCCGATATGACGGAGGCGTTATGGGAACAATTGCACACAGCGCTCATGGCCCACATGCGGACTATTACTTTAAAGAGCCTCGCCTTGGAGCAAAGCGCCAAAGGCTTTCAAGTTCCCACGCGCAAAAGCAACAAAAAAGGGATATTGAAAAAACCGCAAACACCAGCGTTAAAAACCAACGCTCCGAACTCCGTTTTTGCTTTGGGCCAGTGGCTGCCATCGCGCGGCTAGGACTTTGTGGTTAATTTGTTACAAAACGCGCAAATTCAGGGTTTTGGTTAACAAAGGATTAATTTGGCGCAAGTAAGCTCGCGTTCATGAAATTTGGTTTATTCAATGGAGCGTGGCTCGTTGCGGCAGGCATATTCTTGCTCAGCGGTTGCAGTGGTTTGCTACAACGCAGCTCCACTTCGTCTTCCAATATCCCAAGCAGCGTAGGTGCAGACGCAGGCGCTCTTCATTGGAGCCCTGCCGATCAAGTGAAGTGGGAGCCCGTGCTGTTCCCCGGAAAATCGCCAACCCAATACCAGACGGAAATCGTGGGTTCGCGAACGACCTTGGTCGCTCGAGCGAATTCGTCGGTCAGCATGTTGCGCAAACCGCTGCGCATTGAGCCATCGCAGCTGGGCAGCATTCGCTTTTCCTGGTTGCTTCCGCAATTGATTGCCAATGCCGATATGGGCGAACGCGGCAGCGATGACTCTCCGTTGCGTTTGGTGCTGGCGTTCGAGGGTGATCGCAGCACGTTTTCTCTCAAAAATGCGATGCTCAATGAGCTCGCTCTGACCTTGACGGGCGAAGAAATGCCCTATGCGACCTTGATGTATGTCTGGTGTAACCGCCGCCCCGTCGGGTCGGTAATGCATAACCACCGCACCGACCGAATCCGCCAATTGGTGGTGGAGTCTGGCAACACCGGCCTGCAACAGTGGCGCGACTACGAACGCAATATCCGAGCGGATTACGAAAAAGTGTTTGGCGAAGCGCCAGGCGCCCTTGTCGGGATTGCGGTCATGACGGACAGCGACAACACCAAAAGTACAGTGCTTGCTCACTACGGCGATATCAGCTTGCGCTAAACGCTCAATGCGCGCAAAACAGCGGCCTTACTTTTGGACGTCACCAATGCAGAGGTATTTAACCTCTACGTAGTCGTCCATGCCAAAGTGCGATCCTTCGCGGCCTAGGCCCGATTGCTTCACACCGCCAAAGGGCACGTGTTCGGTGGCCAAAATGCCAACGTTAATTCCCACCATGCCGTATTCCAAGGCTTCGGCCACGCGGTAAATGCGTCCAATATCGCGACTGTAAAAATAACTGGCTAAGCCAAACTCGGTGTGATTGGCCGCGTCAATCGCTTCTTGCTCGGTGTGAAATTTAAACACCGGCGCAAAGGGACCAAAAGTCTCTTCCTTGGCGCAAAGCATATCGGCTGTGGCATCGGCAACCACCGTCGGCTCAAAAAACTGACCACTGCCGAGCTGCTTTAAACGCTTACCACCAACCAAAAGCCGCGCCCCTTTGGCAAGCGCATCCGCAACATGGCGCTCTACTTTGACGAGTGCCGCTTCTTCAATGAGCGGGCCCTGGTTCACCTCGGCATCAAAGCCATTGCCCACCTTAGCGGTTCTGACTTTGGCGGCGAACTTTTCGACAAATTGCTCGTACACCCCGGCCTGAACATACAAGCGGTTGGAGCAGACGCAGGTTTGACCCGCATTGCGGTACTTGCTTGCAAACGCCCCCTCGACGGCGCTGTCAATGTCGGCATCATCAAACACCAAAAAAGGCGCGTTACCACCAAGCTCGAGTGAGAGTTTCTTCACGGTTGGAGCGCTTTGCGCCATCAAAATACGCCCCACTTCGGTGGAGCCAGTAAAACTCAAATGGCGCACCACGGGGCTGGCGCAAATCACTTTACCAATCGCAATCGAGTTCTCGGCATCCGCAGAAATCATGTTGAGAACCCCGGCTGGAATACCCGCCCGTAGGGCCAACTCGGCTGCTGCCAACGCCGTTAAAGGCGTTAGCTCGGCGGGCTTGATGATGACGGGACAACCCGCAGCGAGAGCGGGCGCTACTTTGCGGGTAATCATGGCTAACGGGAAGTTCCATGGCGTGATGGCAGCGCACACGCCGATGGGTTGCTTTAGCACCATCAAGCGGCGGTTGTTGTCAAACTGAGGCAAGGTCTCGCCATTAACGCGCTTGGCCTCTTCGGCAAACCACTCGACAAAACTGGCACCGTAAGCGACTTCGCCTTTGGCCTCAGCCAAGGGTTTGCCTTGTTCAGCGGTCATGATTCGCGCAATGTCGTCTTGGTTGGCCATCAAAAGGTCAAACCACTTGCGCAAAATGATGCTGCGCTCTTTGGCGGTTTTGGCTTTCCATGCGGGCCAAGCGGCGTTGGCTGCTGCTATCGCCGCTTCGGTGTCTGCGGGCCCCAGGTTGGCTACGTCGGCGAGTTTGATTCCTGTGGCTGGGTCCAAAACGTCGAAGCGGGTTGTGCCTTTGACCCATTGCCCGTTGATGAGCGCATCGGTTTTAAGCAGGGTGGGGTCTTTGAGTTGGGAAAGTGGGGAAGCAGTCATACGGATCTCGCAGTGGCTTTTGTCAAAAATTGAATACAAGGCAACGATGTTACGCAGTCTAGCGGCAAAGGCAAAACCCGGGCTTGGGCCGCTCCGTTACCATAGGACTCACTGTGCCGTCCTGCGCGAGGGCGAGCGTTTGTTTATTTGGAGAATGTGAATGGCCTCAACTGCTTTCAATTGGCAAGACCCTTTCTTGCTCGATGCCCAACTCAGTGACGATGAGCGCATGGTACGGGATGCGTCAGCGGCGTATTGCCAAGACCGCTTGCTCCCACGCGTGACCCAAGCGTTTCGCGATGGCACCACCGACATCGCCATCTTTCGCGAAATGGGAGAGCTCGGTTTGCTTGGGCCCACTATTCCCGAGGCTTATGGCGGACCGGCCTTGAACTATGTCGCATACGGTTTAATTGCCCGCGAAGTCGAGCGTGTAGACAGCGGCTACCGATCAATGATGAGCGTACAAAGCTCCTTGGTCATGGTGCCCATCTTTGAATTTGGTACCGAAGCGCAGCGCCAAAAATTCTTGCCCTCACTTGCCAGCGGAAAAACCATCGGCTGTTTTGGTTTGACCGAACCGGACCATGGTTCTGACCCCCAAAGCATGGTGACACGGGCCCAAAAAGTCGCAGGCGGTTACAAGCTCAGTGGCGCAAAGATGTGGATCTCCAACAGCCCTATTGCCGATGTGTTTGTGGTCTGGGCCAAAGAGGTGAGCGAGTCGGGGGCAGTCGGTTCAATTCGCGGTTTCATTTTGGAAAAAGGGATGCCGGGTTTGAGCGCCCCTGCCATTCACGGCAAAGTGGGTTTACGTGCGAGCATCACCGGCGAGATTGTGATGGACCAGGTGTTCTGCCCTGAAGAAAATGCATTCCCTGAAGTGCGCGGTCTCAAAGGCCCGTTTACCTGCCTGAACTCCGCGCGTTACGGGATTGCTTGGGGGGCTTTGGGCGCGGCAGAAGACTGCTGGTTTCGCTCCCGCCAGTACACCCTTGATCGCCAACAATTCGGCCGCCCTTTGGCTGCCAACCAGTTGATTCAAAAAAAACTAGCCGATATGCAAACGGAAATCGCTCTAGGCTTGCAGGGCTGTTTGCGTTTAGGCCGAATGAAAGACGATGGGATTGCGTCAGTTGAAATCACATCGATTTTGAAACGCAACTCGTGTGGCAAGGCCCTTGATATTGCCCGCATGGCACGCGACATGATGGGCGGCAACGGCATCAGCGATGAGTTTGGTGTTGCCCGGCATTTGGTGAATTTGGAAGTGGTTAATACTTACGAAGGCACGCACGATATCCACGCCCTGATCTTAGGTCGCGCTCAAACGGGCATCGCCGCGTTTGCCAATTAACAGATCAAAGAAATACAGCGAAGAAAAACAGCAAAGAAATACACCCGCGAAATAGCGCCATCAAATATGTCATCCCAACAAGCGGCCTTGCCGCACCTGAAAGTCTTAGACCTGACCCGCGTTTTGGCTGGGCCGTGGTGTACCCAGATGTTGGCTGACATGGGCGCGGACGTTATCAAAATCGAAAAACCGATCGATGGCGATGACACCCGCCACTGGGGCCCGCCCTTTTTGCAAGACGCGCAAGGCAAGGACACCACGCACGCCAGTTACTTCACCACCTGCAACCGCAACAAGCGGTCGGTGACCATTGATATTGCTAAGCCCGAAGGCCAAGCGCTGGTTCGCCAACTGGCGTTGCAAAGCGATATCTTTGTTGAGAACTTCAAGGTGGGTGGCTTGGCGCATTACGGTTTGGATTACGCCAGTTTGCATGCGATCAACCCGCGTTTGATTTATTGCTCCATCACGGGTTTTGGCCAAGACGGGCCGTATGCCGAACGCGCAGGTTACGACCTGATGATTCAAGCGATGAGCGGCATGATGAGCATCACCGGAAAACCTGAAGGGACGCCGGGCGGTACTCCGCAGCGAGTGGGTGTGGCTTTAACTGATTTGTTTACGGGAGTTTATGCATGCAGCGCCATCCTCGCGGCGGTGGAGGCGCGTCATCGCACTGGCGAAGGCCAGCACATTGATATGAGTTTGCTCGATGTGGGCGTGGCACTGTTGGCCAACCAAGCGGCAGGCTTTTTAAACACCGGCAAAGTGCCGACCCGCCAAGGCAATACCCATCCCAGTTTGGTGCCTTACCAAGATTTTGAAACGGCGGACGGCGCCATGCTCTTAGCGATTGGAAATGACGGCCAATTTGCCCGTTTTTCTCAGGTTGCGCAGCACCCCGAGTGGGCCGTCGATACGCGGTTTGTCACCAACACGCAGCGCGTTTTACATCGCGACGAACTCACGCAACTTTTACAAACCGAAATTCACAAACGAACCACGACCGATTGGATTGCGCTGCTGGAACACCACGCGGTTCCCTGCGGCCCGATTAACACGGTGGCCCAAGCGTTTGAGGACGCGCAGGTTCAAGCCAGGCAATTGGTGGTAACGCAAGACGTAGCCCCCGCAGTGGCTGCGAAAACACACACCGCCTCGATTGCCAGCGTCGCAAGTCCTTTGCGCTTACTGGGAACACCCACAGTTTTAAACCGAGCGCCCCCTGCGTTAGGCGAGCACACCGACGAAGTTTTAGCGTCTTTGGGGCTGGACGCGAAGACGATTCAAAGCTTGCACGACAAGGCGGTGGTCTAACCCGAGCTCAGGCTTAGGCTCAGACGCAAGTCCCTAAAACATCCCAACGTTCAAGCGCGACTAAAAGGGCATCATCAATGTGCGCGCTTCGTGCGGCTAACTCCAAGGCTTTA
Source organism: Bordetella parapertussis (assembly GCA_945888535.1). GTDB lineage: Bacteria > Pseudomonadota > Gammaproteobacteria > Burkholderiales > Burkholderiaceae_C > Allorhodoferax > Allorhodoferax parapertussis_A. The sequence goes on from CAMDAN010000106.1 coordinate 6,827, forward strand.
GCGTTGTCTTTGGCGTACAGGCTTCCATCCGCAAGCAAGGCATTGATGTTTTTTTGCTCCGTTTCCAAGTCGGAAATCGTTTGGGGCAGGGTGTCTAACTCGCGCTGCTCTTTGTAGCTCAGTTTCCGAACTTTGGGAGCGGGCTGCGCTGGCGCAATAGCAGCGATGGCAGGAGCTGATGGTGTTGGCTCGGTAGCGGCGTGTTGATCGCGGCCGTAGTTAAACGGCTTAGCGCCGTTTTGTCCGTGGGCTTGGGCCAAGGCGCTGGCGCGTTTGCTTTGGATGAGCCAGTCTTGTACGCCGCCTTCGTACTCGCGCCAGCGGCCTTCGCCTTCCGAGGCGATGGTGCTCGTTACTACATTGTCTAAAAACGTGCGGTCGTGGCTGACCAAGAAAACCGTTCCATCGTAGTTTTGCAACAGGTCTTCCAAAAGCTCCAAGGTGTCAATATCGAGATCATTGGTCGGTTCATC
>CAMDAN010000107.1 GCA_945888535.1 Bordetella parapertussis
GCGATGGGCGCCCATATTGAAAGTGGCCCCAATTACTTGCACGTGTCCCGCGGCGCTTGGCCGCTCAAAGCGATTTCCTTGGACTGCAATCACATCCCTGATGCCGCCATGACTTTGGCGGTCATGGCGCTTTACGCCAAAGGCACCACTGTACTCAGCAACATCGCGAGTTGGCGCGTAAAGGAGACCGACCGGATTGCGGCCATGGCCACCGAACTTCGGAAACTCGGTGCATCGGTGGTTGAAAGCCCAGATTCGATTGCAATTACGCCTCCACAAAGCCCTGCCGATTGGCATAGCGCCAGCATCCATACCTATGACGACCATCGGGTTGCCATGTGTTTTTCCCTTGCGGCGTTTAATCCAGCAGGAAAAAGTATCCGAATTGAAGACCCCAAGTGCGTAGCCAAAACCTTTCCCGATTACTTTGAGACTCTGTTTAGCGTGTGCCAAGCGGCTCCCAACTCGATTCCCGTGATTTGTGTGGACGGCCCCACGGCCTCGGGCAAAGGGACCTTAGCGGCAAGCCTTGCTGAGCAACTGGGCTACCATTTTTTGGATTCTGGGGCCCTCTACCGAATCACTGCCTTGGCAGCCTTGCAAGCCGGGCTGGAGTTAGAGCCAAGCCATGAAACGGCCATTGCGCAATTAGTGCGAACCATGGCTATTCATTTTGAAGGCGAACAGGTTTGGCTCAACGGCCAAGATATCACTGACGCTATCCGAACCGAAGCCGCTGGAATGAACGCCTCCAAAGTCTCTGTTTTAGGTGCGGTACGCAGCGCGCTGGTGGACTTGCAGCACCAATTTCGACAGCTACCCGGACTGGTTGCCGACGGGCGCGACATGGGAACCGTCATTTTCCCCGATGCTCCGCTCAAGGTGTATCTGACGGCTAGCGCCGCTTGCCGCGCAGAACGCCGTTATAAGCAGTTGATTTCAAAGGGAATTTCGGCTACACTCAGCACTCTTTGCGCAGACCTCGAGGCGCGCGATGCCCGCGACACTACGCGTGCCATTGCACCCTTAAAGCCTGCACAAGACGCCGAGCTACTAGACAACTCTGCTTTAACGGTCGATCAGTCCGTTACACAAGTGTTGAAATGGTGGCAAAGCAAACAGCCTTTTTGATGTCTCTTTGACGATTCTTCAAAAAGTCTGGTGTTAGAAAAGTCAAAGGTTTCACCGCTTTTGCACGGCCCCCAAGGCACTCTTAGCGCTGCATGCGCTCGGTCTTGGGGTTCAACAACTTAACCCCGCGGTTTTTTAACTGCACAAAAAATGTCTGAATCTTTCGCAGCCCTCTTTGAAGAGTCACAAAAAGCCTCTGAAACCCGTATTGGTGAAGTCGTCACCGCTGAAGTCGTTCGTATCGAACACAACTTCGTCGTTGTGAACGCTGGCCTTAAATCAGAAGCGTATGTTCCCTTGTCTGAATTCAAAAGCGACAAAGGCGAACTCGAAGTTCAAGTGGGCGAATTTGTGTCTGTCGCGATTGTTGCGATGGAAAATGGCTACGGCGACACCATTGTCAGCCGCGACACCGCTAAACGCTTGGCATCTTGGATGTCATTAGAAAAATCTCTCGAATCTGGCGAGTTTGTCATGGGTACCACCAGTGGCAAAGTCAAAGGCGGCCTGACTGTTTTGGTCAATGGCATTCGCGCCTTCTTGCCCGGTTCCTTGGTCGACACCCGTCCGACCAAAGACTTGTCTCCCTACGAGAACAAGACCATGGAATTCAAGGTCATTAAATTGGACCGCAAGCGCAACAACGTGGTTCTGAGCCGCCGCGCCGTCGTAGAAGCCTCCATGGGCGAAGAACGCGCAAAACTCATGCACACCCTCAAAGAAGGTTCAGTGGTGCATGGCGTGGTCAAGAACATCACCGAATACGGTGCGTTCGTCGACTTGGGCGGTATCGACGGCCTCTTGCACATCACTGACATGGCATGGCGTCGCGTGCGTCACCCGTCTGAAGTCGTGACTGCCGGACAAGAAATTACAGCCAAGATTCTCAAGTTTGATACCGACAAAAACCGTGTCTCCTTGGGTCTGAAGCAAATGGGCGATGACCCTTGGATGGGCGTTAACCGCCGCTACCCTCAAGGTACGCGCATGTTTGGCAAGATCACCAACATCGCCGACTACGGCGCGTTTGTGGAACTCGAGCCAGGAATCGAAGGTTTGGTACACGTCTCTGAAATGGACTGGACCAACAAGAACGTGGCTCCTTCGAAGATCGTTGCTTTGGGTGACGAAGTCGAAGTCATGGTTCTGGAAATCGACGAAGACAAGCGCCGTATTTCTTTGGGCATGAAACAATGCAAAGCCAACCCATGGCAAGAGTTTGCGATGAACACCAAGCGCGGCGACCGCGTGAAGGGCCCCATCAAATCCATCACCGATTTCGGCGTATTTGTGGGCTTGGCTGCTGGTATCGATGGTTTGGTTCACTTGTCGGACCTGTCTTGGAACGAAACCGGCGAAGCCGCGGTTCGTGAATTCAAGAAGGGTCAAGAAGTCGAAGCCCTCGTTTTGGCCGTTGACGTCGAACGCGAGCGTATCTCCTTGGGCATCAAACAGCTCGATTCCGATCCTTTCACCACGTTCGTGTCGATCAACGACAAGGGCCAAGTGGTCACAGGCAAGGTCAAGACCGTTGATGCCAAAGGTGCTGAGATTGATCTCGGCGAAGACATCATTGGTTACTTACGCGCTTCTGAAATCAGCCGCGACCGCGTCGAAGATGCCCGCAGCGTGCTCAAAGAAGGCGACGAAGTCACGGCTGTGGTCGTTAACGTGGATCGCAAGACCCGTAACATTCAGTTGTCTATCAAGGCCAAGGATGCTGCTGATCAAAACGAAGCCATGACCACCTTGAGCCAACAGTCTGCCCGTGAAAATGCAGGCACCACGAGCTTGGGCGCATTGTTGCGTGCCAAGTTGGACAACAATTAAATCCCCGTGATTTGAGTTGTTTGACTTAATCAACGACCGCAAGCACACCGCTGCGGTCGTTTTTTGTCTTAAAGCCCTATTCATATGACCCGCTCAGATCTTGTTGAAGAACTAGCCAACCGATTTAGCCAGCTCACCCACCGTGATGCTGAGTTCGCGGTGAAGGCTATTTTGGATGCGATGAATGATGCGTTGGTACGCGGGCACCGCATTGAAATTCGCGGCTTTGGAAGCTTTTCTGTGAACCACCGCCCTCCGCGGATGGGTCGCAACCCCCGCAGCGGTGAAAGCGTAGCGATTCCCGAAAAACGCGTTCCCCATTTCAAACCCGGTAAAGCCTTGCGCGAGGCTGTGGATATGCAAACGCTTGCGTTGCAATCTTCCCCTAAAAAAGCCTAAAACCAAGTCCAAATCGATAGAATCGGCCAGGTACCAAGGAATTGAATGAACCAAATTGTTTGGCTCTTTAAGTGGTTACTTAAAGCAGCCATTTTTTTTACACTTTTCGCCTTCGCCTTGAATAACCAAGGGGATGTCACTGTCCGATTTTTCTTTGGAACCCAATGGACGGCCCCTGTTGTCTTGGTGGTGTTGATCACGTTTTCCGCAGGACTGCTGGTCGGAGTGTTAGGCATGGTCCCGCGCTGGTGGCGACAAAGACGTGCTGCACTTGCAAGCCGAGTAACGAACCAAACCAAGACTAATACAGCGACACCACCGAACGCGGATTCCCTCACCCGACCTGAAGCCCATGGACTTTGACGCTAGCTTGATTTTGATGGGATTGCCGATCGCCTTTGGCCTGGGCTGGCTAGCATCGCGCTTTGATATGCGCCAGTTGCGAATTGAAAACCGCCAGGCACCCAAGGCCTATTTCAAAGGTCTGAATTTTTTACTCAACGAGCAGCAAGACCAAGCCATCGATGCATTTATTGAGGCGGTTCAGAGCGACCCTGATACTTCAGAGTTGCACTTTGCACTTGGTAATTTGTTTCGCCGCAGAGGCGAGTACGAGCGCGCTGTGCGCGTCCACGAACACTTGCTTGCTCGCGGCGATTTAACAGATGACGAGCGCGATCGTGCACAACACGCTTTGGCGCTGGACTACCTTAAAGCAGGCTTGCTAGACCGGGCTGAAGTCGCCCTACTCAAGCTTGAAGGCACGCGTTTCGAAGCCCAAGCCAGGCTCGCGCTTTTAGCCAACTACGAACGCTCCCGCGATTGGACGCTTGCGGCAGAAATTGCACGCAAACTCGAGGCCGCAGGCCAAGGCAGTTTCGCCGGTCGTCTAGCCCACTACCTCTGTGAACAAGCAGCTAACTTGGTTGCAACAGCCCAAAACGACCAGGCTCAAACTCTGTTGATGCAAGCAATTGCTTCGGCCCCCAACGCGGCCCGGGCTCGAATCGATTTGGCGCATTTGCAATTTCTAATGGGCCAACCACTAAAGGCTTATGGCACGCTTGAAGAGGCGCTAAAAGATGCCCCTCAATCGATTGGGCTCATGGCACAACCGTTAAGCCAGTACGCTAGTGAAGCGGGCCAAACAGAGGCTGCGCTTCAATCGCTTAAAAAAGCGTATCAGTCCGCACCATCGCTTGATGTTTTAGATGCGATCGTGGCTCTTGAGGCCAAGCAACCCAACAAGCCCACGGATGCGAGAAACTGGTATGTCCATCATCTTGAAAATCACCCTTCCTTGGTGGCTGCTGCCCAGTGGATTGCGGGTGAAAAATTAGAGCATGAACAGTTTCACCCCCAGGTTCAGCGGGCGCTCGATCATGCGGTCAAGCCGCTCAAGCGCTACCGCTGCGCCGCCTGTGGCTTTGAAGCCAAGCAGCATTTTTGGCACTGCCCGGGCTGCCAAGCTTGGGACAGTTATCCTGCACGTCGGGTAGAAGAGTTATGAAAACACAGCATCCTCACTCCATTGAAGCCAAACAGATTGCCGCCTCACGCGTTCTTGTCGTGGGCGACGTGATGCTGGACCGGTATTGGTATGGCGCAGTCGACCGTATTTCCCCCGAGGCCCCGGTTCCCATCGTTCGAATTACCCGCGAGGAAGAGCGCAGTGGCGGAGCTGCCAACGTGGCGTATAACGTAGCCATCTTGGGTGCGCAAGCGTCCTTGCTCACCGTCGTAGGAGACGATGAGGCCAGCCTCAAACTCGAAGCCATTTTGGCAAAAACAGGGATACGCACCCACTTCGGTCGCGATGCCGATCTCAAAACCACGGTGAAGTTGCGCATCATTGGCAGGCAGCAGCAGCTCTTGCGCCTGGACTTTGAAAACACCCCCAAAAATGAATTATTGGCCAGCCAAAGTGCGACCTTTGAAAACCTGTTGCCAAGCCATGATGCCATTCTGTTTTCAGACTACGGCAAGGGCGGCCTGGCCCATGTTGGTGACATGATCACCCTTGCCCGAGCCCAAGGAAAACCTATTTTGGTCGACCCCAAAGGCACCGATTACTCACGCTATAAAAACGCCAACGTCATTACCCCCAATCGCGCTGAACTGCAGCAAGTCATAGGCGAGTGGGCCGCGGAGGAAGATCTCACAGCGAAGGTTCAACAACTGCGAACGCAACTCCATTTGGATGCGGTTTTACTCACGCGCAGCGAAGAGGGAATGACGCTGTTTGACGCGCAAGGGCCATTGCATGTCAGCGCCCAAGCCCGAGAGGTTTTTGATGTCACCGGCGCCGGTGACACCGTTATCGCGACCCTCGCGACTTTGGTGGGATCCGGTCTTTCGCTGCGCCAAGCGCTGCCTTGGGCCAACCGAGCAGGTGGCTTGGTGGTTGGGAAATTTGGTACGGCGACAGTGACCTACGAGGAGTTATTTGGATGACCCGAATCGCAGTGACCGGCGCGGCTGGCTTTATCGGCAGCAAAATCATTGAAGGCCTCAATGCAAGAGGTTTTACGGATATTTTGGCCGTTGACGATCTCACCCAAGGGGATAAGTTTAAAAACTTAGCCGGGCTCAAAATTGCAGACTACATCGATGCCGATACGTTTTACGACGACTTTTCTGCTCGGCAATTTGGCAAGGTAGAAGCGGTGTTCCATGAAGGCGCTTGCAGCGACACCATGGAGAGCAATGGTAAGTTCATGATGGCCAACAATTACGGCATCTCCAAGCAGCTGTTTCATGCCGCCCAAGCCCAAGGCACGCGCCTTTTGTACGCGTCTTCTGCAGCAACCTATGGCGGCTCGGATACCTTCAAAGAAGAGCCCACGTATGAAGCGCCACTCAATGTCTACGGATACTCGAAACTTCTGTTTGACCAAAAAGTACGCTTAGAGTTAGGGGCTACTTTTGAAAAAGCCAAGACCCAAGTGGTGGGGTTTCGGTACTTCAATGTGTACGGGCCCCATGAACAACACAAAGGCCGAATGGCCAGCGTGGCTTACCACCAGTTCCACCAGTTCCAGGCCGAGGGAAAAGTCAAACTCTTTGGTGAGTACGGCGGTTACCTCGCAGGCGCACAGATGCGAGATTTCGTTTTCATTGACGACGTCGTCGCCGTCAACCTGTGGTACTTTGATCACCCCAACGTCAGTGGGATTTTCAACCTCGGCTCAGGCCAGGCCCAAGCGTTTAACGATGTTGCCAGCGCGGTTGTCAATACGATGCGCGCTCACCAAGGACAAGACGCCCTCCCCTTAAGCGCTCTGGCCTCTCAAGGTTTGATCGACTACATTGCCTTTCCCGATGCCTTGCGCGGTAAATACCAGTGCTACACCCAAGCGGATTTGAGCGCACTGCGCCAGAGCGGTTGCCAACACGTCTTTTCTGATGTCCAGACCGGGGTGAGCCAATATGTCCGTTGGTTGGCAAAAAATTCATAAGAGAGCCGTGTGCGCAAACCTATCCTTGTTTTGATTGCGACCTGCTTGGCTTTGCTAAGTGCAAGTATTTTTGCCGGTACCGAAGCCAACCTCGCAACCGAGGCCGAACTCGACAACGTCAAAGGTTTGGGGCCCAGCAGCACCGCCCGCATCATGAAAGCAAGAACCCAAGCGCCGTTTACGGATTGGCCGGACTTTTTAAAGCGTGTTAAAGGCTTTAAACCCACCAAGGCGGAAGCGCTCTCAAACGCGGGGCTCACCGTCAACGGTGCCCCATACGCCGCCACAAAACCTTGATGTATCAAGTCAGTGCTATTTGTATAGGCGCATGCGCAGGCGCCTTGGCACGTTGGCAGTTGGGCTTGTGGCTCAACCCCATCGCTATCTCAGGAACGGTGCTGCCCTGGGGCACGCTTGCAGCTAATCTGATTGGCGGGTATTTGGTTGGTGTGTGTGTGGCTGTTTTTCA
>CAMDAN010000108.1 GCA_945888535.1 Bordetella parapertussis
CTCATCATGCCATTGGCAAGATGGAGCATCTTCCAAGCTGGGCGACAATAAGGGGCTTATGAAAAATTTATCTGAATGGCTTAGCTTTTGCGAGCAATTGCACCCCAAAAACATTGACATGGGGCTCGAGCGTGTGCGCACTGTTGCGCAGCGCATGGGCTTGCAAATGCAATGCCCCGTAATTACCGTAGCTGGCACCAATGGCAAAGGCTCGACCTGCGCCATGTTGGAATCTATTTTGATGCAGGCCGGTTACCGCACGGCGGTGTATTCCTCGCCCCATTTGGTGCATTTTGAGGAGCGTTTGCGCTTGCAAGGGGAAAACGTGCAGGCGCACGCTTTGGCTGCTGGGTTCGAGCGGGTAGAGGCGGCAAGAACGGCCGAGAGCGATGACATTTCGCTTACGTATTTTGAGTTTTCTACCTTGGCTATTTTTGAAGTGATCCGCCAAACGCCTTTGGACGTGGTGATATTAGAGGTCGGTTTAGGTGGGCGCCTAGACGCGGTCAACATCATCGACCCAGACTGCGCCGTCATCACCAGCATTGACCTCGACCACATGGAGCTTCTGGGCAATAACCGCGAAACCATTGGCTTTGAGAAAGCGGGAATCATGCGCAGCGGCCGCCCCGTGATCGTCAGCGATCCGCTGCCACCCCAAAGCGTTTTAGACCATGCTGGAAAAATCGGCGCAGACCTTTGGCAGGTTGGTAAAGACTTTAATGTGTCGGGCGATCCGCAGCAATGGAATTGGGCAGGGCGCGGGCGGCGCTACAGCGGCTTGGCCTATCCCGCGCTGCGCGGGGCAAACCAGCTGGTGAATGCATCGGGTGTTTTAGCGGCCTTGACAGCGATGCGAGAAAGTTTGCCAGTCACCGCCCAAGCCATTCGTAACGGTTTTGCTTTTGTGGAATTTACCGGACGGTTTCAGATCATTGCCGGTCAGCCCAATTTGGTTTTGGACGTTGCGCACAACCCGCATTCAGTCGCTGCCTTGGCTGCCAACCTCGATGCGATGGGCTATTTTCCAACAACCCACGCCGTGTTTGGGGCGATGGCGGATAAAGATTTGGCGCCCATGCTTTTACGCATCAACCCGCTCATTGACCGCTGGTATTTCACTGATTTACCTACAGCCCGTGCGGCCAGTGCTTTACAGCTTCAAACGCAGTGGCAGGCCCAAAATACCCGAAAAGATGCGCAATCGGCGGTTTTTTCTGACCCGTCTGCCGCCTTAAAAGCCGCTGCCGCCGCGGCTGACCCCGCTGATAGAATCGTTGTCTTCGGATCCTTCTACACCGTAGGCGGTGTTTTGCAGCAAGGCCTTCCCAAACTGCACGGCGCGCACCTGAGCTCTTGAGTTACCTTTCTATGCCCTTTTTTACATTTCGCAAGAATGGCGCCGAGCAGCAAGCGCCCAGCGTAGCCCCTGAAAGCCACGATGTGCTCCGTAAGCGCGCACGCCATCGCCTGATTGGAACGACAACGCTCGTTTTGGTGGGTGTCATTGGTTTTCCGCTCTTGTTTGATACCCAGCCCCGCCCCATCGCGGTTGATATTCCGATTGAAATTCCTGACAAAGCCAAGGTTGAACCCCTTGCGCCTGTTGCGCCTCCTGTGCCTGTGGCTTCGGAGGCGCCATTAGCCAAGCCTGCGATTGAAGAACAAGCTCCTGCGGCTGCGGCTGTAGTGCCCCCAGTAGAGCCAGTTGCCCGTGAAACGCCGCTGGCTTCGTCTTCCGCTAAGCCAGCTGAAAAAGCCCCTGTCAAAGTGGAAGCGAAACCGGAGCCAACGCCCGCAAAGACCAATGACGCAGCCCGCGCGCAAAGCCTTTTAGAAGGCAAAGCGGCAGAAACCCCCGCGGCTGACAGCGCAACCCGTTACACCGTTCAAATTGGTGCATTCGCTGATGTTTTAAAAGCCCGAGAAGCGCGTGTCAAGCTTGAAAAAGCCGGCATCAAAACCTATACCCAAGTCGTCACTGGATCTGAAGGACGGCGAATTCGGGTCCGGGTGGGACCGATGCAAGGCAAGGAAGCGGCCAACAAAATGGCTGAAAAGATTCGAAAGCTAGATCTGCCTGCGGCCGTACTCGAACTGTAATTTAGACGGCGCACATGCCATATTTGGACTGGGTCTTCTTGGGTTTATTGGCCGCATCGACGCTCTTAGGTGTTTGGCGGGGTTTGGTTTACGAAGTGCTGTCCTTGGCGACATGGGCGGCATCATTCTATTTAGCCCAATGGTTTGCGCCCATGGTGGCGCAGTGGCTGCCTTGGAGCGGTTTAAGTGAAGCGGTCCGTTACGCCAGCGGTTTTGTGCTTGCCTTTGTAGCCTGCATCTTCGCTGGAAGCCTGCTTGCGTTCTTAATGAAAAAGCTGATTTCCGTCGTCGGTTTAAGCCCGGCAGACCGTGGCCTAGGCGCTTTGTTTGGCGCAACCCGTGGGCTGGTTTTGCTTTTGGCCATTACGGTGGTTGTCGGCATGACGCCGATGCGGATGAGTGTTTGGTGGCAAGAAGCCACGGGGCCTGCGTTAACTGCGGTGGTATTGAAAGGTTTGCAGCCTTTGTTGCCCCAAGAATTTGCAAAATATTTACCCTGAGCGAGTGCAATAACCATGTGTGGAATCGTCGGCGTTGTCAGCAACGCACCTGTGAACCAGCTCATCTATGACGCCTTGTTGCTTTTGCAGCACCGTGGCCAAGATGCTGCGGGCATCGTGACCCAGCAAGAACGCAAATTCTTTATGCACAAAGCCAAGGGCATGGTGAAAGACGTGTTTCGGACTCGAAATATGCGCACCTTGCTTGGCAACTGTGGCCTTGGCCAAGTGCGTTACCCCACCGCAGGCAACGCGTACAGCGAAGAGGAAGCTCAGCCCTTTTACGTGAATGCGCCTTTTGGAATTGTGTTGGTGCATAACGGAAATTTGACCAATGCCCACGCCCTTAAGCGTGAGTTGTTCACGGTGGACCACCGCCACATCAACACCGAGAGCGACTCGGAAGTGTTGCTCAACGTTTTGGCCCATGAAGTGGAGCGCACTACGCGCGGAATGCCCTTAAAGCCAGAGCATCTTTTTGAAGCAGTGCGCAATGTGCATCTGCGCGTTAAAGGCTCCTATGCTGTCATTGCGTTGATTGCTGGACACGGCGTTCTCGCCTTTCGTGATCCCCATGGCATTCGGCCTTTGTGCATGGGTCGCAGTGCTGGCAATGTGGTTCTTGCCAGTGAGTCCGTGGCGCTTGAAGGAACGATGCACCAGTTTGAGCGCGACATCGAACCGGGTGAAGCGGTTTTTATTGATCTTGAAGGCAACGTACAAGCGAAGCAATGCGCCGAGTCGCCGAAACTCAACCCCTGTATTTTTGAATTCGTTTATTTGGCGCGGCCCGACTCAGTGATGGATGGAATCTCGGTCTATCAAGCACGCTTGAATTTGGGTGAAACTTTGGCCAAGCGAGTGATATCCACCGTACCGCCGAGCGATATTGATGTGGTGATTCCCATTCCAGAATCGAGCCGCCCCAGTGCGGCGCAGCTGGCACAACTTTTAGGCTTGCCATACCGCGAAGGCTTCGTTAAAAACCGATACGTTGGACGTACCTTCATCATGCCGGGCCAAGAGGTGCGAAAAAAATCAGTGCGCCAAAAGCTCAATGCGATAGCCAGCGAGTTCAAAGGTCGCAACGTACTGTTGGTGGATGACTCCATCGTACGCGGGACCACGAGCCGCGAGATTGTGCAAATGGCCCGTGATGCGGGTGCGAAAAAAGTCTATCTGGCCAGTGCTGCGCCGCCTGTACGTTTTCCCAATGTGTATGGCATTGACATGCCTACGAGCAGTGAACTGGTGGCCCATGACCGCAATGTCGAAGAGATTCGCGCCATCATCGGCTGTGACGCCTTGATTTACCAAGACGTTGAGGGCATGAAAAAAGCGGTGGGCTCTCTCAACGCTGCAATTGCCGATTTTGATGCGTCATGTTTTGATGGCGTTTACGTGACAGGTGATATCACCGGCGACGACATCACACGCTTGCGGGAAACCCGTGGCGGATCGCAAGAAGAGCAGGAAGATGCGTCGCGTCTAGCGCTTCCCAATTTTGTTGAATGACTCCTATGACTGCTAAAAAACTCCCCCCTGGTCTGCATTTAGATACCTTGGCTGTCCGAGTAGGAATTGAGCCTAGCCAGTACGGAGAGAACTCGGAAACGATGTACCTCACCAGTAGCTTTGTTCAACCTGATGCCGCGACCGCCGCCCGCCGATTTGCGCAAGAAGAGGATGGGTATGTGTATACCCGCGTTGGCAATCCGACGGTGACTAGCATGGAGTTGCGCTTGGCTGCGCTAGAGGGAACTGAGGCGGCTATTGCGACCTCTAGCGGCATGGCGGCTATTTTGTTGTTGGGGATGGGCTTGCTTCGTGCTGGTGACCATGTGGTGTGTTCGCAGTCGGTATTTGGTTCTACGGTACGTTTGTTTTCTGGTGAGTTTGCCAAGTTTGGTGTAGAGACCACTTACGTTTCACAAACCGACGTATCTGCTTGGGCTGCAGCCATTCGGCCCAACACCAAACTCCTGTTTGCAGAAACGCCAACCAACCCCTTAACCGATGTCTGCGATATTCAAGCCTTGGCTGATTTAGCCCACAGCGTAGGTGCCAAGTTGGCGGTGGACAATTGTTTCTGTAGCCCTGCGTTGCAACAACCCAGGCGCTTTGGTGCTGACTACATTACGCATTCAGGAACCAAGTATTTAGACGGCCAAGGGCGGGTGGTTGCGGGTGCGCTTTGCTGTACCCAAAAAGAAGTGGACGACATCTTTTTACCCATCACCCGAACTGCGGGAATGGTTTTGTCGCCATTCAATGCCTGGGTGGTACTCAAGGGCATGGAGACGCTGTCGATTCGGATGAAGGCGCAGTGCGCCACGGCTTTAGAACTAGCCACATGGTTGCAAGACCAGCCTCAAGTTGCCCGTGTTTTTTACCCGGGTTTACCTAACCACCCGCAACACGCTTTGGCCATGCGCCAACAATCGGGGTTAGGCGGCCCAGTGGTGTCTTTTGACGTTCAACATACCGACGCAACTTCTGGCCGCGCGAATGCGTTTCACGTGATTGATAGCACCCAAGTGTGCTCCATCACCACTAACTTAGGCGATACAAAAACCACGATCTGTCACCCCGCAAGCACATCCCATGCCCGGATTACCGAAGCCCAACGGAGTGCCGCAGGTATTGGCCAAGGACTCATTCGCGTCGCGGTAGGACTTGAAAACATCGAAGATTTAAAAGCCGACATCGCACGGGGTTTAAATAGTTTGAAAGCAAGCGCATGACCAAAACACGGACCCGGTTTGCGCCTTCGCCCACCGGCTTTATTCACCTCGGAAACATTCGCTCTGCGCTTTACCCTTGGGCCTTTGCCCGCGCCACAGGCGGTGACTTTATTCTGCGAATAGAGGATACCGACCAAGATCGATCGACCCAAGCCGCAGTCGATGTGATTATTGAAGGCATGCGTTGGTTGGGTTTAGACCACGACGAGGGGCCGTTTTATCAAATGCAACGCATGGATCGCTACAAAGAAGTTCTCCTGGAGCTTCAGGTAGCTGGATGGGTTTATCCGTGTTACATGAGTGTGGAGGCTTTAGATGCCTTACGTGAAACACAAATGGCGAATAAGGAAAAGCCACGCTACGACGGAACTTGGCGGCCTGAGCCAGGAAAGACATTACCCCCTATCCCAAGCGGAGTTCAACCCGTTTTGCGTTTTAAAAACCCGCAGGAAGGCGCCGTTGTCTGGGATGACAAAGTCAAAGGCCGCATTGAAATTAGCAATGACGAATTGGACGATTTGGTGATTGCGCGACCTGCCCAAGCGGGCGAGTTGGTTGGTACGCCCACCTACAATTTTTGCGTGGTAGTTGATGACATCGATATGGATATTACCCACGTCATTCGTGGCGATGACCATGTCAACAACACCCCGCGTCAAATCAATATTTTTCACGCTCTAGGAAAAACGCCGCCGGTCTACGCCCATTTGCCTACCGTGCTTAATGCACAAGGTGAAAAAATGAGCAAGCGCAATGGGGCCAAAGCAGTGACCCAGTATGCGCTTGAGGGCTATTTGCCGGAGGCCATGGTGAATTACCTCGCCCGTTTGGGCTGGAGTCACGGAGATGATGAAATTTTCAGCCGTGCGCAGTTTGTGGAGTGGTTTAACTTAGACCATTTAGGGCGCAGCGCCGCGCAATTTGACGAAGCCAAATTGCGATGGGTCAATGCGCAACACCTGAAAGCCATGTCGGGGGAGGATATCGCTCCCTTGGTACAAGCCCAACTGGCGCAGCTTGGCATCACTTCGGATGACACGTTAGCCCGCTTGTGTGACCTGTTGAAAGACCGCTGTGATACGACCGTCGCGCTGACGGAGTGGGTTGCCCGTTTTTACGCTGATGTTCATCCCGATCCCGCGGAGATTGCGCAACATGTGACTGCGGAGGTTAAGCCCGCTATTGCGTTGTTGATCCAGCAGCTATCGCATTGCACATGGGAAAAACCCAGTATTGCTGCGGCGATCAAAGAGGTGCTTACCCAATGCGCACTCAAAATGCCTCAGCTTGCAATGCCTGTTCGTGTTTTGGTGATGGGCACTGCCCAAACTCCATCGTTGGACGCCGTGCTCGAGCTTTGCGATAGAGAAAAAGTTCTAGCCCGCCTTGCCAAAGGCTGATTTTCAAGGCTATAATTTGAGGCTTAGGAATTGAAGGTGCTGCTTGCAGTGCTTTGCGGTTTGGGGGTATAGCTCAGCTGGGAGAGCGCTTGCATGGCATGCAAGAGGTCAGCGGTTCGATCCCGCTTACCTCCACCAAAATTTCTAATAAACGGATTAGTCCAAGGTTTTGACCCCATCGTCTAGAGGCCTAGGACATCACCCTTTCACGGTGAGTACCGGGGTTCGAATCCCCGTGGGGTCGCCAGATTCATCGTTAGATGATGAAAGCATTAGTAGACAACGGCAACGTTGTCGCTACCAGGAGTGGTAGTTCAGTTGGTTAGAATACCGGCCTGTCACGCCGGGGGTCGCGGGTTCGAGTCCCGTCCACTCCGCCAAAATATCCTTATAAATCAAGGACTTACGCAAAAGCCCGATGAGAAATCACCGGGCTTTTTTGTTGCTTTTGACCCCTCCTGAAATAAGTTGACACCTTTTCTCCTCAGA
>CAMDAN010000109.1 GCA_945888535.1 Bordetella parapertussis
AAACTGCACCAAACGCTGGCAAAAACTGACGTTTTGTTAACGTCGTTTCGCCCTTCGGCTATGGTCAAACTCGGGCTCGACTGGAAGACATTGCACCGCCAACACCCCCACCTGTCGTTGGTGCAAATTTTTGGGGCGAGCGGAGACCGCGCTGAAGAACCGGGCCACGACCTCACGTATTTGGCTGAAAGCGGCCTGATTCAAGGCATGGAACTCCCACCCACTTTGTACGCCGATATGGGCGGCTCGTTGATGGCCAGTGAAGCCGTCTTGCAAGCGCGCTTACAGCAATTACAAACTGGCAAAGGCGTTGCGGTTACCGTAGCCTTATGTGACGCCGCAAATTACCTGGCCTTGCCGCGTACCTGGGGCCTGACCGTTCCTGGTGCCGCTGTAGGCGGCGGACACGCAGGTTACCGGATGTACGCCTGCAAAGACGGGCGCGTTGCCGTAGCCGCACTAGAGCCCCACTTTGCGGCCGCTTTAGCGAAAGAAGCGGGGCTTGCCAGCTCCCACATACAAGCCATGTTTTCCAAGGAAGCGCACGCGGCTTGCAGTGCTTTTTTTGCAGGCAAAACGCGCAAACAGCTCGAAGCGATTGGGGCAGCCAAAGACATTCCGCTGTGCACCCTTGCGCCCTAGCGTTATTTGCAGGGCTCAGGGTTTAGGGGTCAGGGTTTGAGGGTTGCGCGGGCTTTGCGCAAAGGAGCCTTTGTATTCTTTTCTGACCCTGTGACCCGCGGCGGCAATCCGGTGTGTTGGGTCAATATGCGCCCTGCGACTGGAGTGCTATTTTTTCGCCGAGCGCTTTGGTAAGCTCCGTCGTTCAAGGGCTGAAAGGTCGGGATCAGATGGTGTTTGCCGTTACCAATGAGATCCGCGCGGCCCATGCTTTTAAGTGCCTCGCGCAATAGCGGCCAATTGTTGGCATCGTGGTAGCGTAAAAACGCCTTGTGCAACTTTCGGCGCTTCTCGCCGCGCACGATATCGACCGACTCGTCTGCGCTTTCTATGGTGCGGTGAATTTTTCTCAAAGGATTGCGCCCAGAGTGGTACATCGCCGTCGCCGTCGCCATGGGGCTGGGGTAAAAGGTTTGCACCTGGTCGGCCCGAAAACTGTTTTTCTTTAACCAAACGGCCAAGTGCATCATGTCTTCGTCGGTGGTTCCAGGGTGCGCGGCAATAAAGTAGGGAATTAAAAACTGCTTTTTACCGGCCTCTAAGGAGTATTTATCAAACAAGGTTTTGAACTTGTCGTAAGAGCCAATACCTGGCTTCATCATCTTGGTCAGCGGGCCTTGTTCGGTATGTTCTGGTGCAATTTTCAAATAACCACCGACGTGGTGTTGCACCAGTTCTTTCACGTATTCGGGACTTTGGATAGCCAAGTCATAGCGCAAGCCCGAACCGATCAGAATTTTCTTAATCCCTCTCAATGCTCTGCCGCGGCGGTACATTTTGATGAGCGGGCCGTGGTCTGTGGTTAGGTTTTGGCAGATCCCAGGGTAAACGCAGCTGGGCTTACGGCATGCAGCTTCAATCTCAGGCGTTTTGCAACCCAAGCGGTACATATTGGCCGTCGGGCCGCCCAAATCGGAAATCGTTCCGGTAAAGCCTTTGACCTTGTCGCGAATGTCTTCAATTTCCTTGATCACCGAGTCTTCCGAGCGGCTTTGGATGATGCGGCCTTCGTGCTCAGTGATGGAGCAAAACGTGCATCCCCCAAAACAGCCGCGCATGATGTTGACGCTAAAACGGATCATCTCCCACGCAGGAATTTTGGTCACGCCGTCATGGCTGCCTTGGGCGTCGGCATAGCTAGGGTGCGGGCTGCGGGCGTAGGGAAGATCAAAAACCATATCCATCTCCGCTGTCGTGAGCGGGATAGGCGGCGGGGTGATCCAAACGTCACGGGCGGTTACGCCTGTACCGTGGGCCTGTACCAAAGCGCGGGCGTTGCCAGGGTTGGTTTCTAAATGGAGAACCCTGTTGGCGTGGGCGTATAAAACGGGGTCCGCTTTGACCTGCTCGTAACTGGGAAGCCGAATCACCGAGCGGTCTCGCGGTGGCACTTTGAGCTTGGCTTTGAGCGCAGGGTTTGCTACAAACAGCATGGTTTTCGCAGTATCAGGGCCAGCAACTTGGGTATTTGGGGCCGCCGGATCCTCGCGCTCACACGTTGCGCCCTGCTCTGCCGCTTGCTCCGAGGTGGTCATGTAGGGGTTGACATGGGCTTCCACCCGGCCGGGGGCGTCTACGCTGGATGAATCAATCTCAAACCAGTCTTTACCGCTGGCATCATCAGGGCGGCGCACAAAGGCGGTGCCGCGCACATCGGTGATGTCTTGCACAGGCTCACGGGCCGCCAAGCGGTGGGCAATTTCAACAATAGCGCGCTCAGCGTTGCCATACAAAAGCAAATCACACTTGGCATCCACCACCACCGAGCGCCGAACCTTGTCAGACCAGTAGTCGTAATGGGCAATGCGGCGTAGGCTTCCTTCGATTCCGCCCAAGACAATCGGGACGTCTTTGAAGGCCTCGCGGCAGCGCTGGCTGTAAACAATGGCGGCGCGGTCGGGGCGCTTGCCGCCGATGTCGCCGGGGGTGTATGCGTCATCGCTGCGAATTTTTCGATCAGCGGTGTAGCGGTTAATCATGGAGTCCATGTTCCCCGCCGTCACACCCCAAAACAAATTGGGTTTGCCTAAAACTTTGAATGGCTCGGCACTTTGCCAATCCGGCTGGGCAATGATTCCGACCCGAAAACCCTGGGCTTCGAGCATGCGACCGATGACAGCCATTCCAAAACTGGGGTGGTCGACATACGCGTCGCCCGTCACCAAAACAATATCGCAACTGTCCCAACCCAGCTTCTCCATCTCTGCGCGGCTCATCGGAAAAAAGGGCGCCGTCCCAAAACGCGACGCCCAATACTTGCGATAGCTCCCAAGGGGCTTGGCAGCACGCGCGAAAAAAGAGACGTCAACAGGGGCGTTCATGAGGAAAGTTCAAATCTTGGGGAAAAAAGGATTTTACGGTTTCACGCTTAGCAGTACGGGTTTCAAGGGTACTGCTTGAAATGGGTTTAACCCAACCCGTAAAAACCAGAGATTAAGGGGCGAGAAAATTTCGCCTTCCGTTACCGTAGCCCCGGTACAAACCCCAGTATGAACACCCTCTTGAAGCGGTGTTTTAGGGGCAAGCTGACCTTAGAATAAGCGGTCGACTATTTTTATTCACCCGCCAAGCCCCGAACTTTGGCTACTTCAAGGATTCATTGATGAAAAAACTACTACTTAGCCTGAGCGTGATCGCCTTGTTGGCCGCTTGTGGCAAAAAAGAAGAGGTTGCACCTGCTGCGCCCGCAGCCGCTCCAGCTGTTGCCGCTCCGGCAGAGCTCAAAGTCGCGATTGACCCGACTTACGAGCCGTTTACCTTCAAAACTGCCGATGGCCAGCCCACTGGTTTTGACGTGGACATTGCCAACGCATTGTGCGAACAAATCAAACGCAAGTGCGTTTTTGTGGAGCAAGTGTGGGACAGCATGATCCCCGGCCTCAACGCTAAGAAATACGACGTCATCATTAGCTCCATGTCGATCACTGACGATCGCATGAAGGAAGTGGACTTCACCGACAAGTACTACAACACCCCAAGCCGCCTGGTCCTGAAAAAAGGAACCAAGTTCTCTGATGCAGCTTCGATCAAAGGCAAAAAAATTGGTGTTCTCAAAGGTTCTACCCAAGAGAAGTACGCCATGGGCGAACTCAAAACTGCGGGCGTCGTCGTGAACTCGTATGAGGCACAAGACCAAGTGTATTTGGACATTAAATCGGGCCGCTTGGATGGAACCGTGGCTGACTATATGGAAGTCACTGGTGGTTTCTTGAGCAAACCTGAAGGCGCTAAATACGAACTCGTTGGCGCTGATTTGAAAGATCCAAAGTATTTTGGCTACGGTGCCGGCATTGCTTTGCGTAAGGGTGAAGATGCATTGAAAGCTGAACTCAACGGCGCGATCAAAGCCATTCGTTCTGCTGACACTTACAAAACACTCAACGACAAGTATTTTGCCAAGTACAAGATTGACGTTTACGGCGAATAATTCTCCCAACGTTCTCTGAAAAATCGGCGTACAGCCCTGCGCTGTACGCCGATTTTTTTAATCCGCTGCGATGCACTCTTCTTATTACTTCAGCATTTTGCAAGGGTCGCTGATGACCATTGCGATTGCTTTGTGCGCGTTAGTCGTCGCCGTATTTTTGGGTCTCTTGGGCGCATCAGCCCGACTCTCCGGTCGCCCTCTTCCCATGGCATTGGGAACGGCTTACACCACCATCATTCGCGGCATTCCTGATTTGGTGCTCATGCTCTTGGTGTTTTACGGTGGAACCATTGGGTTGAACCATCTTTTGGAACTCATGGGCAGTAAAAAAAATGTAGATATCAACCCGTTTGCTGCAGGGGTTTTGACCCTGGGCTTTATTTACGGGGCCTACATGACAGAAACCTTTCGCGGGGCCATGTTGGCGATTCCAAAAGGCCAGGCCGAAGCGGCTTGGGCGTTTGGCATGGGAAAGACGCAAACCTTTTTACGTATCACGGCGCCCCAAATGGTGCGCTACGCCTTACCCGGATTTACCAACAACTGGCTGGTCTTGATCAAGTCCACCGCGCTGGTCAGCCTGATCGGACTCAAAGAGATGACGTACATCTCCAAACAAGCCAGCGCAGCCACGCGCTCACCGTTTGAATTCTTTTTATTCACTGCCGCGTTATTTCTGATTTTCACCAGCGTGTCTCTTTACGGCTTGCGAAAAATCAACGAGCGCTTTAGCCTTGGCGCTGCGCGAGGAACCATCTGATGCAGTGGGGCGTTATTTTTCTAGAGAAAAACCTCGCATTGTACGGCGAAGGCATTTTGACCACCCTCGGATTACTTTTTTCCAGTCTTGCCATCGGCGCCGTGTTGGCGCTTATTTTTGCGCTGGCGCTGACGAGCCGTTCTGCATTTTTACGCGCGGTGGTTGGCAGTTACACCTACGTCATTCGGGGCACGCCTTTGCTGATTCAGGTGTATCTGATTTATTACGGTCTGGGTCAGCTCGAATGGATTCAAGAGCGCTGGAACGATGTCTGGCCTTGGACGCACTTTAAAGAACCCTTTTTCTGTGCCCTACTGGCGTTTAGCTTAAACACAGCAGGCTATACCGCAGAAATGTTGGCCGGGGCGATTCAGGAAACCAGCGCCGGTGAGCTTGAGGCCGCGCAGGCCTATGGCATGAATCGGTTCACGACCATGTGGCGGGTTATTTTGCCCAGCGCCATGCGCCGAACCCTGCCCGCTTACAGCAACGAGGTGGTGATGATGCTGCAAAGCACCAGTTTGGCCAGTGCGGTTCCCAGCATGCTCGACGTGACGGCGGCAGCAAGCCGCGTGTACTCCGACTATTATTTGCCGTTTGAAGCCTATCTCTTTGCCGCTGGAATTTATTTGCTCATGACATTCGCATTGATTGGTGTATTCAAACTGGCCGAGCGCCATTTCTTGGCGTATCTCGGCCCACGAAAAAACTAAAGACCTTCGCATGCAACGCATCGACCACGCCCTCCTCTGCCAAAGTTTGGGAAGCCGCAAAACCCTGACGAGTTTTCATTTTGGAACGCACGGGAGCGGCCCCAAAGTGACGATCCAAGCCAGTTTGCACGCCGAAGAGCTACCGGGAATGCTCGCGGCTTACCACCTGCGCCCACTTTTAGAAGCGGCGGACGCTGCAGGGCTCATCCAAGGCGAAGTGGTGCTGGTACCCGTTGCCAATCCCATCGGTCTCTCGCAGCGCCTTGATCACAAGCCCATGGGCCGTTTTGAGTTGGATACTTCGGAAAACTTTAACCGGCATTACCCCGATTTCGCAAAAGAGATTGCGACGCAAGTGATTCCCGCGTTGGGATCCGATGCCAATCAAAATGTAGGCATTGTTCGCGCTGCCATGGGCGACTATTTGAAACAATGGAATCCGCAAACCGAACTTCAAAGCCTGCGCCACACGCTGCTGGGCTTGGCTTTTGATGCCGATTATTTTTTAGACTTGCATTGCGACTGCGAAGGCGTTTTGCATTTTTACTGTGAAGAGCCCTGCTGGGAAAAGCTTGAGCCGCTTTCGCGCTTTCTAGAAAGCCAAACCAGTTTGTTGGCTAAAAATTCGGGCAGCGGTCCCATTGATGAGTGCCTCTCCGGGGTGTGGTGGCGCTTGGCAGAAATACTCAAAGCGCAAAAAAATCCAGCGCCCCTTCCCCAAGGCTGTTGCAGTACAACGATTGAACTGCGCGGTGAATTAGACGTCACCCACGCCAATGCAAAAACCGACGCCCAAGCGATCGTTTACTTTCTCCAACACATCGGCGTCTTGCTGAGCAAGCAACAACCCGCCGTGCCTGCGCCCCGCTGCCAGCCCACACCTTTGGCGGGCTCTGAAACTTTGCGCTCTACGGTACCGGGTGTCATCGTCTTCGCTGCGCAACCCGGCCAAACACTAAAAGCCGGTGACCTCATTGCCGAAGTCATTGATCCCGTTGAGAACACGGTGCACCGGGTTTGTACCTCCGTGAATGGTGTGTTCTATGCCCGCGTTCGCGACCGGTACACCACCGCGGGCGGTGAAATTGGAAAAGTGGCCAGTGCCACTGCGTTTAGAACCGGCGAATTGTTGGGCGCCTAAAAAGTCTTTCTCTCTTTACTACTTCCCCATTTTCCAAACGCCATGAACTCTAAAATCCTCAAACTCCAGGTTGAGAATATTCACAAACGCTTTGGCAGCAATGAGGTTCTGAAGGGCGTCTCGTTGTCGGCCTATGCGGGTGACGTGATCAGTATTATTGGCAGCTCTGGCTCCGGGAAAAGTACTTTTCTGCGGTGTATCAATCTACTTGAAAAACCCCACCAAGGGCGAATCACTTTAGGTGGTGAAGCCTTGGATCTGGTGCCCGATAAACAGGGAGAACTCAACGCCAAAGACCCGAAACAACTGCAGCGCCTGCGCACCAAATTGGCTATGGTGTTTCAGCATTTCAATCTGTGGGCCCACATGACAGTGTTAGACAACATCATCGAAGCGCCGGTGCATGTGTTAGGCGTCTCCCGCGACGAGGCCATTGCGACCGCCCGAAAATACTTGGCACGGGTGGACCTTGC
>CAMDAN010000110.1 GCA_945888535.1 Bordetella parapertussis
TGGGGTATGGAGGTCAGTATCTAATTATGAATCCCAGTAAACGCTGGGTAGCTTATGTTCATCAGACAACCCACGAGAACGATGCGCAACTTATCGCTCTATTGTCAAGCGGGCTTTATCTTGAAAATAACAAATGAGTTTGCTCGCCTAACTGCTTAGTGATGACCCATGCAGAATCAAAAACTTAAAACGCATCAAACAGCAGTTCGGTATATCCTCGCCGCTTTTAGCCTTGTTGAGACTGCCGCAAACCTTGGTATATGGCAGTCCGTGGATTTGTTTCAGTCCTAGCGCACTACTTAATTCTGTAATCAGTTAAAAAATTTTTGACAGCGTTTTGAGCTTCAGGGCTGCCAAAGGTTTGATGTTCTGAACCTGGAATATCAATCTGCTTGAAATTTGATCGCCCTTGCGCCTTTTCGGCGCACCTTCCCTCGGTCGGTTTTCCCGCTCGCCAATCATCGTGAATTGATGCTATTGCTAGAACAGGCGTCTCTTTAGAAGAATAGATCCCATCAAAATCTGAATTGTTTTTATGTGTACAAGTCCAACCCATCACAATTTTTCCAGCGAAACCACTATGAGTCGATTGCGCAACCCCAATACCGCCCTCACTAAAGCCTATTAAAAAAACATTCCTTTTGTCCGCCCAGCTAACTTTTTGAACTTGCGCGATTGCATAGCCAATTTCTTGTTGCCGATATTTAGATGCACTAGGAAAAGCATTGCCGCCTTTGACTCTCGGATCGCAATTTGGAATTCTATTGGGGCGAGCCATACTATCGGGCATCACAACAATGAATCCGTGATCTGTTAGAAGCGAAGCCCAACTGGCATCATGAGTCTTATTAATTCCAGCGCACCCATGCAAATAAATAGCGACTGGCATTGAGTTATCAACAGTAACTTTATTGACTGATGTTGGAAAGGATTTACCAGGCATATACACAACAGCTTCTTCCCAGCTCTTTTCAACATCTTGAGAAAAAGCACAACTGGTCATAAAAGCAATAGATATGAAAACCAATTTAATGATATTTATCACTGATAAACCCTTTACCGAATAATATTTTCGGTGAATCAATTAACAAAATAGGGGCGGCTATATCGTTGAGCTTCAAAGAAAATAGTCCGCCAACGAATTGAGGCATTGCAAACGGTTTTAATATTGGGCTTGTGACAAACGCTAGCTTTTTGTGATCACTGGGTTTTTTCAATGCTCTGTAGTCCCGAATGAGCTACCAATCCAAACGGAAATACCCATTTAGAAATCAGATTCCGCTTCGCTTACCCCGCGTAGCGTCGACGCCAAGTTGCTTAAGTTTGCGGTACAGGTGGGTGCGCTCAAGGCCGGTTCGCTCGGCGACTTTGGTCATCGAGCCGGCTTCTTTTTGCAAGTGAAACTCAAAGTACGCGCGTTCGAATTCGTCACGTACGTCGCGAAGTTGTCGGTCTAAATCAAACGTTTGTTTGGGGCCTTTTCCGTCGTCTGTGGACTGGGCCTCGGCGCCCGCATGGGATTGATTGACTCCGCTCCCTGCGCCCGAACTATTGGACGCAGACATCTCAAATTTACGGGGCTTGCTGCGAATCAAACCCTGCTCTACTGCTTTAAGCAGTTTTTGCAAGGTGACGGGTTTTTCTAAAAACGCGAGTGCGCCGATTTTGGTGGCCTCTACGGCTGTCTCAATCGTGGCGTGTCCACTCATCATGATGACAGGCATTGTGAGTTGCCCTGTGGTCGCCCACTCTTTAAGCAAAGTCACTCCATCGGTATCGGGCATCCAAATATCGAGCAAGACCAAATCAGGGCGCTCACGCAAACGGGCCGCGCGAGCCTGGGCGGCGTTTTCAGCGAGCTCTACGTTGTGGCCTTCGTCATTGAGAATTTCCCACAGCAAGTCTCGAATGCCGTGCTCGTCATCCACTACCAAAATGTTTGCCATGATTTATCTAGAGTCCAATATTGCTAAGGAGAAAAACTCAGGTGCTCGCAGGGTTAACAGTTGCCAATGATAACGACACTTGTGCGCCTACCACGAGGCCCTCTGCGATACGGTTGCTGATATCGATGCGCGAGGCATGGTCGTCAGCAATTTTCTTAACCACGGCCAAGCCAAGGCCGGTTCCGCGTGCTTTGGTTGTGACGTAGGGCTCAAACGCCCGCTTGAGAATGTGGTCTGGAAAACCAGCGCCTTGGTCAAGCACACTTAAGCGCACGCGCTCTGAGGCAGGCACCCATTGGGTCCGAACAACAACCGTCTTGGCAGCTCCACTGCTCGCTTGCGTTTGCTCGCTGGCATCTTGGGCATTTTGCAAAAGGTTGTGTAAAACTTGGCGCAGTTGCTGCGCGTCTCCGGTGACTAAGGGAATATTTGAATCCAAGTCGGTTGTAATCGGTACGCTTGCAGATTCGTACAACTGCAAAACGTCGCTGACTAGAGCGTTCAAATCCACGGGCTTGAGTTCTGCGGCAGGTAATCTCGCATAGTCTCTGAAATCGTTCACCAAGCGCTTCATGGCATCGACTTGATCAACAATGGTTTTGACCGACTTGGTCAAAATCACTTGCTCCGTGGGTTCGAGCTTTCCTGATAACTTCATCTCTAGGCGCTCTGCTGAGAGCTGAATAGGCGTCAGCGGATTTTTGATTTCGTGAGCTAGGCGGCGTGCGACCTCTCCCCACGCTTGGGCCCGCTGGGCGGAGACAATGTCTGAAATATCATCAAACACCAACAAGCGACTTTGGTCTGGCAAAAAGGCACCGCGTGCGATCAGGGTTAAAGAGCGCTCTGGCTGCCCGCCCATACCCCCTGACATAGCGCCCGAGACGGCGCCCAACTCAAATGAATGCTGCCAATGGTCTTGGCCCTGGGGTTCGAGTCGCTGAGAAAATTCAGAAAACTGTTGTTGTACGCCCAGCCCAAAAGCTTCAAGGCCAAAAAGTTCACTGATTTTTTTATCTTGAAAATCAAGCGCAGCGACTTGCAAAATACGGGCCGCTCCGGGGTTTGAAGACCGAATAGATCCGTCGGCCTGTAACACCATCACCCCAGAGGTCAGGTTATCCAGAATGGTCTGAAGGTTTGCGCGGGCGGAGTCCACCTGCTCCATGCTGCGTTGAACAGTAAACCGCGCGTCTGAGAGTTGCTGCGTCATCGCTGCAAAAGCGCGGGTCAGTCCACCGAGCTCGTCGTTGCCTTGCATCGCCAGCTTAGGCGTTAAATCGCCCGCTGCGACCTGGCTCACGCCTTCGGTTAAAACCAATAAAGGGCGGGCAATTTGGTTGCCCAGTAAAACCGCCAACAAGACAGCGCCAAAGACAGCTAAAAACAAACTCAAAGTGAGCGTGCCGATATACATGCGTTTTAAACCAGAGCGGGCTATCGCACGCTCTTGGTATTCCCGGTTGGCGCTTTCAACGGCCAAGGCGTTCACCACAAAGTTAGATGGCAATGTTTTTTGTACCAGTAAAAACCGCTGCTCCACCATCAGGCCCACACTGGAGCTAGGAATAGGGACCAGCACTTTGATGCGCGGTTTACTGGTTTTGTTGTTTGACACTTCTTCCAAACCTTCAACCCACGCCAGCGATTTTTCTGCGCGAGCGGTACGAAACTGACTCGCGCTAGGTTGGTCTGGGCTCAGTTGAAAGCTAGACTGTCCGGCGCTGGCGATCAGCGTTCCGTTAGGTCCCCACAGGGTGGCCTCAGTAGCATCAAGTTGATCTAGAACGCGTTCTAAGGCCAATGCAGGCGCTAGCGCGTTGTTGTCCGATAACTGCGATGTGGCGCTGCGTGTTTTAGCGGCTAAGTCATTGGACAGAGTATCAAGCGTGACGCGACCTAAGTTGAGTCCGGCTTCCAAGGCACTCTCCACCTTCACGTCAAACCACGTCTCAATCGAACGCGATACAAATTGATAAGAAACAATGTAGATCAAAACGCCAGGGGCCACTCCGACCAGTGCAAAAATAGTTGCGATTTTGACCAAGAGAAGGCTGCCAAAACGCCCTTGCTGTACCCGTAAATACAAGCGCACGCCGACCCACACAATTCCCGCCAAAAGCAGTGCCGCCACGACGACATTGATCGTAAACAGCTGTGAATAGGTTTGTTCGTACAAGTCGCGGTTATTGGTGGCTTGCGTTAACAAATACAGCAAAACCAAACCAATCAATACCATCGCCGTGGCAGCAATGGCGATCGCGCTTTGCGTCAACCGCGATCGGCTTATTTCTTTGGGGCTAACCACCGCGTCTGTCATTTACTTCAGCTCAGGTAAAATAGAGGTTCGAGCTTGCGCTTGTACGCTCCACTCCGACTGCCCAATTGCACCAATTTGAAACGGCCGTGGCAGTTGGCTTAAGTCCAAGCGGAAACGAAACTCCACTTTGTATTTCACATTGGGGTCGACTTCGGTAATGTCACCCACCTTCCACTGCGATAGCTGCTTCACGGAGGCCAATGCCTGCGCTAAGGTTTCATAAGATTGACTCAAGGCCAAACCTTGGCTGCTATCGGCAGCAGCGCCCGAGCTGAGTTTGGTGCTCCAGCGGCGCGTTAAGGGCTGGTAGGCCAAGCGAAATTGGCGCTGTACGCTGCTTGTTTTTCTGTCGTACCAATACCAGCGCTCTTGCAATAGGTCAGCCTCGGCCACAAAAAACATCGGGATGCCTTTAAGCAAAGCGTCTTCTACTGCGCTGGGCAAATCAAAGGCGACTTTGGCAGCAACAAACACTTCATTGGCGCTGCGCTCGGCCCGCAATTGGCTTATCTCTGCAACGTTCTGGGAAAAGGCCAAAGGCGCCCATGCCAGGCACGCCACAAGCCGCAGCCAGAGCACCGCTTTTTTAAGCACTGCGCTTTTCCAAGTGCGCATAGAAGAAACCATCTTGATCATGGGCTCCATTGTCCGGGAGACTATTCGTATTCGCTGGACTTTTGGGGATTAAATGGCCTGGCGAGGGCAACAGAGTGGCATCGCTGTGGCTTGCAAGAAACGTTTGGATCTGCTGCTGGCCTTCGGCTAAAAATAGTGAACATGTGCAGTACACCATTCGTCCGCCATTTTTCAGAAGCGGCCAAAGGGCGGCCAATAATTCTTTTTGTAATTGTGCCAGTTGGGCGATGTCGGTTTCACGGCGCAACCAGCGCACATCAGGATGCCGGCGCACGATGCCCGACGCCGTACAAGGCGCATCTAACAAAATTCCGTCAAAGAGAACCCCGTCCCACCATGTCTTTGTCTGCGCTGCATTGGCAACACTGAGAGTGGCTTGCAGGCCAAGTCGGTTTAAGTTTTGCGTGATGCGTTGCGCTCGAACGCCATCCATCTCGACTGCCAAAACGTTAGCCTTAGATAACTCCAAAAGATGGGCTGTTTTGCCACCTGGGGCGGCGCAGGCGTCCAATATTTTGGCTTGCTGGGGCAGGCCGCTGAGCAACAAAGGCGCTGCAATTTGAGCGGCCGCGTCTTGGACAGACACCCAGCCTTCGTTAAACCCAGGAAGCTGCCCCACAGAAACCGCCTTATTTAATTCGATGGCAGAGCCTTCGCTAAAGCGAACGGCAATCTCCGCCGTTTTTAACAGCTCAAGGTAGGTCGCTACTGATTTTTTTCTAATATTGACGCGCAGTGTCATTGGGGGATGAGCGTTGGCCGCTTGTAATATGGCTTCCCAATGTTGCGGATGGTTTTTTTGCAAGCGCGTGATCCACCATAACGGATGGTTCCATAGCGCCTCAGGGTCATGGCTACTGGCCGCCACCAAATCGGACCGCTCACGCAAAAAGCGGCGCAGGCAGGCGTTCACAAAATTGGCATGCGCTTTAGTCGCTGGATTGCGTTTCAAAGCTTCCACCGATTGGTTCACCAAAGTGAACGCGTCATAAGGCGCATCGGCTTCGTTCCATACCAATGCCAAGGCCACGCAAAGCAAAGCATCGGTTGCAGGTGCTGGGGGCTTCGATGCCAAAAGCGTTCGCAAGGCTTGGGCGCGACCTAAATTGCGCCACACCTGAAACGCCAAGGCCTGCACACCGGGGCGCAAGGCTTGGGGTACACCTTCAACAGCGGCCGTTCCCGATTTTCCAGAACGCACACTAGCGACCACGCCAGCAGTCGCTTGCAATAACTGCCATAGCGGCAAAGATTTTTCTTGCACGCTCATTACAAATTCACAAAGGCCCGATGGCGTGAAAACCCATGGTCGCTGCAACCCAACGCGCCGGGGGTTGAGCCAAGGCCTCGTTATAGGCCGTCGAGGCATTGTTCATTGCGGTTCGGGCAAATTGCACCGACGCACTGGCCTCATCCCACAATGAGCGCTGCTCAGGAGGGGCGTCATCGACCTCAGGCAACGATACCCAGAGCTGTTGCAGTTGTTCGTATTTGGCCCGGCAATCGCTTAACGCCTTCGCAGCCGAGGGATTATTTTTTAATCCTTTAAGCGCCAAATCTAATTGGTCGGCGGCTTCTGCAAGGTCCGCCAAGAGCGGCGCATCTAAGGCAAAGTCTTGGGTCATACCAATAAATGACTGGGCTTGTTTATCAAAAGCGGCGGCGCCTTCCACGGCGGCCGCACGCAATCGCATCAAGCGGTTGTGTAACCCAACCGCCCAAAAAATGGCCAATGCCAAAGCAATCCAAAGCAGCAATGTAAAACCCATAGCGCAGCCTCCCAGTGTTTTGCTTCATTCAAAAAAATACCCCAAGCCTTCGCAAAGAGGGCCTGGGGTAGGACGTTTGGACCTTCGCAGAATTACTCGGCGGAGGTGCCTTCCTCAGACTCTACCTCTGAACCACCGGATTCACCAGCGAGTTCAGCGGCTTCAGCATCTGCAATGGCACGGCGCTCGGAGTCGTCCATTTGCTCGCGCACTTTGCGGGCTTCATGGTAAGCCATACCGGTTCCCGCAGGAATCAATCGACCCACAATGACGTTCTCTTTCAAACCACGCAACTCGTCGCGCTTGCCCATGATGGCAGCTTCGGTCAAGACGCGGGTGGTTTCCTGGAAGGAAGCCGCGCTGATGAAACTGTCGGTAGACAAGGATGCCTTGGTAATGCCCAACAAAAGGTTGGTAAA
>CAMDAN010000111.1 GCA_945888535.1 Bordetella parapertussis
TCGCAACAGCCCCCCCGTTTTTCCTGTGAATCCCGGGTAGTAAAAGTACTTGGTCCATCCTTTGGCCGGGCCGGACATCACGGGGGATGGCAGGGTATGCGAGCGTTCCACAAAAGGCTCAGCCGAGAGGTATTCCAAATTAATCCAGATCGGTGCGGTGCCGGTGTGTTGCCTGTAACGAGAAATAAATAACGGCGGTATGTCGCAGCCAAAGGCTTCAATCCAAACGTTCGCTGGCTCTAAGTCTTCTAGGCCTTGGGAGTCCATCGCTTCCAACCAAGGGTTGACGGTGAGGTTGGCGTGCTGCTCTTCCAACGCCCCCGGCGCCATCCATTTGAGGGCGCTCCCATCGTCAAGCCAAAGCCGAACGCGCTGGCCGCGCCCTGCGAGGTCGGCGCACAAGCGCCAGCAAACGCCGATATCGCCAAAGTTATCGATCACACGGCAAAAAATATCCCACAGCAAACCTTGACCTTGAAGGTGCGCGTGATTGACCGCAGAAGTTGGGCCCGTGGCTGAAATGTTCATCCTGAGATTGTCGGCGCGATTGTTGATTTTCAAATTCTGACGCGATGCTTTGGAATTTTCCAGCAAAGCCCTGACAATAGCGCAATGACGTCGCCTAACTCAGAAGAACTTCTAAGCCAAGTGGCTGCGCTGCCGCTGTTGCCGGGCGTTTACCGTTATTTTGATGCTGACGGTAATGTCTTGTATGTGGGCAAAGCCATCAGCCTCAAAAAACGCGTTTCCAGTTATTTCCAAAAAAACCACGGTGGAACCCGCATCGGCCACATGGTGGGAAAAATTGCGCGTTTAGAAACCACGGTGGTCCGCTCCGAGGCCGAAGCTTTGCTCTTGGAAAACAACCTGATCAAGACGCTGAGCCCCAAATACAACATTCTTTTTCGAGACGATAAAAGTTATCCCTACCTCAAGATGACTGCGGCTTCGCCAGGGCCAGCAACATCCAGCGTATCTCCCATGCAGTTTTCCCGCGTAGCGTACTACCGCGGCGGGGTTGAGAAAAAACACCACTACTTTGGGCCGTACCCCAGCGCGTGGGCGGTGAAAGAAGCCATTTTGTTGATGCAAAAAGTGTTTCGCCTGCGGACCTGCGAAGACTCGGTGTTTAGCAACCGCACCCGGCCGTGTTTGTTGTACCAAATCAAACGCTGCTCGGGTCCTTGCGTGGGACACATCACGGCCCCAGACTACGCCCAAGATGTAAGCAACGCGGAGAAATTTTTGCGCGGTGATGCGCAAGAGGTTTTAAAGGGTTTGGAAATTCGAATGATGGCGCATGCCGATCGATTGGAATTTGAGCAAGCCGCAGAACTTCGTAACCAAGTGTCGGCGCTCTCCAGCGTCTTGCACCAACAGTCGGTTGACAACGTGTCTGACCGCGATGTCGACATACTGGCTGTCAAAGTACAAGGCGGCAAAGCCTGTGTCAATCTTGCGATGGTGCGCGGGGGCCGTCATCTGGGTGACCGGCCGTATTTCCCTGTTCACGTCGAAGATGCAGCCGTGTTCATTGAAGAGGAAACCGCTGAGGCTACCCCTATTTCGGTTGAGGCGCAGGTCTTGGAAGCCTTCTTAGCGCAACACTATGTGAGTGTTCCTATGCCCTCGGTCCTCGTTGTGAGTGAGCCCGTTTCTAAGCGATTATTGTTAGCGTTGTCTGAGCAGCACGGGTTCAAAGTCAGCGCTGTTTACCAGCCTCGCGAGCAGCGACGCGCTTGGTTGGATATGGCCCAAACCAATGCGGCTTTGCAGCTAGCCCGCCTGTTGGCAGAAGAGGGTTCGCAGCAGGCCAGAACCCGCGCGTTGGCAGAGGCGCTGGATTTGGCGCACGAAGACTTAGACAACTTGCGCGTCGAGTGCTTTGATATTTCCCATACTTCCGGAGAAGCTACCCAAGCGTCTTGTGTCGTCTTTGCCCACCACAAAATGCAAAACGCCCAATACCGGCGTTACAACATCGAAGGCATTACCCCAGGGGATGACTACGCCGCGATGCGCCAAGTCTTGACTCGGCGCTACAGCAAAATCGCTGACGCTTTGGCGCAAGCCAAACAACAAGGCCACGCGCCTTCGGGCAGCGACCGCCTTCCTGACTTGGTCTTGGTAGACGGCGGTAAAGGCCAGGTCTCCATGGCCCGGGAAGTATTTGAAAGTCTAGGGCTGGATCTGTCTTTGATCGTGGGCGTGGAAAAAGGCGAGGGGAGAAAAGTCGGGCTCGAGGAATTGGTTTTCGCCGATGGCCGCGACAAGGTCTACCTTGGGGCTGATTCGGCCGCCTTGATGTTGGTAGCCCAAATTCGAGACGAAGCCCACCGATTTGCCATCACTGGAATGCGAGCCCAGCGGGCCAAGGTGCGGGTCGGTGGTAGCAAATTGGAAGACATCCCGGGCGTGGGTCCCAAGCGGCGAGCCAAACTCTTGCAACGTTTTGGCGGGGTTCGTGGCGTGGCGATGGCAAG
This sequence comes from Bordetella parapertussis, assembly GCA_945888535.1. Lineage (GTDB taxonomy): Bacteria > Pseudomonadota > Gammaproteobacteria > Burkholderiales > Burkholderiaceae_C > Allorhodoferax > Allorhodoferax parapertussis_A. The sequence continues at coordinate 2,484 of CAMDAN010000111.1, forward strand.
CCAGCAAGACATCGCCTCCGTCGATGGAATTTCCTTGGAATTGGCTGAAGAAATCTACCGGGCGCTTCATTAGCCGTGCCACAATAACGCCATGTTCTTGACCATTCCCACACTATTGACTTGGACGCGTATTTTTGCGATCCCGTTGATTGTGGGCGTGTTTTATTTGCCTGAAAGTGTGATCGCTGCTGCCGATAAAAACTTTTGGGCTACCGTCATGTTCGTTGTTTTTGCTTTGACCGATTGGCTTGATGGGTATCTGGCCCGCAAACTCGATCAAAGTTCCTCTTTCGGTGCATTTTTAGACCCGGTCGCGGATAAATTTTTAGTCTGCGCTTGTGTTTTGGTCTTGGTTCACTTGCAGCGGGCCGATGTTTTTGTAGCACTCATCATTATTGGCAGAGAAATCGCCATTTCTGCTTTGCGCGAGTGGATGGCACAAATTGGAGCTTCAAAAAGCGTGGCGGTCCATATGATTGGCAAGCTCAAAACAGTCGTGCAGATGGTTGCTATTCCGTTCTTGCTGTTTGACGGCATGCTTTTTGGGTTGATGGATACCCGGCTTTGGGGCACTGCTCTGATCTGGGTCGCTGCGGTGCTTACAGTTTGGTCTATGGCCTATTATTTACAAAAGGCTATTCCTGAAATTAGGGCCCGAAGCCGCTGATAAGTTCATTCGTAATTTAATTCGCTTAGAATTACGCTGCGGAATGTTGCATAATTAAATTTGAGAATTTTTTCCGCCACCTCCCCAAGTATTCTTATTGATAAGGAAATTTTTGTGAACAAAACTGAATTGATCGAACACATCGCCAAGCACGCTGACATTTCCAAGGCCGCTTCGTCGCGTGCATTGGAGTCCATCATTGGTGCCGTTAAAACCACCTTGAAAAAAGGCGGAACAGTCTCCTTAGTGGGATTTGGTTCTTTTGCCGTGACCAAGCGTGCAGCCCGTGCGGGCCGCAATCCACGTACGGGCGCTGCGATTAAAATCAAGGCAGCTAAAGTTCCTAAGTTCCGTCCTGGTAAAGCATTGAAAGATGCTTTGAATTGATTTGTTGTTTCAGGTGGGGTGATTAGCTCAGTTGGTAGAGCGGCGCCCTTACAAGGCGTAGGTCGGCGGTTCGAGCCCGTCATCACCCACCACCCAAACAAAGGCGAACGTCAACGTTCGCCTTTTTTGTTTTTCCTGGAGATAGCGCATGTTTGATTTCGTCCGCAAGCACACCAAGATCATGATGGCCCTCATGTTTCTGCTCATTATTCCCGCCTTTGTGCTGGTCGGTGTCGATGGCTACCGCAGCATGAATGAGGGCGGCGCCTCCGTGGCCAAAGTGGGAAGCCACAGCATCACCCAAGGCGAATGGGATGCGGCGCACAAGCGTGAAGTCGACCGCTTGCGGGCTTCTATGCCTAACCTGGACGCCAAAATGTTGGAGTCTCCTCAGGCGCGTTACATCACCCTGGAACGCTTGGTTCGCGACCAAGTGATCGCTCAAGCGACTGCCGATTCTTTACTAAATATCAGCGATGCACGCCTTGCGCGAGAGCTTCAGCAAGATCCAACGATAGGCGCCTTAAGAAAAACTGATGGCAGTTTGGATATGGAGCGTTATCGTCAGCTTGCAGCGAGCCAAGGGCTGACCCCTGAAGGGTTTGAAGCCCGCGTTCGTCAAAACTTATCTGAGCGCCAAGTCGAAGCTGGTTTCGGTGCCACGGTTTTTGCACCCAAAGCCTTGGCCGATGTCACCTTGAACGCCTTTTTCGAGCGTCGGGATGTCCAAATTTCCCGTTTTACACCGGCCCAATTTTTTACAAAAGTCTCACTCGCCGATACTGATATTGCAACTTACTACCAAGCCAACCAAGCCCTTTTCCAGGCCGCTGAATCGGCGGATGTGGAATACCTGGTGTTGGATTTGGACGCGGTAAAGAAAACGATTGTGGTCAACGAAGCCGACCTCAAAACCTATTACGAACAAAACGCAAGCCGCCTGAGTTCCAAAGAAGAGCGCCGCGCCAGCCATATCTTGATCAACGCCCCCAAAGATATGAAGTCTGCTGAGCGTCAAAAGGCAAAAGAAACCGCGCAGACGCTTCTAGCCAAAGTTAAAAGCAATCCCGAAACTTTTGCGGCTATAGCTTCCAAAAACTCTCAAGATCCAGGTTCAGCAGCCAAGGGCGGCGACTTAGATTTCTTTGCCCGCGGTGCCATGGTCAAACCATTTGAAGACGCAGCGTTTTCTATGAAAAAAGGCGAGATTAGCGATCTGGTCGAGTCCGATTTTGGTTTCCATATTCTCAAACTTACCGACATCAAAGCCCCTGCCCAAGCGTCTTTTGAAAGCCTGCGTGCGGGCCTTGAAGCGGAATTAAAAACCCAACAAGCGCAGCGTAAGTTTGCCGAATTAGCCGAAGTGTTTTCTAACGGCGTCTACGAGCAAGCTGACAGCTTAAAACCCATGGCGGAGCGTTTAAAGCTAGAAGTTAAAACAGCCAACGGCCTGCGCCGTACTCCGCAACCTGGTGCCGAGGGCGTTTTGGTGAACCCTAAACTTCTGGCGGCATTGTTTAGTTCTGATGCCACTGAAAAGAAGCGCAATACCGAAGCCATTGAAACCGGCGCCAGCCAATTGGTCTCAGCCCGCGTAGCGCGATATACGGCGGCGCACACCTTGCCCCTGGATGAAGTACGCAACGCGGTCAAAGACCGCCTCATGCTGAGCCGTGCCACTGAGTTGGCTAAAAAAGAAGGCGCTGCTAGCCTTGCTGCCTGGAAAACCAATGCGGCTGCTGCTAGCCTGGGCGATTCCGTTTTGGTATCGCGTGAGCAAACCAGTGCAATCAAAGGGTTGCTCCTGAGCGCCATCATGCGTGCCGATACCGCTGCGCTTCCGAGTTGGGTAGGCGTTGATCTTGGCGAGCAGGGCTACGCGGTTGTGCGGCTGAACAAGGTATCAGCCCGCAACACGCCGACTGCAGAAACCGCCGCGCAGGAATACGCCCAGTACAGCCAGTGGCTTGCCAACGCAGAGTTGCAGTCGTATTACCAACTCTTGAAAGACCGTTTCAAAGTCAAAATCTCTGTTCCTCAGCCAAGCGCAGAAACAAGTTTGGCTGCAGCTGCGCAATAAGAACAAGGTTACAGAGTTATAATTTATCTGATACGGTGGCTGTAGCTCAGTTGGTAGAGTCCAGGATTGTGATTCCTGTTGTCGTGGGTTCGAGCCCCATCAGCCACCCCAATATTCATGCGCCCTAGCGACCTTTTTGGTTTCTAGGGCGTTTTGTTTTTAGGTCTGTTACAGACTGTTTACAGACTGCGTAGCAAGGTTTTTTCTCTGATGGCTGTACTTTGAGTGCAGCACATTGCTGAGTGAAAATCTAAGTATGGCGAATCAAAACATACGAACCATCTATTACTTGCCCGGCTATGGAGGCCAGTTGGCGACTGGTTTGGGTAGAGCATTGATGGATCGGGGTTTCGATGTTGCAGGGCGCGAGACTCGTGGCGACTTCCGCTCGCTTCCTTTTGATGAGCAGATTAAGGCCGTAATGCTTGATTTGCAAAACCACTTCTGGGATGAGCAAGCACAGGTGGTCTGCAATTCCTTTGGGGCGTACTTGTTTCTTCATGCTCAAACCCAGATGGCATCCTTTCCGGGACGGGTGTTGCTTCTCTCGCCCATCGTCGGAGAATTCACCAACGAGCAGGCAGGTTCCACCTTTTCTCCCCCAAGACCTACCAAGCTCAAAGAGTTGGCAGAGGCGAATAAATTCAATGTGCCGTCTCGATGCGAAATTCATGTTGGACAAGAGGACTGGCAAAGCATTCCTGCCAACGTGCAGGCTTTTGGGTTGCTCACCGGCATTCATACCACCGTAGTGCCCGGTGGCGGTCACGACTTGGGTAAAGACTACGTAAGTCCGCTACTAGATCGGTGGCTTTGTCCGTAGCCAAGTTTATGTCCCTTAAAGTATTCAATTACGATACTAGGCCAAATTTCACCATCCGTTGACCCCACCGTACCCCCACCCCCCCGTTTTTCATTTGGGCCCCCCCAGTTGCCTTACACACTGTTTTGCTCAAACGATTCAAAAATCTGGGGAACTTTGTCTAAGGTTGTACTTTGACTTATTGCTGCCGGACTTAGTTGTAAGCTAGGGTCCTAATATTTAGAGATTCAGGGGCGGCAGGATGCAAACACTACAGGTTGGAGAGTTTTTTAATCGCGAAGACATCCATTCGATCTTTTCTCCTGATTCAACCTTCACGCCACAGGCAGGTACTTGGGGTCTGCAAGGATGGTCCGAATTCCTAGTCGGCAGGGTGACTGGGTTTTCTTTGTAACCTTTGGACAAATCCAAGGAGAGCATTCTTTCGATGAGTCAATCACGCAAGATGGGGTGCTCAGTTGGCAATCACAGCCAAGTCAGGGGTTAACCGACAAAGTAATCCATGAACTGATAAATCACGAAGATCGGATCAACAACATCCACCTCTTCCTGCGATCCAAAAAGGGCGAAAAGTATGGCTATTTTGGAAAACTGGGCTACCTTACCCATGACACGCAGCGCGAAA
>CAMDAN010000112.1 GCA_945888535.1 Bordetella parapertussis
TAGTTGGCGGTGATGCTGCCTGCGCCGAAGTTGACGCGCTCGCCCACGGTGGCATCGCCCAAGTAGGCGAGGTGGTTGGCTTTTGCACCTTGGGCTAGCGTGGAGTTTTTCACTTCTACAAAGTTGCCGATGTGTACGTCAGCTCCTAGCTGTGCGCCGGGGCGCAGGCGTGCGAAGGGGCCGACTCGGGCGTCCTCACCCACCGTTACACCGAGTTTTTCGCCGTCGATGTGCGTGAAAGGATGAATCACTGCGTCGGCTGCAATCGTGCAATTGGATATCACGCAGTTCGCACCGATCTTCACGCCTTCTCCCAAAGCGACGTGGCCTTCAAATATGCAATTGACATCGATTTCTACGTCACGGGCACACTCCAACACACCGCGAATATCCAGCCGCGCCGGGTCTTTGAGCCTAACGCCTTGTTCCATGAGAGCCAAGGCCTGCCGCTGTTGGTAAGCGCGCTCGAGTTCTGCCAGTTGTACCGGGCTGTTGATTCCGGCGACCTGCACCGCGTCTGTAATCGTGTGGGCCAAGACACTTACGTCGTCTTGAACGGCGAACTTCACAATATCAGTCAGGTAAAACTCGCCTTGGGCATTGTTGTTATCAAGCCGCGCCAGCCAGCCTTTGAGCAGGCGAGCAGGGACAGCCATGATGCCGCTGTAAATTTCGGTCAATGCGCGCTGCGCTGGGGTCGCATCTTTGTGTTCCACGATCGCGCGAACCGCGTCGCCGCTGCGCTCAATGCGACCATACCCCGTGGGGTCGGGCATATCCAAGGTAAGCAGCGCCAAATGCTGTCCTGCGCACAGCGCGATCAAAGCCTGCAAAGTCTCGGCTTGGGTCAGGGGCACGTCCCCTGAGAGCACCACCACCACGCCATCGTCAGGCAAAACGGGGACCGCTTGTTGGACGGCGTGGCCCGTACCCAGCTGGGGTTCTTGGCGTACAAACTTCAAAGGCAAGGCGGCCGAAGCCTTTGATAAAGCAGCCTCAACTTCATCAGCGCCATGGCCGGTAATGACGACTGCGCTTCGCGCATGAAGTTGTTCTGCGGTTGCTAAGACGTGCTGCAGCAATGGCTGATGGGCGAGTTGTTGCAAAACTTTAGGCAGCCGGCTTTTCATGCGCGTGCCTTTACCCGCCGCCATAATGACCACATCCACAGCAGGTAAAGACGCGACCGTGGTACTTTTGCGGTTTTCTGAATGGTTTGAGCTCACAGGTATGCCTCTTTTGAAATCTTGGTTGGCACGTTTACGCTTACAGAGTAAGGCGCGCCAAATAACTACCATTATCAGCGCCCCGCCCCGGGCTTGGCTGTGGGGTTTGGGCTTGACGCTGGCTTTGGGCGGCTGCTCCGCGCTGCGCCTGAGCTACAACAATGCGCCCACGCTTCTTTACTGGTGGCTTGACGGGTATGCGGATTTTGACAAATCCCAAGGTGCACAAACCCGCGCCGAGTTAAACAAGCTGGTGGATTGGCACCGAAAAGAGGAACTACCCCGCATTGCCGACTTACTCGAATCGGCCCAATCGATGGCGAGTGGGAATGTAACGGGCCCTCAGGTATGCGAGTTGTATGAAAAAACGATGGCGCGAATGGATGCGCTCAGCGAGCGGGTTTTGCCAAGTGCTGCGGCCATTGTTCCAACCCTTACCCAAGCGCAACTGGACTTCATGGCCAAGGCGTTTGAAAAAAAGACAAAGAAATGGCGCGAGGATTACCGCCGTGCGGATAAATTCACCGAGCGCACCGAAGATTTTTATGGCGCATTGAGCTCACCGCAATTACAACAGCTTCACGCCGCTTTGCACCAAACCAAAGAAGAGGAAAACCTGTATTTTGCGGAAGTAACACGCCGCCAAAAGTTGGGGCTCAGCACCCTCGCTGGACTCCAAAAGGCAGACACTGCAACGGCACTCATTGCCCTCAAAGCCTGGAACGCCCAATGGCAACATTCCAGCGACGTGGTGTACCAAGACTTCAAAATTCGTAGCACCGCGCAAACCTGCAAAGCGTTGGCCCAATTGCATAACAGTGCCAGCCCCAAGCAGCGCAAAAAACTTATTGCCACGCTGCAGAGCTACCAACAAGAAGCGATGCTCTTACATCGCGAGACGATCTAATTCTCTAAGGCTTTAACCCTCTAACGCTCAGGTCGAACCGAGGACTCTACCGGCCAAGCCACGCCATGGTCCGTGAGGATGGCGTCCAGGGGAATGTCATGCGCCTCAGGCTCAAAGTCTGGAACATAGCCCACCCCAAATCCCAGTCCCACGGTAAAAGGCTTGGGCTCTAAGCTAGCCAACATGCGGTCATAAAAACCGCCGCCGTAACCCAAACGGTATCCTCCTGCGCTGTAGCCGACACACGGGACAAACAACAAACTCGGGGACACCATTTCGGTGTCTTTGGGCTTAGGGATGCCATAAGCGTCTTCTTCCATGGGACACCCGGGGTACCAGGTGTGAAAGGTCATAGTTTTATGTAATTTATTGATGACTGGCAAAGCAATCCGCCTGCGCTGCGGCTCTTCGTTGAGCTCGCCATCTTCTTTCCAGCGGTGTAACGCTGGCAAGGGGTCAAACTCCCCTTTGATCGGCCAATACGCGCCGATGGTGGTATCGGTTCGGCCCACCAACCAAATACGCATCACCCGAAGCAGCAACTCCGCCCGGTGCAATCGGTCTGGCAAATTAAACCTTTGCTCTAACAAGGCTTTACGCAATACCTTTTTTTCCAGTCCTTTGGGGTCCATAGATTTGTCCATAATCACCATATGCAGTTATTCAGAACCATTTTGACAGCACTTGCCCTTGGCAGTGCCCTTTTTTCATTAAGCACGCCGCTGGCCATCGCGCAAAACGCCGATTCGGCCCGCAGCGACGAGGCGATTGTTGACATCGCACAAGCCTACAAACAACGGGACCGCAAGCGCATGGCTGCGCTACTCGGTCAAGTTCGCGGCTCGTCGCTTGAGCCATGGGCGGTGTATTGGGAGTTGTCTTCGCGTTTAGACACCGCTGGCAAATCCGAAATTCAAACTGCGCTGGGTCGTATTGCAGGAACTTACCAAGAAGACAGGCTTCGCGCGGAGTGGCTTTTGCAGTTGGGACGTAACCGCGACTGGACGACCTTTGACCAAGAATACAGCCAGTACCGCATGGGCGACGAGCGGGCGTTGCAGTGCTACGCCTTATGGAGTGACTATGCAAACAACGGCGCTGACGTTGCCAAAACGGTTCAAGACCTATGGCTGTCTTTGCGTGAGGGCGATGAGGCGTGCGCGGGTATTGCCGAACAACTGATTGAGCATAAAAAATTACCCTCACAAACGGCTTGGATTCGCGCTCGATTAGGGATGGAAAACGACCGCTTGCGCATCGCTACCCAAGCGGTTGCCATGTTGGATGGGGCTTGGGTCAAAACGGTCAACTCTATTTATCTCAATCCGGGCAAATACCTCAGCGACAAGCTCACCGCCCTGCGCCCTCAAACCCGCGAGATGGTATCGCTGGCTTTGATCCGCCAAGCCTATTTAGACCCTGCCGAAGCTGCTGTTGAAGTCGAGAAACTACGCTGGCGCGCCCAATTGACATCCGAAGAACGCAGTTGGATTTGGGGAGTGATTGGCAAACAAGCTGCAAGAAAGCACTCCAACAATGCGACCGATTTTTATGCCCGCGGTCAGTTCGTTCACATGCACGAGGACCATCTCGTGTGGGCCGCACGGGCGGCTTTGCGCGCTGGGCGCTGGCAACAAGTGCAAGAGGCTATCAATGCGATGCCGATTTCATTGCGCAACGAAAGCGTGTGGGTGTACTGGAACGCGCGCGCCGTATTAGCCCAACGCCCCAGCGAGACAGCGCGAATCCAAGCCTTTACCCAACTGCAAAGCATCGCCGGCATTAAAGGTTTTTATGAACAACTGGCCTTAGAAGAACTGGGCCAACGCAGTAGTTTTCCACCCCGGCCTGCGCCGCCCACGCATGATGAAAAAGAGTTGGCTCGCACCAACCCGGGCCTGCAACGTGCGCTGTACGCGATTCGTTTAGGTCTGCGGGCTGAAGGTGTTCGCGAATGGAATTACAGCATCAGCTTGCACACCAAGGGTGGTATGGACGACCGGGCTTTGTTGGCTGCGGCCGATGTGGCTTGCCGCGCCGAAGTCTGGGACCGGTGCATAAATACCAGCGACCGCACCAAAGTCTTGGTTGACCTAGACCAACGCTTTCCGATGCCGTATAAAAATTCTGTCGTTACGCGAGCGCAAAGCATTGGGCTCGATCCCGCTTATGTGTATGGATTGATTCGCCAAGAGAGCCGGTTCATCATGGACGCCAAGTCAGGCATGGGCGCCTCCGGCTTGATGCAGGTGATGCCAGCAACTGCGAAGTGGACCGCTAAAAAAATTGGCCTCACTGACTTTACACCCCAAAAAATCACCGACCGCGAAACCAATATTGCTATTGGAACGGGTTACCTTAAATTGGTTTTAGATAGTTTCAGCGGGTCGATGCCGCTGGCTGCTGCGGCCTACAACGCAGGGCCGAGCCGCTCCCGTTTATGGCGCGGACAAAGTGGCAGCCCCTCCATGGAAGCGGCGATTTGGGCGGAGAATATTCCCTTTCATGAAACGCGCGATTACGTCAAAAAAGTAATTTCTAATACCACGCTCTATGCTGCGTTATTGACCGGACAACCGCAATCCGTTAAATCTCGCTTAGGCACGATTGGCCCAGTTGATGCCTTGACGCCCGAAGACGGGCTTGATTTACCTTAAACCTAAGTAAAACTCTATGCTCAAACTCTATATTGGCAATAAAAATTATTCCTCCTGGTCAATGCGGCCTTGGGTGTTGCTAACGCAAGCGCAGGTTGCGTTTGAAGAAGTCGTTGTGCGATTTGATGGCTTCACGCCCGACTCCGAATTCAAACAAACACTCCAATCCATTTCTCCTGCTGGAAAAGTTCCTGTGCTGCAAGATGGTGCGCTTGTTGTTTGGGACACTTTGGCTATCGCAGAGTATGTAGCCGAAAAATTTCCAGAGAAAAAACTCTGGCCCCAAAGTTCCAGCGAACGCGCGCTTGCACGAAGCCTTTGTGCGGAAATGCATGCGGGGTTTATGGGCTTGCGGGCCAACTGCCCGATGAACATCGAGGCTTCTTTGTCTGAACAAGGCGCCATCATTTGGCGCGACAAACCGGCTGTGCGCTCTGATGTAGAACGCATCGTTGCGATGTGGACGCAGCTTCTTGAGGCGCATGGTGGGCCCATGCTGTTTGGCGACTTTTCTGTGATCGACGCGTATTACGCCCCCGTTTGCATGCGTTTAAAAACCTACGCTTTGCCGGTGCCCGCGACGATCACTGCCTACATTGAGCGCGTTACTTCTTTGCCAGGCGTCAAAGCCTGGATCGACGCCGCCTTAAAAGAACACGACTTCTTAGACTTTGATGAACCCTACCGCTTAAAGCCTTAGGCCAAGCGCACCGTCCCTATCCATGCAAACCTACCTTGTTGGCGGCGCCGTTCGTGACTTGATGATGGGTTTGCCAGTGCGTGACCGTGACTTTGTCGTGGTCGGCGCAAGGGCACAATCTCTGCTTGATCTTGGTTTTATTCCCGTAGGTCGGGACTTCCCCGTTTTTCTTCATCCACACACCAAAGAAGAATATGCCTTAGCCCGCACCGAGAGAAAAACCGCACCCGGCTACCGAGGGTTTTCTGTCCATGCTGCGCCCGACGTTACCTTAGAGGAAGACCTCTCACGGCGCGATTTAACGATGAACTCGATAGCCGTTGCGTTCAATGAAGGCAGCCAAGCGATTGATCTTGCAGGTTGCGTTGACCCCTTTGGCGGACGGCAAGATATTAAAAACAAAATCTTGCGCCACACCGGCCCTGCGTTTCGCGAAGACCCGGTAAGAATTTTGCGCCTGGCCCGCTTTGCTGCTCGGTTTCCTGACTTCACAGTGGCCCCAGAAACCATGGTAATGATGCAAGACATAGTTGCAAGCCAAGAGGCAGAGCATCTGGTCGCAGAGCGGGTATGGATTGAGTTTTCCAAAGGGCTGATGGAGCAAACTCCTTCGCGTATGGTCACAGTCCTACAAGCGTGTGGTGCACTTCAAGTCGTGATGCCAGAGTTGCATGCTTCAGTCAATGAAAAAGCATTGCTGCTATTGGACTACACCGCGCAAAAAAACGCAGCGCTGGAAGTTCGGTTTGCTTGTTTGACGCATGGTGTATCGGCGCTGCACGCGTTTTCTCAAACGCACCGTATTCCTGCTCCTTGCGCTGATTTAGCCGCCTTGCTTGAACGCAGCTTCAGCCCGATCAACCACTGCGACCCAACTGATGGCGTTGCGGTAGTCAAACTTCTTGAGCAGTGCGATGCCTTTAGAAAACCCGAACGCTTTGCACTGCTACTTGAAGCCTTGACCTGTATCGCCTACCCTACGCCTTACCCCCTAGCCCCACTTTTAACGACTGCCTTGCAATGCGCTCAATCGGTCAACACCGAAATCATTGCAGCGCAAGCCATTGAAGAAGGGAAAACCGGGGCAGAGATCGGTCACATGGTTTCTAAAGCCAGGGCGCAGGCATTGACTGCGGCGTTGCGGATTTGAAAATTACAAACAATGCATCTTGTCGCCTTTGACAAACCCAAGCGGTGTCCACGACACCCCCGCGCCTAACGCGATGACCTTAAAGAGTTCCCCCATTTCATGCTCCAAGATCAGTTTTTGAGCCGCGACTCGCTCAGGCAGACTGGCCGCTTGCATCAGCTCCACGATGCCGCAGTTCATTAAAAAATGAGCCTGGTTGGTGTATCCCAAAACCTCTAAGCCCGCGTCCTGCGCAGCCAAGGCGATGCCTGTGAAGTTAACGTGGGCGGTAATGTCTTTTTGACCCACTTGGGTGAGTGGGTCTGTGTCACTCTGATGGGCTTGGTGGCACATCACGGTTCCCATGTGGCGCTGCGGATGGTAGTACTCCGACTCTGGAAAACCATAGTCCAATAAAAATACCGCACCCGTTTTC
>CAMDAN010000113.1 GCA_945888535.1 Bordetella parapertussis
GTTACCTCCGACCGGACTTCCATGGGCGCGATTGTTTTAGAAAATTTAGTCGCAACGCCCGCCGGTTCAGCCATTCCCTTTGTCATCTCGCCCTTGACCGATGCAACGGCGATTGACACAAAACTGTTGCTGCGAATGTCGGTCTGTGACAAAGGTGGTTATGCCATCAAAATTTCTGAATTCGATTTTTGAGGTGATTTATGAGTAACCAAGACAGTTTTCTTAAAGACTTCAAAATTGAAACGATCCTTCATCATGATGAGGTCGCGAATATTTCGAGTGATCTCCCCATGCGGAAGTGGCTCTATTCATGGCTGTTAGATCCCAGCATTCCAGGGAACTATCTCAAAGGGATTGACAAATGGATTAGCTACTTAATTGTGGCCAATTTGTTTGCTCTTATGTTTGAACACGTGCCTGCGGTTTACGAGCCTTACAAGCATTCGTTTCATCTTTTTGATGTTTTTTCAGTCGCTGTATTCAGCATTGAATTCGTAATGCGCTTTTACTTAGCGCCTGAAGATGAGGAATTTAAAGGCCGAAAAAATGCACGTTGGGGATTCCTATCGAGCCCCTTTGCCATTATTGATCTGTTGGCGATTCTTCCGTTTTACTTACAAGCTTTCATTCCTGTCGATCTTCGAATACTTCGCTTGTTGCGTTTACTGCGGATATTGAAGTTATTCAGGGTTCTTATTCCTGCTTTTGCTGAGTTCAAGGAGTTGAACAAGGGAAGAACGTTCCGCCAAAAAGTGCATGCGCTGGTTTATAAAAGCGCATATGGTGGGACCATACACAATATATTTGAGGTTTTTATCAACGTTTGGGTTTTGATTTCGGTCACGGCAGTGGTATTGGAATCGGTACACCGTATCGACTATAGTTTTCATTTGCAATTTGTCATATTGGATACAGTAGCCGTGGCTATCTTTACCATTGAGTACGTCATGCGGATTTACTCCAGCGTGGAGGAGCCTGGATTCAAGGGCGCAGTTTCAGGACGTTTGAAGCAGGCGAAAACTCCGTCAACCGTGATTGACCTGCTCGCCATACTGCCATTTTTCTTAGAGGTGTTTTTACACCACTTGTTTGATTTGCGATTCTTGCGAATCTTCCGCCTAGCGCGGTTGCTTAAACTCGCCCGTGGAAGCGACGCATCAGCCGTGATGTTTAAAGTGATAGCTCGCGAATGGCCCGTTTTGGTCGCTGCGACGTTCATCATGTTTTTGCTGGTCATCTTGACTGCTAGCTTGGGCTATTTGTTTGAACATGAAGCGCAACCAGAAAAGTTTGAAAATATCCCTACCGCCATTTATTGGGCAGTGATTACCCTGGCCTCAGTGGGGTATGGAGATATTTCGCCGGTGACACCTGTTGGAAGAGCTGTGACCGTTGTCCTGTCTCTGGTGGGGATCGGTATCTTTGCGATACCTGCTGCTTTATTAGCTTCTTCGTTTAGCGATGAGTTAGTCAAAAAGCGGGAATTGTTGAAAGCCAACATATACGACATCCTGAAAGATGGTCATATTTCTGACGAAGAGGCCCGCTTTATTCGGTCTGAGGCCAAGCGATTGCATCTAACCAACGCAGAAATCAATGCACTCTTGGACCTGATTAAAAAAGAACATGAGCTTGAAGAGCGACATCCACTTCCGATTCACAAAATCTCTGAAAATCCGGCATTGGCTGTGGAGCATTTCAAAGTCTTGCTCGGCCAAATTCGCCAACTGGGTATTCAAACGGACTCCACCCGATTTAATGCTGCAGCCCAAGAAAACGATCGCTTATCCGCCTCAGAGTTCGATTTATGGAAAAAAATTCAGGGTAAGACGTAGATAGATATCAATAAAACTAATCTTACGTCGGCCAAACGAATTAAATATCTTCCAGCAGTGGGTAGGGCAGGGGGTGAAGCGTCAGTGTAGCCCCAGAAGGAGAAGCAAGAGTCAAGTGCCCCTCATTGGCTGCTTGAATTTGCATGGATCCGATAGCCCACCACAACCCGTTCGCATCCTTCGCCCCTTGAACAATCAGCCCACATTCTTGCTCCGTATCTAGACTGGAGAAGATCAAATCGCCCGCTGCCATGGCTTGGCTACAAGTGAGAATAAAAGCGCGTCTTTTTAAGGTGCCACGGAACTGGCTGCGGGCCACGACTTCTTGGCCGGGGTAGCATCCTTTTTTGAAATTAACGCCCCCCACAGACTCAAAATTGAGCATTTGCGGAACCAAGGCTTCAAAAATCGGGGTACTGAGGGTCGCGACTCCGCTTTGAACTTCACTGAGCAACCAGGCATCGAGGTCGATGGCATCGCCTTGCGGGGGCAACGCAGTAGAGGGCCCAACCCACATTTGACGCGCTACGCCTTGGGCGGGATAAAGCCCAACAACACTCACACTTCCCACATCTGTTTTGGACCACGGGGTCGAAATTGTTGCTGAAGATTTGGAATCTTTATTTCCGAGCAAGCCATAGACCGCAAACTCGGCGCTGGCATCTGTCAAAACAGCTTTGGCTCGCATCACAAACATCGACAGCCGTTTCATCGTAGCGGCCAACAGGTCTTTGCTACAAATTAGCAGAATATCGGTGTGATCCCCGTTGGGGTATTTAAAGCCAATGAAACTGGCTTGCATGCGACCCTTGGCATTACAAAAGGCAGCCAATCTGGCCTCATTCAGGCCCAACAGCGCAAAGTCTTGGGTGAGCTGGCCTTGAAGAAATTTGGCATTGTCTTCACCGGTGATTTTGATAACACCCAAGTGATCTAGTCGGGCAACGCCGTGTGGGGGATGGGCTAAGGCAGGAGAGAAGGCTTCATTAGACATGCCCCAATTATGCTGCGATCACGGATCAACGATGAGCATGCAAGGCGATTTGATTTTGAGTAGTTCTGCCCGTTCAGCACACAGTTTTAAAGACAGGCGTTCACCTTGGGCGGAGAGTCGCACGTAAATCGAGCAACTGATTGCCATTTTCATGCCGTCGGTTCGGCTGTCAAAGGCAGCGGAGCAGTGTCCGTAGCGACCCAAGTCTGGCTTTTCTTTGGCATACAGCGCCATCAAGGGCGGGGGCAGTTGCTGTGCAGAAATAGTCGGCGGAGGATTGCCGGCCCAGCTCGCCATGGCCGTCAAAAGACCAGCGAATAGAAGTAATTTTTTTAGCATAGTCTGATCCTACCTTTATTGGAGAACCGTGAGGTAATCCGACACCTTGGGCCGAACCCGAATCGGTCGTTGGTTTTGAACGCTACCTAAGCTGATAAAGCACAGCGCGTGTTCGGCGGTTTGAAGAGAAAACAATTGGCGCAGCAGGTTTGATTTAAGCGCTTTGCCGCTGGTGAGGCCTGAGCCAAATCCATAGGCATGGGCCATAAGAAGCATGTTTTGTATGGCGCATCCAGTTGAAATGATGCGTTCCGACAGGTCAATCGCGGGGTCGCCTTTGAATTCGTCGACTACAGCCAAGAGCAAACAGGGCGCTCTAAAGGCTTTTTCTTGGGCTTGTGAGACCTGCTCAGGCGTGGCTAGGGGATCACGCGCTAACAATGCGGCGCCAAAAGCTTCAGCTAGACGGGCTCGAGCGGTCTCAGCAACCAAGATAAAGTGCCAAGGCAGCAACTGCCCGTGGTCGGGGGCACTGGCCGCCGCTCCCAAAATCGCTTGAAGCTCTTTTTCTGAAGGCCCCGGCGCAAGCAAGCGTTTAGGCAGCGTGGTTTGCCGGCTGTGGATGAGTTCCGTGGCTAACGAGATGAGTTCTGAGCCGATTTCGTCAGGCATTATCCGCAGGTTCCTATATAGCCGCATTGGGTACAGTAATCACAACCATCTTTGCGAATCATGGCGTGTGCGCCACATTCCGCACATTTTTTTCCGCCCAAGGCAGAGGGTGGAGGTGGGGCAGTCGTTCCGTAGTGGTTGGTTGGGTCCGCATGCGGCGTGTAATGTTGGTGAGAAACTGCTTTTTTTGCCATGATATTTTGAATGGCATAGGCAATGGCGGCCACTTCAGAGTCATGCCACAGCGGGACCTGTGCGCCACCGGGTTTTTCAAAGGTTCCCAAACGAACGGGGCCTCGGTCCCAAGCCACCTTGCGCATATCGCTCAAGGCCCGCTCCAAAAAGCCGCCGCGAGCGGCCAAGGACAGCAAGCGCATGCTAGATGTCACCCACTGCTGAGATTCGCCGCTTTGTCCCACCGGCATAAAAAACTCGATGGCGCGTTCTACGACACCGTCGCCTTGGGCATTGGCAACAGGTAAAAACGAAACCACCAAGTACAAAGTCTTATGGCCCTCTTGGGTCCAGTATTCGATTTTTTCAGCCACTGCAGACAGCGCACCCTTGGGACGACTTTCGATGACGCTGCGCATCGGATCAAAGGCCGTTTCAGCGTCGCTCACACCTGGAGTTTGGGCGTCAGAAGGGGAGGTTATTTCTAACACAGACCCCAAAATACTATTGGGGCGGTAGGTTGCCAAACCTTTCAGGTTGGCTTGCCAAGCTTGCAAATACAACTGCTTGAATTTTTCGTAGTCGTAATCGACCGGCACGTTGACGGTTTTGGATATGGCGGTGTCTATAAAGGGCTGAACTGCCTGCATCATCGCGATATGGTCTTGTGCCGCCATATCCATGGCGGAGACAAAATACGCAGGCAGAGGGTCAACGCTGCCGCCTAGGTGCTGGTACATGCGCCAAGCATGGTCTTGAACAGCGTATTCAGTCGTGCTTCCATCTGCTTCGCGTTTTTTGCGTTTGTACTCCCATGAAAAGGACGGCTCGATGCCATTGGATGCGTTGTCGGCAAATGCCAAACTGACGGTGCCGGTGGGGGCTATCGATAGTAAATGGCTGTTGCGAATGCCATGCGCTCGGATCGATGTTTTAAGCGCCTCAGGCAAACGGCTGCTGAAGTTATCGGTCAACAAATAACCGTCAGCGTTAAACAGGGGGAAAGCGCCTTTTTCTTGGGCAAGCGCAACCGACGCTGAGTAGGCTGCGTCTCGCATCGACTCTGCAATCCGCGCGGCCATGTCGCGACCTTCAGGGCGGTCGTAGCGCAGACATAACATCGCCAAGGCGTTGCCCAAGCCGGTAAACCCCACACCAATGCGGCGTTTGGCTATGGCTTCATCTTGTTGCTGTTTCAAGGGCCAAAAGGTGAGATCTAAAACGTTGTCTAAGGCCCGAACTTGTAACGCAACCGCGCTTTCAAACGCGGGGAACTCAAACTGCGCTTCCCCCCCAATAGAAAAAGGATGGCGGACAAACTGCGGCAAGATCACGGGGCCTAAATCACAGCAGCCATAGGGCGGAAGCGGCTGCTCTCCACACGGATTGGTCGCAGCGATGGATTCGCTTGCTCGCAGGTTGTTATCGAGATTGATGTGGTCTAAAAATAAGATGCCTGGCTCGGCATAGTCATAGGCCGAACGCATGATGGCATCCCACAGGTCTTGCGCAGGCAAAGTTTGGTAAACCCATTGGCCATCGTCACGCTGACTTGCACCTTCATTTAACTTAGCATCACAGGGCTTGGCTTGGTGAACCAGTTGCCAGGTTTTACCGGTTTGTAGTGCGTCCATGAACGCATCACTCACGGCGACCGAGACGTTAAAGTTGTTCCAACGTCCGGGGGTTCGCTTGGCGTTAATGAATTCGAAAACGTCAGGATGGTCAATCCGCAATACGCCCATTTGGGCGCCTCGGCGGGCTCCTGCGCTTTCCACCGTGGAACACGATTGGTCAAAGACGTTGATGTAACTACACGGCCCAGAAGCAATAGAAGCGGTGCCTTTGACGTAGGCTCCGCGTGGACGAATTCGGGAAAAGTCATAGCCCACTCCGCCACCGCGACGCATGGTTTCAGCCGCCTCGCGAAGCGCCTCGTAAATTCCAGGGTAGCCATCGGCGTCAGTTCCTTGGATACAGTCACCCACGGGTTGAACAAAACAATTGATCAAGGTCGCTTGAATCGACGTTCCCGCAGAACTCATGATGCGTCCCGCACCAATCGCGCCAAGGTACAAGTTCTTTAGAAAAAGGGCCTCGTATTTTTTTTGATTAGGCTCAAGCTCCACCGAGGCCAACGCTTTTGCCACTCGGGCATACAAGTCGCCAACTCCCGTTTCTCCGGGTTTTAAATACTTTTCTCGGAGAACGTCGTCTGAGATGGGTTGGCTTTGAAGAGGCGTCTTCATGCCTTTGAATTCATTGTTTTTCATGTGTTAGTTCGGTTGCTAAAACGGGCTGAATACCACCGCAGAGCCATTGCATTAATTCTTGGACGGTGCGAATCTGGCTTCCAAAAGGCAGTGTTCCCGCCCCTCGAAAGAACAGACCTTTGTGAACGTCGCCTTCAAAGGCATGGCCAAGCTGCTGGTCAATACAAAACTGCCCCATCGTTGCCACGCCATCACGCAAGCCGCAGTGGGTTAAACAGTCAAAAGACATATTGCATTTTTTCTTCACATGGGCAGCTTTTTGTAACTTGGGCTCAATCCGCAAGTACTTATCCAACCACGGCGTTCGAACGGCACGGGCCGGTAACCCAGCCACGCTGGTAAATTCAACCATGTCTTCAGGCTGAGCCCGAGCCAAAACCTGTTTAAAGGCGAGCGCCGCATCACACTCTTCGGTGACAGCGAAGGCGGTGCCAAGTTGCACTGCGGCAGCGCCCAATGCCTGG
Organism: Bordetella parapertussis; assembly: GCA_945888535.1. Taxonomy (GTDB): domain Bacteria; phylum Pseudomonadota; class Gammaproteobacteria; order Burkholderiales; family Burkholderiaceae_C; genus Allorhodoferax; species Allorhodoferax parapertussis_A. The sequence continues at coordinate 6,692 of CAMDAN010000113.1, forward strand.
AGCCGCGCTATGTCTTCTCGGCTTGAAATACCACCGGCAGCAATCAGCGGGATTTTTCCTTCCAAGCCGGATGCTTTAAAAAATTCCAAAACTTGAGGAAGTACCACATCAAAGTCAAAGCGCGTGTCTTGCAGGTCGGCGACTTTGGCCGCCCCCAGATGGCCGCCAGCCAAGCGTGGGTGTTCAATCACAATGGCATCAGGCAAGCGGCCTTTCTTCTCCCATTTGCGAACCAAGAGCTGAACGCCTCGGGCATCGGACAGAATCGGA
>CAMDAN010000114.1 GCA_945888535.1 Bordetella parapertussis
TCTTTTTCGAACTGCGCCAACAGGGGCTTAGGGATAGCAAACGAGCTGTGGGTTAAAACCCGTAACTCCACCGGTGGATCCGCTGCAAGAGAAGCAGAGCTGACAGTAACTGCAAGCGCTGCTGCGATCAAAGTAGGTTTGGTGCGCCGAAACAAAGAAAAAATGCCGTGGTTCATAGTAAGCCTCATAACGTTTCAAAAAATCCAGGCGGACGCATGAAACGAAAGAGCCCCCAGAACGCACGGCATCTCTTCCCCATCACACTTCCTACGCTGGCATGACCCAGATCAGGTTCATGGGGTATTTCTCAGTCCTGCTAACGCAAGACACCCCCGGTGAAGGCGTGATCATAGCCTAATGCCAAGCTCAAAAAAAGTTTCGTGTTTATCGACTTACTTCGCTTGTAGACTCAGCTAAGCACCCCATATAAAAGCCCATGACAACTGAACGCCCCAAATCTCAAAGCCCTAAATCGCTCTCAGGCCTCATGCCTTTTTTAAAACCCTACCGGGGGCGAATTGGTTTAGCGCTTTTGTTTTTAGTCTTGGCTGCCGCAGCCACCTTGGCTTTCCCACTCGCGCTTCGTAGCTTGATAGACGGCGGCTTGGTACAAAACGACAAGGGCGCGCAGATGATGGCCATGCAAGAACACTTTGTTCTGCTCTTTGGGGTGGCTACCGCTTTGGGTCTTTTTTCAGCAGCACGTTTTTACATGGTGAGCTGGTTGGGCGAGCGCGTCACAGCGGACTTACGTACTGCGGTTTACCAACACGTGATGCACCAAAGCCCTGAGTTTTTTGAAACGACACAAACCGGCGAAGTTCTCTCGCGCCTGTCTGCTGACACGACGCTGGTTCAGACTGTTGTCGGCTCCTCCTTGAGTATGGGTTTACGCAACGCAGTCATGGGCTTGGGTGCATTGGGTGTTTTGGTGTGGACAAACCCCTTGGTGATGTTGCAGGTTTTGGTGGTGTTGGTCCTGATTATTTTGCCAAGCCTTTGGTTTGGACGCCGGGTTCGTAAACTTTCTCGCGCCAGCCAAGACCGCATTGCTGACTCCAGCGCCATTGCCGCCGAAGTGTTGAATGCGATTCCGGTCGTCCAAAGCTATACCGCCGAAGACCGGGAGTCAGCGCGTTTTACCGTTTCGACCGACAACGCCTTTGACACCGCAGTGCGTCGAAGTCTCGCCCGCTCGGTCTTGGTAGCGTTCATCATCATTGCGACGTCGGCCGCATTGCTTTGGGGCTTATACCAAGGAACCCAAGCCGTTGTCGCTGGCCGCATCAGCGCGGGTGATTTGGGTCAAACCGTGGTTTACGTGATTATTTTGGCCAGTGCGTTTGCTGTTTTGGGTGAGGTTTACGGTGACTTGTTACGCGCAGCGGGTGCGACCGAGCGGTTAATGGAACTTCTGAACACCCGCTCTCCCATTAGCTCACCCGCAAATCCTCGTGTGGCCACCATGCCAGCCGCTGGCAGCGCGGTGGAGTTTGCCGGTCTCGCGTTCAACTACCCCTCGCGCCCTTTGCAACAGGCGCTCGAAAATTTCAGTTTGAAAATTCAACCGGGACAAACCGTTGCCATTGTGGGCCCTAGCGGTGCAGGTAAAAGTACGGTGTTTCAACTCTTGCTGCGTTTTTACGATGCGCAATCGGGTCATATCGTTTTAGACGGTGTGCAGACACAGGCCATGTCCTTGCATGCGCTTCGCCAACGCATTGGCATCGTCCCCCAAGACGCGGTTATTTTTTCAAGCAGTGCGCTGGAAAATATTCGCTACGGGAAGCCTGAAGCGACCGATATGGAGGTCAAAGCCGCAGCAAAAGCCGCTTTTGCACACGAATTCATTACGGCCCTTCCCGAAGGCTACGACACGTTTTTAGGCGAACGCGGATTGCGCTTGTCCGGCGGTCAACGCCAACGCATTGCGATTGCCCGCGCCATGTTGAAAAACCCACCGTTGCTTTTACTTGATGAGGCGACCAGCGCCCTTGACGCAGAGAGTGAAAGGATGGTTCAAGCTGCGCTGGATTCAGCCATGCGCGACCGAACCACCATTGTGATTGCCCATCGCCTTGCCACGGTTCAAAAAGCCGATGTGATTGTGGTCCTAGACCACGGAAAACTCGTCGAGCAAGGGACCCATGCAGAATTGGTAGCGCGTGGCGGGGTTTATGCCGGACTGGCCGCACTGCAGTTCAATGCTTAATTTGGCTCCAATTTTCATGGTTATCCATTTTTTGCATAGTTAAGAAACGAGTTGGCCTTGGACAACTGAAAAAGGCAAGACTACATTGCAGGCACTTTAACTAATACCTTAGGTGCCTTTATGTCTCACGCTGTTCCGAGTTATTTGCAAGCCGACCACCTTGGACCATGGGGGGTTTATTTACAACAGGTCGACCGGGTCATCCCCTACCTGGGTCATCTCGCGCGGTGGGCAGAAACTTTAAAGCGTCCCAAGCGGGCCTTGATTGTGGATGTACCGATTCAAATGGACGATGGAACGGTTGCGCATTTCGAAGGCTACCGGGTTCAACACAACACGTCGCGCGGACCAGGCAAAGGCGGCGTGCGCTTTCACCAAGACGTTACGCTGTCAGAAGTGATGGCGCTCTCGGCTTGGATGTCTATTAAAAATGCGGCTGTCAACGTTCCCTACGGTGGCGCTAAGGGTGGCATCCGTGTGAATCCTAAAAACCTATCGATCGGCGAACTCGAGCGCATGACGCGACGCTACACCAGTGAAATTGGAATCATCATTGGGCCCACCAAAGACATTCCCGCGCCTGACGTGAATACCAATGAGCAAACGATGGCTTGGATGATGGACACCTATTCCATGAACGAAGGCGCCACAGCCACCGGTGTAGTCACTGGTAAGCCAATTGACTTGGGCGGATCGCTCGGACGTCGGGAAGCAACAGGACGGGGCGTCTATACCGTGGGGGTAGAGGCAGCCAAACACATCGGGTTAGACATTGGCAGTTCAAAAATCGCGGTGCAGGGCTTTGGCAATGTAGGCGGTATTGCTGCCAAACTTTTTGCGCAAGCGGGGGCCAAGATCGTCGCAGTTCAAGACCATGGCGGAACTGTTGCCAAAGCATCGGGCCTCGATGTCAACGCGCTACTATTGCATGTTGCGAACACGGGCAGCGTGGCCGGCTTCGCTTTAGCCGATGTGTTACCGGACGAGGATTTCTGGGGAATTGCGTGTGATATTTTGATACCCGCTGCCCTAGAGCAACAGATCACTGAAACCAATGCCCACCGTATTCAAGCCCGCATGGTGATTGAAGGTGCCAATGGGCCCACTACGCCGCAGGCTGATGATATTTTGCAAGACCGAGGTATCTTAGTGGTCCCAGACGTCATCGCCAACGCAGGCGGCGTCACGGTGAGTTACTTTGAATGGGTTCAGGATTTTTCGAGCTTTTTCTGGAGCGAAGATGAGATCAATTCGCGCTTGGTTCGAATCATGAAAGAGGCGTTTGCCGTGGTGTGGCAAGTAGGGCTTGACCACAAAGTGAGTTTGCGCACTGCAACCTTTATTGTTGGATGCAAGCGCATCTTGCATGCCCGCGAACTCCGGGACTTGTACCCCTGAAACGGCTATTGCAAAGGCTCCTTAAGAGCATCAGGTAAGACGAGGGGCATCACAGCGATGCCCTCTTCAAGAAGATCACGGGTTTCTTGCGCAGTAGCTTGGCCACGAATTCCATGCTCTGGGACTTCGCCATAATGGATTTTTCTCGCCTCTTCGGCAAATCGGTTTCCAACGTCAGACGTATTGGCAATCATGGCTCTGGCCATCGCCATCCAAGCGCTAGTTAAATCAGGGTTGGCAGGTGCAGCTACCGCGGTGGTCGCTTCGCTTGTTTTTTCAAAAGCAGATTCCCGTGGGTTGGATAAATTCAAGCGCGGTGCACTGAGCTTTTTCGTGACCTTGGCATCAGCGCACATGGGGCACTGAACCAAAGCGCGTTCGCATTGCGAAACAAAGTCTTCTTCCGAGCCGAACCAACCCTCAAAGGTATGGCCTTGGCTACACTCCAGATCAAGGACTTTCATGCTGCGTTTTGCCAGTCAAGCGGCCAAGCGCCACTTAGAAAATTTTGTAACCAGAGTACACCCGTCAGCGTTTTTGCATCGGTCACACGTCCATCGCGGCACCATTGCAAAAGCTCATCTGGCTTTGCCGTAATAACATCTAAAAACTCGCCAGAATCGAGCTTGCGCTCACCCAAAGTGAGGCCACGCGCAAACCAAATATCGATGGTTTCGGTGGAGTAAGAAATAACAGGATGAAGAACACCCGCACGTGCCCACTGGGTTGCGCGGTAACCCGTTTCCTCCATCAATTCACGTTGCGCACACGCCAACACAGATTCGTTGGCTTCTAGCTTTCCCGCAGGAAATTCAACCATAACGCGGTCGACCGGGTATCGGAATTGGCGCTCCAATACAACCCGCACCGAGCCGTCTGCGTCTAAGAGCAAGGGGATGACCATCACAGCCCCAGGGTGAACAATGAATTCGCGGTGGGTAGTGGTTCCATCAGGCAAGGTGACGGTATCGCTAAAGGCGTGTAAAAAACTGCCTTTTAGGATTTCTTGGCGCGATTGCCGAATTTCACGCAAATGGTTGTCCGCCATGGTGGTGCCGGTCTAGTTGTTGTGTTTGAGTAAATAACGGTACACAAAACCGGGAAACGCCAGTGTCACGAACAGCGTTCCAGTGATGGCGTAAAACTCCCAGCCTTGGGGAGCGATTTGCCCGTAGGCTTGTTCTAGCAATAACCCTGCGCCTCCAACAAGCCCATAAAAAAACACGAGTTCCAGCAAACGAAGACCCAAACTTTTGGGTTTGATCACTTTAACAATACCTAATATGCGCTGGGTTAAAAAAGGCGTGTTTGCTAAGAGCAATGACAAAGCAACAAGAAAAAAAACACCTAGAGAGTGGGACATAGAACGCCCAAACCCTTAGGTTCCAAGCATTTGCAAAATGGATTGTGCAGACAAAGCCATCAAACCGGCTGGGAACAAGCCCAGCAGCAAAACCAACGCACCGTTGATACACAAGACCACGCGAACATCGGTGCGGGCAACAATTTTGCTTGCGGTAATAGGCTCATCGAAATACATCACTTTGACAACGCGCAGGTAGTAAAACGCGCCGACCAAGGACATCATCACAGCAAAAATAGCGAAACCCAAGTGCAACAACTGACCCGAAGCAATCAAGGCTTGCAAGACCGACAACTTGGCATAAAAACCAACCATCGGAGGAATGCCAGCAAGCGAGAACATACACGCAGCCATCACACCCGCGTACAAGGGACTTATTTGGTTCAGGCCCGCAAAGTCTGTGATTTCTTCACTCTCGAAACCATCACGTGCCAACAACATGATTACCCCAAAACTGGCTAAGGTGGTCAGAACGTAGGTAATGACATAGAACATCGCAGAGCTATACGCATTAGCAGCAGAGAGTGGGTTGCCATTGATCACGCCCGACATCACGCCAATCAGGACAAATCCCATTTGGGAAATAGTTGAAAAAGCCAACATCCGTTTGATATTGGTTTGCGCGATAGCAGCAAGGTTCCCGATAAAAAGCGATGCAATGGATAGCAGCATCAGCATTTGCTGCCAGTCAATGGCCAAAGGCAGCATGCCCTCCACCAACAAACGCATGGTGATTGCAAATGCAGCCAATTTAGGTGCGCCGCCAATCATCAAGGTAACCGCCGTGGGTGCGCCTTGGTAGACGTCAGGAATCCACATATGAAAAGGAACGACGCCGAGTTTGAAAGCCAATCCGGCCACAATAAATACCAAACCAAAAACCAATACCTGGTGGCGGACTTGGCCAGAAACAATCGCCTTGAACACCGCGTTGATATCAAGTGAGCCTGTCGCCCCATAAAGCATGGACATGCCATAAAGCAAGAAGCCCGATGCCATCGCGCCCAACACAAAGTATTTCATTGCGGCCTCAATGGCTGCGGGGTGGTCGCGGCGCAAGGCCACCAAGGCATAGCTCGAGAGTGTCAGCAACTCTAAGCCCATGTAGATCACGAGAAAATTATTTCCCGAAATCATGATGAACATACCTAACAAGGCAAAGAGGCCCAAGGTAAACAACTCACCGCCTCGCAACATGTCACGCGAGGCCGCGTAAGGTCGGCCATACACCAAGGTCACCATCACAGCTATAGCCGAGAAACACTTGAGCCAAGCAGCCATGGTGTCGGCAACCACCATATTGCCAAAGCCGTACATGGTCATTCCGCTACTGGCGTACAAGGCTTCGATCAATGCGACGACGCCTAGGGTGATGAGCGTCAGTGCATACGTCAAGGGGCGCAAGAGGCTTTGGGCTCTCAGGTCCAAGAGCGCAATCGCGCACGCCATGACCAGCAATATGGCCTCAGGGAAAATAGCAACCCAAGTGATTTGGTCAATCATCGTTCGTCTCTCAATGGTGCAAGCGTTAATTCAGCTTAGACACTGCAACGTGCCTGAGCAATTCGGCCACCGACGTGTCCATCACATCGGTAAACGGTTTAGGGTTGACGCCCATGTACAAAACAGCGGCAGCCAAGAGCGCCAGCATCACAAACTCGCGGGCATTGATATCGCTGAGGCCTTTGACATCGTCGTTGCTGACCGGTCCAAGGTAAACGCGCTTAAACATCCAAAGCGTGTAAGCCGCTCCAAAAATCAACGCACTCGCAGCAACAAAACCGATCCAGAAATTGAATTTCACAGCGCCCAAAATCACCATCCACTCACCGACAAAGCCTGCGGTTCCCGGCAAGCCGCAGTTGGCCATGGCAAAGAACAAAGAGAATGCAGCGAACTTCGGCATGGTATTGACCACGCCGCCGTAACTGGCAATTTCGCGAGAATGCACGCGGTCGTACAA
>CAMDAN010000115.1 GCA_945888535.1 Bordetella parapertussis
ATTTGATCGTAAGCCTTCGCTTGGCCACCAAACTTGGCTGCCAACACGGTGGTGATGGCCGCTGTGAGCGTGGTTTTGCCATGGTCAACGTGACCAATCGTGCCTACGTTAACGTGGGGCTTAGTTCGTGTGAATTTTTCTTTTCCCATTTTTCAGACTCCGAAAAATAATGCGGTCAAACAATAAAAAAACCTGGTGCCCATTGCGGGAATCGGACCCGCGACCTCTCCCTTACCAAGGGAGTGCTCTACCACTGAGCCAAATGGGCGCTAGCATCTGCCACAGCAAACACCTCAATCAAATCAACGACGCACGTGGAGCGGGGTAGGAGAATCGAACTCCTCGCTTTAGCTTGGAAGGCTAAGGTATTACCACTATACGAACCCCGCGCAAATGCAGTTATCACTGGTGGAGAGGGCTGGATTCGAACCAGCGTACTCGTAAGAGGGCAGATTTACAGTCTGCTGCCATTAACCACTCGGCCACCTCTCCAAACGTGAGCCGACTATTATGCCATGAGTTTGCACTTCATAGGAAGCCCCTGACTCAGGCTTAAACGTCCCACCCCTGTGATTTTTGCCAAGCAAGCGCTCTGGAAAAATGACCGCAACCAAAAAAAGGAATCGGCGGGCGCATGGCAGACAAGGGGGAGGGGTGATTGGCTGTCAAAACCAGGTGCCGGTCAGCGTCAATCAAGCTTTTTTTGCTTTGCGCGTTGGCGCCCCACAACAAAAAGGCAACCGGCCTGGCTCCTTTAGATACGGCGCGAATGACTGCGTCAGTCAAAGCCTCCCAGCCTTGGCCGCTGTGGCTGTTGGGCCGCCCTTCTTCCACGGTCAAGCAGGTATTGAGCAACAAAACGCCGTTGTGCGCCCACCCCTTCAAACTCCCACCCGGGACTGGGCTAGGGGGAAACGGCTCCCTCAGATCCCGAAGTCGCTCTTTAAAAATATTGCGTAGCGACGGAGGGAGCGCAACCCCCGGCGCCACTGAAAACGCCAAGCCTTCGGCTTGGCCGCGGCCATGGTAGGGGTCTTGTCCCAAAATAACGGTATGAACCGATTGCGGGGGCGTTAACTCCAGCGCGTTCAAAGGTTGGGGCGGGAAAATCGTCGCGCCTTCGTTCAATCTTTGCGCAAGAAACGCACGCACATTCAAGCCGTCAAGCGACTCAAAAAAAGCATCTATCAGCGGCTGCCAAGCAGGATGCACTGACCAATCCGAGGGGTTCGCAGTTTGCAGTTGCGAGGCTGATGCGTGCTCCGGGAAAAGCGACACAGCTCAGACAAAAAGCTCGGCCAGCGCCACACCGGGGTCGCTCGCCCGCATAAACGCCTCGCCAACCAAAAAGGCATTGACGCCAGAGGCGCCCATACGAAGCACATCTTCGCGGGTTTGAATGCCACTCTCGGTCACCAAAATTCGGTCGGCAGGGACGTGTGAACGCAAAGTCAAGGTGGTGTCCAGAGAAACTTCAAAGGTTTTGAGGTTGCGGTTATTCACTCCAATCAAAGGCGTTTTGAGTTTCAATGCCCGCTCAAGCTCTGCTTGGTCATGTACTTCCACCAACACCGCCATATCTAAATTGCGCGCTATGGCTTCAAAATCTTTCATTTGCGCATCATCCAAACACGCCGCAATCAACAACACCGCGTCGGCCCCCATGGCCCGAGATTCATAAATTTGGTAGGCATCGACCATGAAGTCTTTGCGCAAGACTGGCAACTGGCAAGACGCCCGAGCCTGCTTTAAAAAATCCACACTGCCTTGGAAAAAATCGACATCGGTTAAGACCGAAAGACAAGCTGCTCCATATTCTGCGTAGCTCTGAGCTATGTCGGCGGGAATAAATTCTTCGCGCAAGACGCCTTTCGAAGGACTGGCTTTTTTGATTTCTGCAATCACTGCGGGGTGGCCTGCCGCGATTTTGGATCGCATCGCACCCACAAAATCACGCGTGAGTACGCGTGATTCAGCATCAGCTCTCACGGCCGTCAGTGATTTTCGGCGCTGGGAAGCAGCAACTTCTTGGTGTTTAACCGCTACGATTTTTTCTAGAATATCGCTCATTTTTTCTTTTCTTGGAATGGACCGTTATTTTGGGTCGTTTTATTTTTCAAACGTATGTGACAACAAAACCAAGGCATCCAATTTGGCTTTGGCCGCACCTGACTCAATCGCCTTTTGCGCCAGCACAATGCCTTCTTGCATCGTAGCGGCCACATTGGCTGCGTACAAAGCCACGCCTGCGTTGAGAATCACAATATCTTTAGCGGGACCGCTTTGGTTATTTAAAACCGACAGCAACACGGCTTTTGAATCTTCTGCAGTATCAACCTTTAAAGCACGGTTACTCGACATCACCATACCAAAGTCTTCCGGGTGAATTTCGTACTCGGTGATGTGTCCGTCTTTGAGTTCTCCGACCAAAGTTGCAGCCCCAAGACTGACTTCATCCAGCCCGTCACGGCCGTAAACCACCAAAGCATGTTCGGCGCCCAAACGCTGCAAAGCACGGATCTGAATACCGACCAAATCCGCATGAAAAACGCCCATCAAAATGTTGGGGGCGCCAGCGGGATTGGTTAAGGGCCCCAAAATATTGAAGATCGTTTTAATTCCTAGTTCGCGGCGCACTGGCGCGACATTTTTCATGGCTGGGTGGTGGTTGGGGGCGAACATAAAGCCCACGCCGTGTTCTGCGATGCACTGAGAAATCGCAGTGGGCGATAAATTGATATTCAAGCCCAAAGCCTCCAGCACATCGGCGCTGCCGCTTTTGCTGCTGACGCTGCGCCCACCGTGCTTGCTAAGTTTAGCCCCTGCGGCTGCGGCCACAAACATAGAGCACGTTGAAATATTAAAAGTGTGGGATCCGTCGCCACCGGTTCCAACGATGTCGACCAAGTGCTTGGTGTCTTTCACTTCCACCTTGGTCGAGAATTCCCGCATCACTTGTGCTGCTGCAGTGATCTCTCCAATGGTTTCTTTTTTAACCCGCAGCCCCGTAATCAGCGCCGCCATCATGACAGGCGACATCTCACCGGACATGATTTGGCGCATCAAATGCAGCATCTCATCGTGAAAAATTTCACGGTGTTCGATCGTGCGCTGCAGAGCTTCTTGGGGGGTAATTTTGACGGTGTGTAGCATCGCTTTGTCCTTCAAGCTTGGGGATTAGTAAACCGCTGCGCCGCGGTGGGTTGATGAAGTTTTTGAAGGGTTTGCTTCGTTAAAAAACGCGCGAACACAGGCCGCTGCATGGTCAATCCCTTGTGCATCCACATCCAAATGCGTCACAAAACGCAGGCCGATGAGTCCCGTTGCCAAAACGCCGTGTGCCTTGAGGTAGGCCAGTAAATCAGGGCCTTTACCGTCGGCCACATCCACAAAAACAATATTGGTCTGCGCTGATCGCACTTTTAACCCTGCGATATTTTCCAAACCCTGTGCCAGCCGCTGCGCCATTGCGTGGTCCTGCGCCAAACGCTCCAAATGGTTGTCTAGTGCAAACGCAGCAGCAGCTGCCAAGAGGCCAGACTGGCGCATACCGCCGCCCGTCATCTTGCGTACCCGATGGGCGCGTGCAATCAACGCTTTGCTGCCACACAAAGCCGAACCCACGGGGGCTCCTAGCCCTTTGCTAAAGCAGACTGAGGCACTGTCAAAGTAGGACGTGATGCGCTTAGCCGATACGGCCACCGATTCCCCGGGCTGCACTGTGGCTGCAGCGGCATTGAACAACCGCGCTCCGTCTAAATGAACCGCCAGTCCCTTGTCCCGGGCCAGGCGCGTCATGCCATCTAAATACGCGCTAGGCATCGTGTGGCCGTTCCACGTGTTTTCTAAACACAACAGCTTGGTCTGCGCAAAGTGGCAGTCGTCTGGCTTGATAGCGTTAGCAACGTCTTCCAAAGCCATTTGTCCGAGTGCGTTTTGCGCCAACGGTTGGGGTTGAATGCTCCCCAAAACCGCAGCCCCGCCACCTTCGTATCGGTAGGTGTGTGCGGACTGCCCGACGATGTACTCATCGCCGCGTTGGCAATGCGCCATCAGTCCACACAAATTACTCTGCGTGCCCGTAGGCATGAAAAGCGCGGCTTCAAAACCCAGTATGCTGGCTACTTTTTCCTGTAAGGCATTGACGCTGGGGTCATCGCCAAAAACGTCGTCGCCCAAGGGGGCGTCAAACATCGCCTTGCGCATTGCAGCGGTGGGTTGGGTGACGGTATCACTGCGAAGATCAACGGTTTTTTGCATAGTCTGCCTCACGCTAAAAAGTTTTTAAGCATCGCGTGACCATGCTCAGTCAGGATGCTCTCTGGGTGAAATTGCACGCCTTCCATGCGCACCGCAAACGGCAACTCCGTATGGCGCACACCCATGATTTCACCGTCTGGCGTCCACGCCGTAATCGCCAATTCTTTGGGGCAAGACACGCGATCAATAGCCAAGGAGTGGTAACGGTTGACGGTGAACTGCGTCGGCAAACCGGCAAACACGCCTTCGCCAGTAGTCTCAATCAGGCTGGTTTTTCCGTGCATCAATTGCTGTGCTCGAATGATCTTGCCGCCTAAAGCTGCACCGATACTTTGGTGGCCCAAGCAGACACCCAAGATTGGCAACTTTCCCATGAAATACTGAATCGCTGCCACCGAAATTCCTGCCTCATTGGGCGAACACGGACCGGGGGAAATCACCAAGCGCTCAGGAGCGCGCTTAGCAATTTCCTCAATTGTGATTTCGTCGTTGCGAAACACCTCTACCTGTGCACCGAGCTCTCCAAAGTACTGGACGATGTTGTAGGTAAAACTGTCGTAGTTATCGATCATCAAGAGTTTCATATTCACTCCAATCCCTCTTCTACCAATTCAGCTGCGCGCAACAAGGCGCGGGCTTTGTGTTCGGTTTCGCGCCATTCCAACTCAGGCACGCTATCGGCGACCACCCCTGCAGCAGCTTGAACATACAGCATCTGGTCTTTGATGATGCCGGTACGAATGGCAATAGCCACATCCATGTCACCTGCATAACTGAGGTAGCCGCAAGCACCGCCGTAAATACCGCGTTTGCTGGGTTCTAACTGGTCAATCACTTCCATCGCGTGCACTTTAGGTGCGCCTGTCAATGTGCCAGCAGGGAAAGTGGCTTTGAGCACATCCATATTGGTCATGCCCGGATTGAGCGTTCCTTCTACGTTGCTCACAATGTGCATCACGTGGCTGTAGCGCTCCACACAAAACGCATCGGTTACTTTGACGCTTCCCACCTGCGCGATGCGCCCGATGTCATTACGAGCTAGATCAATCAGCATCACATGCTCGGCCCGCTCCTTGGGGTCGTTCACCAACTCTTCTTCGGCGGCTTTGTCTAACTCTGGGGTGGCGCCGCGTGGGCGTGTTCCCGCCAAAGGACGAATCGTGACCTTGGTTTGCTCTCCCACCGTTTCTTGGCGCACCAAAATTTCCGGGCTTGCGCCCACCACGTGAAAGTCTTCTCGGCCCTGCGTTGCGCCACTGAAGTTGTAGTAATACATGTACGGACTGGGGTTGAGCGAACGCAAGGCCCGGTACAAACTCAAAGGCGAGGCGGTGTAACGTTTTTTGATGCGTTGGCCGACTTGCACTTGCATAAAGTCCCCACCGGCAATGAGCTCCTTGGCTCGCACGACGGCGGCAATGTAATCCTCTTTGGCAAAGTCGCGCTGGGCCGGAAAGCTCTCGCTGGGTTTGACCGTCGGCGCTTTCACCGCTAAAGCCAATTGGGACTTCAGCGCTTGCAAACGGTTCATCCCCAAAACGTAGGCGTTAGGAACTGCGGGGTCCACATAGACCATCAGATGCAGCTTGCCCGAGAGGTTATCAATCACCGCCAGCTCTTCACACTGCAAGAGCAAAATATCAGGACACCCCAAGGTATCGGGTGGGCAAGAGGTTTCCAGTTTTTTCTCGATGTAGCGCACCGCGTCGTAACCAAAGTAGCCTGCCAAGCCCCCGCAAAACCTGGGCATCCCCGGCTGCAGCGCCACTTTAAAACGCTGCTGATACTGCGCAATAAAGTCCAAGGGATTGGCGTGTGAGGTTTCTACCACCGAGCCGTCTGTCACCACCTCGGTTTTCGCATCCAGCCCAAAACCGCTGGAACGCAAGAAGGTCCGCGCAGGCAGTCCAATAAAACTGTAGCGTCCAAAGCGCTCACCACCCACCACGGACTCCAACAAGAAAGTATGGGGCGCGTTGGCGGTGAGCTTGAGGTACAAAGACAGCGGCGTTTCCAGGTCTGCAAAGGCTTGCGCCATTAAGGGAATGCGGTTAAAGCCTAGGCTTACCAGCGCATGAAATTGGGTTTCTGTCGTCACAAAGTGAGCCTCTCAAAAGGTCAAGCGGCGGGGCAATCCGACCGTTGGCGCCTGGTACAGCGCTTAAAAACAAGGGAGATGGATGCGCGCGCGGTCCAAAAGCGAGCCTAGCCGGGTCAAGCCCGTGCGGCGACTTAGGACTTTGGCAAAACAGTCAGCGTACGCCAGGGCCAGGCTCCCCGGTCGCTACAACCTGTAATGCAAATGCGGTGAATAAACATGGATAGTAGTGTAGCAAAGCTAAACGCCGCGAGCCCGGTCAGCGTGAAACTGCGTGACAAACGCCGCAAAGCGACCCGCGTCCAAGGCGTCGCGTATCTCCTGCATCAGGTTCAGGTAGTAATGCAAGTTATGAATACTCGCCAGCATCGGTCCCAGCATTTCGCCGCACCGGTCAAGGTGGTGCAAATAAGCACGGCTAAAGCCATCTCTCCCGCCTTGGTCCCAAGACACGCCAGAGGTGCCAGCGCAGGCATA
>CAMDAN010000116.1 GCA_945888535.1 Bordetella parapertussis
GCGCATCATTGCCAACGAAGGCGATATTTATGTCGCCGGCGGCGTAGAGGCTATTTCTTGCACCGCGCAGGAAATGAACAAACACATGTTGGCTGACCCGTGGTTGGTAAAGAACAAACCCGAGGTGTACTGGGCCATGCTCAATACCGCCGAGCAAGTCGCTAAGCGTTACAACATCGGCCGCGATGCGATGGACGAATACGGCGCATCCAGCCAACAAAAAGCAACAGCCGCATTGGCTGCTGGCTTGTTCAAAGACGAGATCGCTCCGATCACGGTCACCATGGGCGTGGCTGACAAAGTCATGGGCATGATGACCAAGAAAGTCACCGTTAGCAATGACGAAGGCATTCGCGATGGAACCACCAAAGAAGGTATCTCTGGCTTGCGCTCCGCGCTGCCAGGCGGCTTGGTGTCTGCGGGTAACGCCAGCCAGCTCTCCGACGGTAGCGGAGCGGTCGTGGTGATGCATGAAAAAATCGCCGAGCAAAAAGGCCTCAAGCCTTTGGGCCGTTTCTTGGGCTTCGCGGTCGCAGGTTGCGAGCCCGATGAGATGGGTATCGGCCCGGTGTTTGCGATTCCTAAAGTCTTAAAGCGTTTGGGCTTGAAGATCAGCGACATTGATCTTTGGGAACTCAACGAAGCCTTCGCGGTTCAGGTCATTTACTGCCGCGACAAGTTAGGTATTCCTGCCGACCGCCTCAACGTCAACGGCGGCGCGATCGCTGTGGGCCACCCGTTTGGTATGAGCGGCCAACGCCTTACTGGCCACGCCCTCATCGAAGGCAAACGCCGCGGCGCTAAAAAAGTCTGCGTCACCATGTGTATCGGCGGCGGAATGGGCGCAGCGGGCGTATTTGAAGTTTTGTAATGTAGGGCGCCTGAAGCTTCGTGCTTTAGGCGCTTAAGTCGTACAAGCGGCCGGTTAAACCGCCAAAAAATCGGTGCGCAGGGTTTTCTTTGACTGCAATGCTGGGACGCAGGGCAATAGAAAGCCCGGTAAAAATCTGATGCGGGTCAGCCAACATCTCCTTGGCAATCTGGTGGGCGAGGGCGATATTGCTGCTTTGGAGCGCCGCCCCGAGTCTTGATAGCGCAGCATTGTGAGACAACTCATGCGCATGGCTAATCAGCGAGGTAAACGCCACCCGCGCCGCGTCCACGTGGCCAGAGCCAATCGCATTAAGCAAAGCCCGCAAGAGTTTTTCCCTTAGGCGCTTGCGGTCGGAGCCGGCCGAGTTTTGGCCATGGAACCCGCTTTCCAATGCCTCGGTTTTGAGTCTGAAGTCGTTTGACATCCTGTATCTCCCACCACGCCACGCCGTGGAATGCGTCAATTTCCCTACAGTGCGGTGGCAATGGTGGGTCTTGAGAATCAGGTAGAGCAAGTAACGTGCCTTGATTTTTTGCCGGTTTTGGCAGGATTAAGTGGCAAAAGTATGCGCTAGCGCAAAGTGGCGCACTTTGGTTTCGAGCCTAATGGCAAGGAAATACCCCAAAGGTAAACCATGGGCCGTAAAAAGATTCGCAAAGGAAGGCGTAGCAATGAGCGAAAGTAACATCCATGTGGTCTTAACCCAAAAGCAAGACTACCAATTCGATATCAGCTTTGGCGCAAACGTTCCCTCCATCATGGGAGACGAACCCGCGCCACTCGGCCTGGGCATGGGGCCCTCGCCGGTACAGCTTCTCAGCGCTGCCGTGGGAAATTGTTTGTCGGATTCGCTACTGTTTGCTTTGCGTAAATTCAAGCAGTCTCCTGAGCCCTTGCGCTGCGAGATTGACTCCGAAGTAGGCCGCAACGCAGAAGGCCGAATGCGCGTTCTAAAAATTCACGCGGTTCTTACCCTGGGCGTCCCAGCGGCAAGTTTGCAACACCTAGACCGTGTGTTGGATCAATTTGAAGCCTATTGCACCGTCACCCAAAGCGTAGGCCAAGGAATTCCCATCGTGATCGAAGTGTTTGACAAAGACCGTTTGCGATTAAAGCCGCTATAAAGTCTCGGGCTTTGCTCTTTTATTGACCCAGATCAGACCTTGTTTCAGCCCAAGGCGTAATCTGAGGGCATCACTTTAAAAGGACGATGTCATGAAAATGCTAATAGATCTCTTCTCGACGGACTATGGATTGATGAGCGTGGCCGTCATCGTTTTTATGCTCGGGATGGCCGTGTGGTTTCGTCGCTTTTTTGTTCGCAAGATGCGCGAAGATGAGGCGGCATCAGCATGAAATATGGAGAATATGTAATTCATTAGCTATTTAAATAGGCGAGGCTGGCTTTTTGATGTTGTTGCGATGAATTACAGAACTTGTCAAAACAGTTCTTGTCAATTTGAGGAGCTAAGTCAATGCACTGCATAACTTGTCGACTCTATTAATTTTCCCAGTAGTAACGTAATTTGAATAATCTTCAATCCATTCTTTGATTTCATCGGTCATCAATGATTGCTCATTGATGAAATCCGTAACTTTTTGCGGAGTGATGATTTCTAATAATTCAATATTAAATAACTCGCCGAATTTTTTGGAAGCTTCCTGTGATGTCAAAGGAGCTGAAGTATTTACATGGGCTAATTCTTTTTTTTTGGCAATACAAGCCTGAATTATTTGAAGGTATAGAAGTTGAATTCTTTTTCTCCAGTGGGTGTCGGCTTCGTGAACTTGAGTATTGCTTGCGCCTAGCTGCTTTAGTGTTTCAAGTAGATCATCATGCATTGAAATGCGCTTTTGCAAAGATGAGCCACCCAAAAAGTAGGAGTTAATTAACTCAGTGAGTGTTACTTCAGTAACGCGTGTGGCCAGAGAGCGAAGATCCTCAAGAGTTGCAGTTGCATCATTAATAACGACGTCCAATGTTCGCATTTTTGCTTCAACACCTAGACCCTTAAGCATCTCAAATCTTTCTAATGACCCTGCAAGAAGCAGCATCACACCAGCGGTTAACGAAACACCAATCTTTGATAAATCATTGCCAATCCACATGTAAATCGTTCCATAGAGCAGGCATGAAATGCCAGCTGTTACTAACCCAATATTAATTAAAAATATTTTTTTATTGCTCATGCTTTTTATTTTTTCAGATTCATCATTAAAACTAGAACTTCGTGTATTTATCTATTAGTGTTTTTAACTTAAATTAGGTTTTTTCACATCCCCCAAAAGGGTGGGTTTCCGTCTTTATTTAAATTAGCAAACTCCCAAAGGCTTTCGAGAACATTCGCGACACGCGGCGTTGCCGTTTTAGGGCGTAATAATGGCTTTGCTAATTACTACCTTGCGCCATGAAACTACGACACACCATTGATTTCTTGCTCAACGACTGGTTGCGCACGGAGGAGCTTGCGCAGCGCGAGCGTTTTAGTGAGCATTCGCGGGAAACCTTTGACGCGGTTTTAGATACTTGCGAACGCATTGCGCGAGAAAAGTTCGCGCCCTTTAACCGCTTGATTGATATAGAAGAGCCGCGCTTTGACGGTGAAAAAGTCATTCTTCCGCAAGCAACGCATGACGCGGCCTTAGCCTACGCGGAGTCAGGAATGTTGAGTGCGGCCCAAGATTATGAAAACGGCGGCATGCAACTGCCCTACAGCGTAGAGGCCGCGGCGAACGCTTTTTTTGCCTGCGCTTCCATAGGCATTAGCTCTAGCATGTTGACAACAGGTAACGCCAATCTCTTGATGGTGCACGGATCGCCCGCCCAGAAAGAAGCCTTTGCTAAGAACGAATTCTCAGGGCGGTTCTCGGGAACCATGTGTTTAAGCGAGCCGCAGGCGGGCTCTAGCTTGTCTGATATCACCACCCGCGCTGTTCCCGATGGCGAAGATTTTGAAGGCGACGCCTTAGGCGCTCGCTACCGCCTTAAGGGCAACAAGATGTGGATTTCCAGCGGCGAACACGAGCTATCGGAAAACATCATTCACTTGGTGCTTGCCAAAATTCCCGATGCGTCTGGCAAGCTGGTTGCCGGTACGCGTGGTATTTCTTTGTTTATCGTCCCCAAGAAAATGGTTCGCCCCGACGGCAGTTTGACGGGTGAGCGTAACGATGTTGCGCTGGCGGGTTTGAACCACAAACTCGGCTGGCGTGGGACGACCAATACCTTGCTGAACTTTGGCGAGGGCGCTGGGGCGGTGGGTTATCTGGTGGGCAAGCCCGGTGAAGGCTTGCGCTGTATGTTCCATATGATGAACGAGGCGCGAATCGGCGTGGGGATTGCCGCAACGATGTTGGGCTTAGCCGGTTATTACGCCTCTTTAGATTACGCCAAGAGCCGCCCCCAAGGCCGCCCGATTGGCGCGTCGGGAAAAGACGCATCGCAGCCGCAGGTTCGCATCATCGAACACAGCGATGTCAAGCGCATGCTCTTGGCTCAAAAATCGTATGGCGAAGGGGCCTTGGCGTTGGAGTTGTATTGCGCCAGGTTGGTTGATGAGCAACACACGGCAGACGCCGCAGCCGCAGACGAGGCCCGCTTGCTTTTGGAAGTCTTGACTCCGATTGCCAAAAGCTGGCCCAGCGAGTGGTGTTTAGAAGCCAATTCTTTGGCGATTCAGGTTCACGGCGGTTACGGCTATACGCGTGACTTTCCGGTAGAGCAGTATTGGCGCGACAACCGCTTGAACATGATTCACGAGGGTTCGCACGGGATTCAGGCGATGGACTTGCTCGGGCGCAAGGTTTTGATGGAAAACGGACGCGGTATGCAGTTGTTGGCCCAACGGATTCAAACCACTTGCGCTCGCGCAGCCAAGCATCCGACCTTGTCTGCCCATGCGAAAGCTTTGGGCGAGGCTTTGGGCGCGGTAGGCAACGCAACGAAAGCGGCGTGGGCTACCCAAAATCCGCAAGAGGCGCTTGCGAATGCGGTTCCGTATATGCAGGCTTTTGGCCACACCGTTTTGGCTTGGATATGGCTAGACGTGTCGCTTGCGACGGTCGCAGCCGACCCGAAAAGTTCAAAGCCAGAAACCCAAGGCCGCTTGGGCGCGGCACAATTCTTTTACCATTACGAGCTTCCGAAGATTGGCGCCTGGTTATCTGTGGTGCAATCGAGGGACTTAACGTGTGCAACTTTCCCTGAGGACGCTTTTTAATGGCTTTTTTTAAGAAATACAACGGAACGACCAATGTGCGCTTGCTGCGCATGGAGCGTTGGATATGGATCTTGATTTACGGCGGATTGATGTCCATCGTTTTATCCACCTTTGTTGACAAAATCCAAGGCCAGGGCGCTCCGGCCTTTCTTTTTGGCGGCGCTGCTGCCGTGGTCGCTGGCGTGGTGATGGTGGTTTTGCGATCCAAACTCCGCGAGGAGTAATTGGTTTTTCCAGCAGTTTCTATCACGCCGGAGACAGCTTTGCGGCAATAGCGCCCTGCAGAATCTTCGCTTTACAGTAGAGTAGTCTTTTTTGAGGAATTAGCATGACGCGTACCATCCAACAACTCTTTGATCTCACCGGTAAAACCGCCTTAGTTACCGGAGGTTCTCGCGGTTTGGGCTTACAGATGGCCCACGCTTTAGGCGAGGCCGGGGCCAAAGTTGTTTTGAGCTCGCGCAAAGCCGAAGACCTCGAACACGCCACAGCTGAACTCAAAGCCGCTGGGATTGATGCGAGTTGGATTGCCGCTGATTGCGCGAAAGACTCCGAAATCACGCGCCTTGCCGAAGAGTCCTTAAAACGGCTCGGCCACATTGATATTTTGGTCAACAACGCGGGAGCCGCTTGGGGCGCACCCGCCGAAGACCACCCTGTCGATGCCTGGGACAAGGTCATGAACCTAAACGTTCGAGGTTACTTTTTGCTCAGCCAGGTGGTAGCAAAACGCTCCATGATTCCTCGGCGCAGCGGGCGCATTATCAACGTGGCCTCAATTGCCGGCTTAGGTGGAAACCCCGAAGGAATGCACACCATTGCTTACAACACGTCTAAGGGCGCAGTGGTGAATTTCACCCGCACTTTGGGCGCGGAGTGGGGCAAGTACAACATCACCGTGAACGCCATTTGCCCCGGATTTTTCCCCAGCAAGATGACGATGGGAACGCTCAAAGAGATGGGCGAGGAAACGCTCGCTGCGCATGCGCCTTTGAAGCGCTTGGGCGATGACGAAGACTTGAAGGGCTTGTGCTTGTTGTACGCGTCTGACGCTGGCAAACACATTACCGGCCAATGGTTGGCGGTGGACGGCGGCGTAAGCGTCGTAACCGGTGGCTGAGACCGCGCAAGCCGGCGCGACCCACGCGGTTTTTAACCAAGCGCGGCAGTTAGACGGCTACAACCTCTTTACGGGGAACCAGGCGCTACAAAGTGCGTTGAAATTCAACGCGCCCCACCTCGACACAACGCCTTTGCGAGAGTTGGGCGCCGAGTTGGGGACGGCTGCGATGCAAACGCATGCGCAACTGGCTAACGTTCACACGCCGCAGTTGCGAACCCACGACCGCTACGGAAACCGGGTAGACCAAGTCGAGTTTCTTCCGAGCTACCACGCCTTGATGGCGGTGGCGACACGCTCGGGTTTACACGGAACGCCGTGGGAAGATTTTTGGGATGCGCCAGAGGGCGCATCAACCGCGCACATGCGCCGCGCTGCGGCGTTTTCGATGTTCACCCAAACCGAGTCTTCGATCTTGTGTCCGATCTCGATGACCTCCGCGGTGATGCCGGCCCTCAAAAGTAACGCCGCTATTTTTAAAGACTGGGCGCCGGGTTTGAGCAGTGCGCAGTACGACCCCCGCCTCGTGCTTTTCAGCGAAAAAAC
>CAMDAN010000117.1 GCA_945888535.1 Bordetella parapertussis
GCTTGCGCTAAAACTGCCCTTGGAAATACCTTGCGTGATCTCCGCGCTTGTGAGGTTGTGCAAACTCATGACGCTATTGGCTTAGGGCAATAAATTTCGGCGATTTCCAGATCGACGGGGTAGTCCACTTGGTCGAGTAACTGGGCCATAGCCTCTGTGCGTTTGAAATGCGCTGCTACTCGCGCAACCCGCGCCTCATCGGCTGGCAATCCCAGCGCGAGTGCGCTGGTTTGCACGAATTGATGCACCTGTTCGTCGGTCATTTGCGGACCTCGGTTTGGAAGATTTCTAAGCTGCGTTTTTTCATGGCGATAAAGCTGGGTTCAGAGAGGGTTTCGACCGTGCGCGGACGCGGGTCGCGGTAGTTCAATATCTCGGCCACGGATGTGGGGCGCTTGGTGAGCAACAAGATTTGGTCGGCCAAATAAACCGCTTCTTCCAGATCGTGCGACACCAGCAACATGGTAGTGCCTGTTTTGATAAACACGTCTTGGAGTTTCTCCCGTATGAACAAGGTCATCTCAAAGTCCAAAGCGGAGAACGGTTCGTCTAAAAACAGCACCTCTGGGTTGGGGGCCAAGGCCCGCATGATGGAAGCGGTTTGCTGTTGACCACCCGAAAGCTCATAAGGGTAGCGGTTCAAGTCGAACTTCACATCAAACGACGCGACCAACTCGTCCACCCGCTGTTCCACATCGCCTTTGGATTTGCCAGCGAGTTTTAAGGGGTAGGCAATGTTGTCGATGGTGCGCATCCAAGGGAACATGGCTTCGCGGTAGTTCTGGAACACATAGCCAATATTGGTGTCTTTGAGCGATTTGCCGTCGAACAAAATCTCGCCGCTGTCGATGGGAATCAAGCCCGCGATCATGTTGATCAAGGTACTTTTGCCGCAACCGTTGGGACCGAATACCGAGACGATTTGGTTTTTCGGGATATCGAGGTTGAAGTTTTCGTACAAAGGCCAACCGGCGAAGTACTTGGTCAGATTGCGGATGGTGATGTGGGTACCAGCTGGCCCAGGCACAAACGCGGGTGGCGCTGGATCGGGTTCCACCATGGGATTGAGTACGGTGTGCATTTAACGACCACTCCAATGAACGATGCGCTTTTCAAGCATCAAAAACAAGACATTCAAGGCATAGCCCAAACCGCCCGCTGCCAAGATGGACGCGTACATATCGCGCACATTCATGACTTGCTGCGAGTCAATGATGCGGTGTCCTAAGCCACGCTCGGAGCCGATGAACATTTCGGCCACGATCACGATGACCAAGGCCATCGATACGGCGCTGCGCAAACCTACGAAGGTTGGTTGCAAGCTTTCCCACACCAGCACGTCTTTGAAAATCTGCCAGCGGCTCGCGCCCATAACTTTCGCTGCCATGACCCGTTGCTTTCTGGCGTTGATCACGCCGTATGCGCTGTTAAACAACACGATGAGCAAAGCGCCAAAAGCGGCGATGGCTACTTTGTTGATATCGGACACGCCAAAGATCATCAAAAACAAAGGGATCAAGGCAGACGAAGGGGTAGAACGGAAAAAGTCAATCAAAAACTCCACGCTGCGGTAGCTACGCTCGTTGCTGCCAAGCAAGATGCCGATGGGAACGCCAACGAGGGAAGCCAAAACGAATGCCTCTAGCGTGCGCAACAAGGTGTAGGAGAAATCCTTCAAGAGTTCACCCCCCCACATGCCATTGCCTAGTGTGGCAAGCGTTACCCAAGGGGAGGGCAACAAGATGGGTGGAATTAATTTGAACCGCACCACGAGGTCCCACATGCAGAACAAGACCAAAGGGCCTAGGAGCGGAATGACCCGCCCCAAGTTCCAGCCCTTAGGATTTGTAGTGCCGGGGCCGCTAGGCGCCCCATTGGGTCCGGTAGCGGACATAACGACAGGGGTGAACGCGTCGTGCATTCCTTACCCCTTGTAGAGCATGGTCTCGACCATGAGGCGTGATGGGAAGATGCCTTTTTCGAAGAACAAATCAAAGAACTTTTGGAAGTGGCCAATGTCTTTGGGAGTGAACTCGTTGTACATGGTGTAAGCCGCTAAAGGTACTTCGGCTGTCAAAGCGCCTTCAATGGCGGTATAGCCTTTGAGGTATTGACGTGCATCGGCTGCGCTGTTGCGCACGTAATTGATGCCTTTGTTGTAAGCAGTGACGAACTTCTTGGTTTCTGCTGGGTGTTTGTTGACGAAGTCCGCCGTCAACGAAGCGGAACCGCCAAACCAAGGCGCCATCGCATCGCCCAAAATGTATTTGGAAATCACGCCGGCTTCCAACACGCGGGTGGCACCATTTAAGCGACCAATCGTGCCGGTCGGTTCGAGCGTGTAAACAGCGTCAACTTGACCCGCAGCCAAAGCAGCCACATGTTGGCCAATCGGTAACTCCATCACGGTAGCGCCCGTAGCGCCGCCACGCTCTAAACAGGTTTTAGCAAGCGTCAAGTTTTGGATGCCAGGGCCTGAGGCAACTTTTTTACCTTTGAGGTCAGCCATGGTTTTGGCGGGACTGTTGGTAGGCACCAAAAACTCGTCCAACACGTTTTTCACATTGCTGGGGTTGGATGCAAAGATTTTGAAAGTACCAGGCGCGGCGATTTCACCAATCGCCAAATTCGCAGATCCTGTTCCGTTGGCACTACCGTCGCAACGACCGGCCAACATGGCTTCCATGATTTGAGCGGCTGCTGCAAATTTCAAAGGCTCGACATCAAGACCGGCTTCTTTGAAAAAGCCTTTTTCGACGGCCGCATAAAAAGGCAAACCCGCAGCGATAGGCCAGTAGCCGATGCGGATTTTGGAAGACGACTGGGCACGCACGATGGCGGGGAAACCCAACACGCCTAAAGCGGCAGAGCTGGCACCGGCTTGGATCAAACTGCGGCGGGTGTTGTCAACGATAGTGGTGTCAGACTGGGTGACGGTGGTTTTGTTGTCAGTGGTCATCGAAAGCTCCTAAGTTAAAGAAATCAAGGTAAGTCAAGGGGAAAAATTAAGTGAGAAATTAAGCGGATGGGCTTTGAAGGGACGCGACGTAAGCGCGCCATCCACCAAAGTGCGAGATGTTGGTGGCGCCTTCTAAGGCAAGGGGTTCGCACAAAAAGCCTTGCACCGATGAACCATCTGCGAGTTGCAAAGTGCCGATGCCCAAAGGGGCAGGTATCAAGGCTACGAACGAGCCGTATTCACTGGCTGGCATTTCCCAAATTTCTATTTCAACCGCCACACCGCCCCCCGTTGGCACACGCAACAAGCCTGGCTTAGGTGGCGTCGAATTGGGCAGGGCAAATAGTTGGTAGCAGTTGCTGGTTTGGGTGGTCTTGATCAGGCGGCTTTTGCGCTCGGTAAGTTGCTGGTTCAAAGGCATGCCGGAAAGATGCGCACCCACCACTGCAATTTGCACGGTAGCTTTGGTTTTGAGACCCGCGATGGGCTCAGGGGCGGGAAGTGGATGGTGCGTTGCGCCTTGCATCAAGCCTGTGCTGTGGTGGTAGCGTTGGCCCACATCTGCCAATTGCCAATCGCTGCCAGCAGGGCCTACCAAGGTGATACCAAAAGGAAGTTGGTCCGGACGGATTTCACTGGGCACTGATAGTGCTGCGTAGTCAAACAGGTTGACGAAGTTGGTGTAATGCCCCAAGTTTTTATTGAGTTCAATGGGGTTGGCTTGCATCTCGCTAATCGTGTAATGCGTGGGCGCTGTGGGGACGAGCAACACATCGATAGACGACCACATTTTTTGGGCGGTTTGCTTCAAGGCCATCAACTTGGTTTCTGCTTGGCAGTAGTCGGCGGCGCTAAATGATTGGCCACTTTTGAGAATGCTTTGCACGGGTTCGACAACATCTTCTGGGTGTTGGTCAAAGAAGTCGCAAATAGCGGCATAGCGCCAAGCCACCAAAGCACTGCCATAGAGCATGGAAGCGGCTTCGGCCAGTGGGCTGTAATTCACCCAGACAGGTTGACCGCCTAAGCTTTTCATGTGTTCGATGGCGCGGCTGAAAGCGGCTTGTGCCCATGCATCACCGAAAAATTCCAACTGGTTGGGGATGCCAAACGTGAAAGACGCTGGAAAAGGCGCATCTTTTAAAACTAATGCACGAGAAAAAGGATCTACTTCGTCGAAGCCTGCGAGCGCCTCTAAAACCTTGACGGCGGTGGAGACGGTGGTGGCAAAGATAGAAACGCAATCTACGTTTTGCGCGGCAGGTACTACGCCCGCCGCTGAGACCAATCCGCGAGATGGTTTTAAACCCACGATGTTGTTAAGACCAGCAGGCACGCGACCTGAGCCTGCTGTGTCTGTGCCTAGCGCGAAATCCACTTCTTGCTTGGCCACCACATAAGCAGACCCTGCGCTGGATCCGCCGCTGACATAGTTACTTTTGAATGCATTGGGCACCGCGCCATAAGGAGAGCGTGTGCCGTTCAGTCCACAAGCAAATTGGTCGAGGTTGGTTTTACCTTTGAGGCTAGCACCAACTTGGAGCAGTCTCGATACGACGGTTGCGTGCTTGTTTGGCGTGTATGCAAATGGTGCACAGGCCGCTGTGGTGGGCAGGCCTGCGACGTCGATGTTGTCTTTGACGGCGAAGCTTAAGCCTGCGAGCGACCCCTTTTGTTCATTCCGTAAAAACGGTTTGAGTTGGGTGATCCAAGCCGAGTCACTGGCATTTAAGAGTGCATCTTGGGGTTGACGCGTGGAAACTTCGGTTTGAAATAACACCATTTTTGTGCATGATTTTTTTGTATGCATTGCTTAACGCAAGCAACATGCCAAAAAATGGAGAACATCAAATTTCCCAACGCGTCCAATACACACATGCGGCGGTGACGATGCCGTAGGCTGCCATCGCGCAGGCAATCAGCGCAAACAAGCTAGACGGGCTGGTGCCAGCTTGCAACATATAGAAACCACCGCCTGCCACCATCACCAACCGCAGGGTGCCAGCTAAAACTGGGCCCAACAGTTTGCCCGCGCCTTGCGAGGCGAAATACAAGCAAAGCCCAAGTGCAAAAAATCCATAGACCGGTGCTACCCACATTAGATAGAGATGGGTAATAGCAATCACTTCCACGTTGTCCGTAAATAGCTGGGCCCATTGTTCTGGCAGAAAAGCGGCAAAGAGTCCGATGACGCCCACAATGCCAGCCGACAAAGCTGCGCCCGTCCAAGCCACTTGCTTCGCACGTTTCACAAGACCGCCGCCAATGGCCATTCCAACCATGGGTACGCAAGCCACGCCAATCGCAAAGGTGATGGGGATGAGCAAGAACTCCAAGCGCGTGCCAATTCCGTATCCAGCCAGAGCACTCGGGCCAAAACCAGCCACGATTTTTGTCAAGATCAAAATCGTTAGCACCGTTTGGATCGATGAGATAGAGGCAATCGCACCAACGCGCAAAATATCTTTGAAGTAGGCGGGGACAAAGTGGAGCGAGAAGTTCAACCGCACGCGACTGCCACTGGAGCGCAAGTATTTGCCTAGATAAACGGCAGAAACGCTGTAAGCAATAACTTGACCTGCAGCAACGCCAGCCATCCCGAATTGAGGAAATGGGCCAAGCCCCAATCCCAAAGCGCCCCCTAAAACGACTTGGCCGATAGCCACCAACATCAAAACCGTGGATGGGGTCTTCATGTTTCCAGAACCTCGAATGGCTGAGGCAAATGCATTGGTCAGCCAAATTGTGATGGCGCCTAAAAACATGATGTTGGCGTAGGCCAGTGCCTCGTCTAATGCCAAGCCAGAGCCGCCGATCAAGGCAAAAATATCGCGTCCCCACACTAAAAATAACAAGCTGTAAACAATCCCAAGCCCTAAGCTGATGATGAAGGCATGCATCACGAGTTGGTTGGCCTTGTCATCATCTCCCGCACCTATGGCGCGGCTGATGGCTGACGAAATGCCACCTCCCATAGATCCCGCTGAGATCATTTGTTGCAACATGACCATCGGAAATACCAAGGCAATACCGGCTAACGGGAAAGTACCTAGGTAGCCTATATAAGAAGTCTCCGCGATCGTGACCAAAGCACCAGCAGCCATGGCCAGCATATTGGGAATACTCAGCCGCCAAATGGTGGAGAAGATAGGGGCGGTGGTGAGAGCGTGTTTGTCGTTCATGGAGCGCGAAGACATCTTGCCACAGACTTCATTGCAGGGTGGTTGGCTACAAGCCCCTTAGAGTCGCATGGACGATAGGTGAATCGCAAGTGCTGTTATTAAGATGCGGACACACAAATCATGGAGACGCAAATGTTGAAAAAGTTACTGGTGCCAGCCTTGCTGGTTTTGGGTTTTGTGAGTGCATTGGTGCCCAGTGCCCAAGCACAGGGCTATCCGAACAAATCTATTCGCTTGATCGTGCCTTTCCCACCAGGCGGTGGAAACGACGTGATTGGGCGAATCATTGCCCAAAAGTTGACCGAGCGATTAGGCCAACAAGTAGTGGTGGATAACCGCGCTGGCGCCAACGGCATTGTGGGCCTGCAAGCACTGATGCAAGCACC
>CAMDAN010000118.1 GCA_945888535.1 Bordetella parapertussis
TGAAGGCCAAGTTTTCTTAGGCGATGGCGTGCGAGTGGGCGCCAACTGTGTCATTGCCAACGCCCGCATAGAAGCCGGTGCCCTCATCCACCCATTCACGCACATCGACGGCGAAAAACTTGGCGTATCGGTCGGTGAGGACGCCCGCGTAGGCCCCTTCGCCCGCTTGCGCCCCGGCGCACAACTGGGAGCAGACGTGCACATTGGCAACTTTGTGGAAGTGAAAAACTCCACGCTAGCCCAAGGTGCAAAAGCCAACCACCTCGCCTACTTGGGCGATGCCACCGTGGGCGAGCGCGTCAACTTCGGCGCAGGCAGCATCACCGCCAACTACGACGGCGCCAACAAACACCGCACCGTGATTGAGGCCGATGTGCACATTGGCAGCAACTGCGTGTTAGTTGCCCCCGTCAACATCGGCGCGGGCGGCACAGTGGGCGGCGGCTCAACAATTACCAAGAGCACGGAGCCGCGCGCATTGAGCGTGGCGCGGGGTAAGCAGGTAAGCGTTTCCGGCTACAAGCGGCCGGAGAAAAAGCCTAAATCTTGAAATTAGCACCAATCGAACGATTCATTCGTTTGGTGCTATATTTCGGATATGCAAACCTTTTCCGCCAACGAAGCCAAAACCCAGTTCGGGCAATTCATTGACCTCGCTCAGCGTGAGCCTGTGCGTGTGATGCGTCGCGATCGTGTGGTGGGTGTGATGGTCTCGGCGCAAGACTATGAAGCCATGCGCGAGTTTTATGCCAATAGACTGCAACACACCTTGGCTGATACCGCCCTTCAGTCGGAGCGTGCAGGTATGACACCTGCATTGTTAGAAGACTTGTTGCGTGACGAGTCTTAAGTTAGTCATAGATACCAACATCATCATTAGCGCAGCGCTTTCGTCACAAGGTGCGCCCGCGAGGTTGATGCGAATCACACTGGCTCGCCATCATTTGGTTTTTTCTCAACCAACGTTTGAAGAATTACGAACCCGGTTGTATCGCCCCAAGTTTGACTGCTACATCAGTCTAGAAAGTCGGGAGAGTTTGTTGCACGACCTCAACGCCAGCGCCCACTGGGTGGAAATTAGCCAACCCGTCTCCTATTGCCGCGATCCCGATGACGATAAATTCATAGAAACAGCGCTCAAGGCACAAGCTAAATATTTGGTTAGTGGCGATAACGATTTGTTAGAAGCTGCGGCTTTGCCCACATTACAAATTATTTCTGCACAAGAAGCGTTAGACGTTTTGGGTGCTTAAGGCTGGCGCAACACCGGCCACGTGCTGGTGAACTTCGCCCGTTTGGTGGCAAAAAACGCTTTCACATTCCGCACATTCGCGTCTTGCGTAAGCAGGCGTTGCGTGATGGCCAGATAGTCGGGCATGTCGGCTGCTTGGACCACCAATACAAAGTCTGGCCCGGGCGACACGCGCCAACATTGCTGCACGGCGGCATCAAAGCAGGCGCGTTTCTCGAAGGCGTCTAAGTGTTCAACGCCTTGCGTGTCTAGCGTTACCTCTACCAAAGCGGTCAGACCATGCCCGAGTGTTGCGCCTAATTTGTCGGAGTTGAGTACTGCGATTTGCCGTTCAATCCAGCCTTCATCCGTCAGGCGTTTGACGCGACGCAGGCAGGTGGGCGGCGAGATTTTCAAGCGCTCGGCCAAGGCCACGTTGCTGAGCGTAGCGTCGTGCTGCAGGGCATCGAGCAGTTTTAAGTCTGTCGCGTCAAGAAATTCTTGTTTCATAAGATTTATTTAAATGAAATTAAATTCTAAATTAAGTAATTGGTGGAATTTTCGCTCAAATAAGTAAAAAAATAAACGATAAATTTCTTTTTAGGTTGCTTAATATCTGGGCATCCCCATTTAGGAGTGCTTTTTATGTGTGGCATCGTCAGCGCCGTTTCTACCCGCAACATCGTTCCCATCCTCGTGCAAGGCTTGCAGCGCTTGGAATACCGAGGTTACGACTCCTGCGGCGTAGCGGTCCACTCGGCCAGTTTGGGCGCCAAGAAGGGTGGCTTGCAGCGCGCCCGCAGCACGGCCCGCGTGTCTGAGTTGATCGACCAAGTCAAGGCCGACCATATCGAAGGTGGAACAGGCATTGCCCACACACGGTGGGCCACACACGGAGCGCCTGCGGTGCACAACGCGCATCCGCACTTCAGCCACGGTACGGGAAAAGGCGCGGGTGAATCCAAATCCGGTCGCGTAGCGCTTGTTCACAATGGCATCATCGAAAACCACGACGAACTACGCGCTGCGCTGCAAGCCAAAGGCTACGAGTTCTTGAGCCAAACCGACACCGAGGTCATTGCCCACTTGGTCGACAGCCTCTACAACGGCGATGTGTTTGACGCCGTCAAAGCCGCTGTTTTGCAGTTGAACGGCGCGTATGCGATTGCCGTGTTCCACAAAGACGAACCGCACCGCGTCATTGGCGCACGCGCAGGCTCGCCGCTCATCTTGGGCGTGGGCAAAGAGCACAGCGAAACCTTCCTCGCCAGTGACGCCATGGCTTTAGCGGGCGTGACGGACCAAATTTTGTACCTAGAAGAGGGCGATGTGGTGGACATTCAAATCGGCAAATACTGGGTGCAAGACCGCCAGCACAAAGCCGTCACCCGTGAAGTCAAAACTGTGCAAGCGCATAGCGGTGCAGCCGAGTTGGGGCCGTACCGCCACTACATGCAAAAAGAAATCTTCGAGCAGCCGCGTGCCATTGCCGACACGCTCGAAGGCATCGAAGGCATCACGCCCGAGTTGTTTGGCGACGGCGCGTACTCGGTGTTCAAGGCCATTGACAACGTGCTCATCCTCGCCTGCGGCACCAGCTATTACAGCGGCTGTGTGGCTAAGTATTGGATTGAGGCGATTGCCAAAGTCCCTTGCCAAGTCGAGATTGCCAGCGAGTACCGCTACCGCGAATCCGTCCCTAACCCGCGCACCTTGGTGGTCACGCTCAGCCAGTCGGGAGAAACCGCTGACACCCTGGCCGCCTTGCGCCACGCGCAAAGTTTGGGCATGGCGCACACACTCACCATCTGCAACGTAGCTACGTCTGCCATGGTGCGCGAGTGTAAATTGGCTTACGTTACCCGCGCAGGCGCGGAGATTGGCGTGGCCTCCACCAAAGCGTTTACGACCCAGCTCGCAGCTTTGTTCTTACTCACCTTGGCATTGGCGCAAACCAAAGGCCATTTAACCGAGCAAGACGAGGCTATTCACATCAAAGCCATGCGCCACTTGCCCGCTGCTTTGCAAGCCGTATTGGCTTTAGAGCCTCAATTGATCGCTTGGGCGCAAGAGTTTGCATCCAAAGAAAATGCATTATTTTTAGGCCGAGGAACCCACTACCCCATCGCATTAGAAGGCGCACTCAAGCTCAAAGAAATTACGTATATCCACGCCGAAGCCTATGCAGCCGGTGAGCTCAAGCACGGCCCCTTGGCCTTGGTGACCAGCGCGATGCCTGTCGTGACGGTCGCGCCCAACGACGTGTTGTTGGAAAAGTTAAAAAGCAATATGCACGAAGTCCGCGCTCGTGGCGGCGTGTTGTATGTCTTGGCCGACAGTGATACCAAAATCGAATCCAGCGAAGGCATGAACGTCATCCGCATGCCAGAAAACTACGGCCCACTCTCCCCGATTCTGCACGTCGTCCCCTTGCAATTGCTGGCCTACCACACGGCTTGTGCACGAGGCACGGATGTGGATAAGCCTAGGAATTTGGCTAAGTCGGTGACAGTGGAGTAGTTTCGTTAGGGGGTAGTCGAGTTATTCCCCGCAATTAAAGTCGTAAACACAAAGACTTTGATAGTGTCTTAGACCCTATTGGCTTTAAGGCCCCTGCGATGGCCTTTCAACGACGCGAACGCCTCGAAGTGCCAGCTGTTCAAGGACGGTAGATTGGTATTTTAAAACGCAAGAACGCAGCCACTGCTCAAAACGATTTGCCGCCGCTGATCTACCGACGTTGTCGGACGAGAACAAAGAATAGGTCTGAGCGCTCAACACCCCCGTGCTGAACGGCACCGTAAGTTCGCCGAGCCGGACCAGTGGCAGCGTCAGGAAACTGTCGCCTATGGTCAGCCCTCCCCCGGAGGCGGCTACCGAAACGCACATTGTTGTTTCATTGAACAAAGTGCGGTGCAGAAGTGCACCGCCCGGATCAAAACCCGCATACCGACACCATTCCTCCCAGACATCGTAATTGTTGTCGACTAGATACGGCGCTTCAGCGACGCGCTGGCCGGGGCGAAGATAGCGATGAGCAAACTCTTGCGTGCAAACTGGGATATCAATCCAGCGGCACAATTCACTTTCTTTCAGCGAACCGTTGCGATGTTGGCCTTGCATCCCATAAAAGATGCGGAAATCGAAGTCCTCTGCTAGCCGAAAATTGCCATTCTTCTCGGCTGTTATTTCGACCGAAAGGCCTGGATTGGCGACCAAAAATGCCCCCACCTGCGCTGCCAGCCAGCCGGAGGCGAAATCCCTGCAAACCAACACGCGCACGCGCTGTCCCTGACCCGAGCGGCGTGCGACGCTTTCTGCGGTTGAGGCAATCAAGTCGAAGGCCTGCTTCAGTCCCAAATAAAGCTCTTGCCCTGCGTCCGTCAAGCGAATTCTGTTGCCGGATCGTTCAAACAGCGCGCAGCCAATGTCTTGCTCAAGCAGCGCAATTTGTTTACTGATTGCGGGACGCGTGACATTTAATTCAGTGGCTGCTGTTGAGACACTGCCCGAGCGCGCCGTAGCTTCGTAAGCGCGCAACGCTGTAAGTGACCGCCATTTTCGCATCAGAGCAAACCCTTTGTTAACTTGAAGTTACGCTAATGGAAATCTTATCACTTGTCCTTGTCACCCCTGACTGGATATAGTTCGGCTCAGGTCGGAGCATCTTTTTGCCCCGTTTTTGACTTACAGACAAGGCAGTTTTCATGACTTTACCGATCCGCTTTTCAAAATCTGGGCCAGACGGTTGGCCGAATTTGGCTAATCTTCCTCTGGAACACGCGGAACTTTTGGCGGGATTACCTCTCGGGCAGGACTTTGCCTATTTTCAGCGACCCGAAGCAAAACTGCGCGCCGGGATCTGGCGATCAACGGCCTATACCGAAAAGTACGACAGCTATCCGACCGATGAATTCATGGTCATTTTGAAAGGTGAGGTGACGCTAGAAAATGATGAAGTCAGTGAAACTTTCCGGGAAGGCGATGCCTTCTTGGTGCCAAAGGGATTTAGGGGTGTCTGGCGGCAGCCGGTGGACATGGTGAAGTTTTATGTAATTGTCGAGTGACTTTTACGAGTGTGGATACCGCTGTACGCGACGAGGGGCGCTACGACTACATCATCGTTGGCTCGGGGTCGGCGGGTTGTGTATTGGCCCATCGGCTCGGCGAAGATTTAAACATTCGTATTCTGGTTCTGGAGGCCGGTGGCAGCGATCGGGCGACGATCATTTCAATGCCGTCGGCGTTGTCTATTCCAATGAACACTGCCCGCTTCAACTGGGGCATGTCCACCGAACCAGAGCCCGGTTTGGATGGGCGCGTGATGAACTTGCCCCGAGGGAAAGGCTTGGGAGGATCGTCCTCCATCAACGGTATGTGCTGGGTGCGTGGCAACCCAATGGACTACGAGTTGTGGGAGGCCTTGGGCGCAGAGGGGTGGCGATGGTCCAACGTGTTGCCCTATTTTCAACGACTCGAAGCTGTGCAAGGTGGTGGGCCACTGCGAGGGACCGATGGGCCAATTAAAGTCACTCGGGGTCGGGAGAAGAATCCGCTTTACCAAGCCTTCGTGCAAGCCGGCGTGCAAGCCGGCTATGCCCAAAGCCCCAATATGAACCAGCGCCAGCACGAAGGCTTTGGTCCGATGGAGATGAACGTCGGCGGCGGCAGGCGCTGCAGCGCCGCAGTTGCCTATTTGCGTCCCGCTATTGCGCGTGGCAATGTCAGGGTGTTGACAGGGGCGTTGGTGGACAAGGTGCAAATGTCGGGCCGCCGTGCAACCGGTGTGCTGTTTTCAGTCAAGGGGCAACCCTGTCGCGCCCACGCCAAGCAAGAAGTTATCTTGTCTGCCGGTTCCATCATGTCGCCTGCGATCCTGAAGCGCTCAGGTATCGGACCGCAACAAGAATTGCGCGATCACGGAATTGAAGTGCTGCAGCACAGCCCGGGTGTTGGTGAAAACTTGATGGATCATCTGGAGCTGTACATCCAACAGGAATGCACGCAGCCGATTAGCTTGTATAAGGACGTTGGATTGCTTGGCAAAGCCAAGATTGGCGCCGAATGGCTGCTCACCCATCGCGGTTTGGGTGCCACCAACCATTTTGAAAGTGGCGGTCATATTCGAAGCCGCGCGGGTATTGTCTATCCCGACATTCAGTTCCATTTTCTGCCTCTGGCCGTTTCCTATGACGGCAAATCGCTGGCGAGTGGCCACGGCTACCAAGTCCATGTGGGTTCCAAGCGGTCCAAAAGTCGGGGTTGGGT
>CAMDAN010000119.1 GCA_945888535.1 Bordetella parapertussis
TGCGCGCTTCGGTGACGAGTGGCACGGTAGTTGAGCGACGACCGCCAAAAATAAACGCATCAATAGGCACGCCGTTGGCATCTTCCCACGCGCTGTCTAGCGCAGGGTTATTGCCTGCTGCGACCGTAAAGCGAGAATTGGGGTGGGCGGCTTTGGCGCCCGTTTCTTTGGCGATGGCAGGCGTCCAGTCCTTGCCTTGCCAGTCGATCAAATGGGCAGGTAAAGCGCCACTGTCTTTTTCCATGCCTTCCCACCACACGTCGCCATCATCGGTCAGCGCCACGTTGGTAAAAATCACATTCTTGTTGAGGCTGGCCATGCAATTGGGATTGGTGTGGTAATTCGTTCCTGGGGCGACACCAAAGTAACCCGCTTCGGGATTGATCGCATACATCTTGCCGTCTGCGTGCGGCTTGATCCAAGCGATGTCGTCGCCAATCGTGGTGACCTTCCATCCCTCAAAGCCTTCTGGTGGTACCAGCATCGAAAAGTTGGTTTTACCGCAAGCGCTTGGGAAGGCTGCGGCAACGTGGTATTTTTTTCCTTCGGGGTTGCTGACCCCTAAGATCAACATGTGTTCCGCAAGCCAGCCTTGGTCGCGACCCATAGTTGAGGCAATGCGCAAGGCAAAGCATTTTTTCCCGAGTAAAGCGTTGCCGCCGTAGCCTGAGCCATGAGACCAAATTTCGCGGGTTTCAGGAAAATGCACGATGTATTTGGTTTTGTTGCAGGGCCATTTCACATCGGCTTGACCGTCAGCCAACGGTGCGCCAACAGAATGCATGCACGGTACAAAAGCCCCGTCCGCACCGAGCACGTCATACACAGCTTGGCCCATGCGCGTCATGATGCGTTGGTTGACGGCGACATACGCGCTATCGCTTAACTCAATCCCAATGTGGGCGATGTGTGAGCCCAAAGGGCCCATCGAGAAAGGCACCACGTACATGGTGCGCCCTTTCATGCACCCGTCAAACAAGGGGTTCAAAGTCGCCCGCATCTCTTGGGGCGCCATCCAGTTGTTGGTGGGACCGGCGCTTTCTTTGCGCTCGCTGCATATATAAGTGCGGTCTTCTACGCGGGCAACGTCGGTGGGGTCAGAGCAGGCGAGAAAACTATTGGGCCGTTTGGCTGGGTTGAGTTTTTTGAAAGTTCCCGCATCCACCAATTGTTGGCACAGGCGTTGGTACTCTTCCTCGGAGCCATCGCACCAGTGAATGGCGGCAGGTTTGCACAAGGCCGCCATATCGGCAACCCAAGCGATCAGGCGGGCGTGTTTGACATAGCTGGGCGCATTGAGGCTAAGCCCCTGCATCGTGGGTGAATTCATCGCTAACTCCTAAGTTTAAAAATCGTCTTTTCGCACGCCACCAAATAAAGATGGGTTGTGAAAACAAGATTCCAAAGCGCATGCCGTAAGAGAAAAGTCAGCTTTTTGGGCTGCTGCGGGGGATTGATTTTAGGAACTGGTTCAGATGTTACAGAGCGATTACAGCCAATAGATATGCAAAACTTGCATGGGGTTATGAGTTGACTAGATCTGGACGGCTTAAGGGCTTGATAGACTCGAAAAAAAGAGACCTCCATGACATCAATCTTTGCCTTAGTCAGCGCCTGCTTGGGTCAGCACGCCACAAACACGCTTTTTTCGCAGATGGACATTCATCCTGCTTTGAACCAGGCCAGCGCGGGCAACATCAGCCGAGCGGAGCTGGCGCAGGCTCTGAATATGGTGTTGTTTCAAGGCTTGCTGGAGCGCGTTCCGGTGGGCAAGGATTACGTCGAGGGCGAGGTTTCGCAAAACCACCGAAAAATCGTGTTTGACCATGGCGCAGTGCGAACGGTGCGCTGGCCCTGTGGTCACTTGCCGCAAGGCGAAGAGGCGCTCATTCGTATTCTTCGGCCCCTGGGGTTTACGCTGGCAGCGACCTACCCTTTGCCCAAGCTCAACATGACCGGTCGGGCTTATTGCCATCAAGACTTTCCTCAAGATATTGCGCAGTTCTTTGTTTCAGAACTTCACCCAGAACAGTTTTCACCAACCTTCCAAGATGGGGTGACTCGGGTGTTGGCGAGTTCCAAAAATCCTCTGAATGAAGAAGACATGATCACCTTAATGCAGTTAGACCAAAAGTGCGAACTACCAATGCAGCAGGCTCTCAAGGCGCTGCCAAAGTGGGCGGCCTGTTTCGATAAGCAACACGCCGATGTGGCGGTCAGCGATTACGAACTGTTGCTGGCTGAGTCGGCAGAAATGGCATGGATTGCGACTGAGGGCAATGCGTTTAACCATGCGACAGACCGGGTTCAAGATGTTTATGGCGCAGCGCAACAACAGCGCCAGCTCGGACGGCCGATCAAAGACAAAGTGGAGGTTTCGGCAAGCTCTCGGGTGCGTCAGACGGCGTTTGTAGCCGCAAGAGTAGAGCGCAAGCTGACTTCAGCCGACGGCGTTGTTATGCGAAGCGTACCGGGATCGTTTTTTGAGTTGATCAGCCGCGACGTATTGCAAGCGGATCAGAGCTCCTTAGACTTGGCTTTTGATGCGGGCAATGCCACCGGGATCTTTGGAATGACCCGGGCGAATGCTTAAGCCCGTGCCTTAAGCTTAGCGCTGCGCTAGGGCTTTCTTTAACTCCGCAACCAGTTTGCCATTCTCTGGGGTGGTGAAGCTGGTGTAACTGTCGATGACCTTGCCATCGCGGCCGATCAAATACTTGTAAAAATTCCAGCGCGGCGGGGTGCCGCTGGCTTTGGTCAGTTCGGTAAACAAAGGGTTGGCCGACTTACCCATCACGGTCGATTTCTCGAACATCGGAAACTTCACGCCGTAGGTGTTAAAGCAAAAATCAGCAATCTCTTTGCCCTTGCCGGGCTCTTGCTGGCCGAAGTCGTTGGTTGGAAAACCCAAAACAACCAAGCCTTTGGAGCCGTAAGTGGCATATAGTTTTTCCAAGCCTTCGTACTGCGGAGCAAAGCCGCATTGGCTGGCCGTATTGACAACCAAAATCACCTTGCCACTGTATTGGCAGAGGTTTTGGGGTGCGTCGTCTTGCAAACGGTTGAAGGTTTTCTGCAATAAAACCGGGCAAGCGCTTAAATCAGCCTCTGGCGGAGTTGTTGTAGCCGCTTGTACAGAGAAGGCAAAAGCGCAACAGAAGCCCCAAGCGGCACCAAACAAAACGCGTAAGCGAAAGCAGTCCATTAAAGAGGCAAACTGCATGGCCTTAGGCCATGGACACAGCAATAAAGGCCAGCAAGAACATCAAGACTGCGCCAACAACAGGTAAAACGATAGGCATCATGGGGACGATTTCTTCAACTACGTCGGTGGTTTGGGTGTCGTTGTCGTGTGCGTGAGGTGCGGACATGGAGTGCTTTCTACTAAAGACAAAAAGAGAGATTAAGACCATTTTAGCGACTCAGAAGGAAAGCCCCCACAGAGAAAGGATGCAAAGATGTTGGTAACTTTTAAAAAAAGTTGCCAAAACGTGTCAACCAAGGGCCACGCTTGTGCGTCATAGATCCATGAAATTGATGGAATCTAAGGTAAATATGACAAAAACACCCATTCAGATGCCTGAAAAAGGGACCTACAAGTGGCAGTTGTTCAGCTATTGGTCTGACGAATACCGCCAAACCCGTGCCGATCACTCTGCTTACATCGCTCTGAATTTCGCTGGTGCTCTTGATGTCTGCCGTACCAAATTACAAAAACTCATGCAACACCACCGCCAGTTTGCCAGTGATGCAACCTCAGGCCCCAGCCATAACCGCGCGATCGCCCGCCTAGAAAACACCTTGAGCGGTGCGGCCATAGCGTATGAAAGCAGTTTCAAGTTACATTGAATTGATCCATGCGATCCCCGAAAACCCTTGGAACACCAACCAAGGGTTTTTTTACGCCACTGCAACGACGCGCAATACCTCTTGGGCGTAGGCTTCCAATTTTTTCACCCCCATACCGCTGATGCCTTGTAGGTCTTGTAGGCTTTGGGGCGCGCGTTCGGCAATGGCTGCGAGCGTAGCGTCATGAAAAATAACGTAGGCCGGTAAGTTATGTTCTCGTGCAATCTCCGCCCGCCACGTTTTGAGATCGGCATACCGAAGCAGGGCCAAAGCGTCGAGTTCGATCGGGGCTTTGGGTTGTGTGTTGATAGGCGTTTTACCTTTGCGAGGGGCTGGCAAAGAGACGGATTCACGCAGGCGCACCGCAACGTCACCTTTCAACACAGCGCGGGACTTGTCTGTCAAAACCAAGGTATTGAACGCCTGAACATCCACCATCACGGCGCCCATCGCCAAAAGTTGACGCAACACGCCGCGCAGTTGAATCTCGCTCAAAGCGGCACCGACGCCAAAGGTACTCAAGGTGTCGTGACCATGTTGTGCGACCTTATCGGTTTTTTTGCCACGCACAATATCCATCAGTTGCCCGGCCCCAAAACTGATGCCGCTAAGTTTCTGGATTCTGTAAATGGTAGAAAGCAACATTTGGGCAGCCGCGCTGCCGTCCCACACCGCCGGAGGTTGCAGGCAGTTATCGCAGTTACCGCAAGGCTGACTTGTCTCTCCAAAGTAAGCCAACAAACGGGTGCGGCGGCAGTCAGTCGCTTCGGCTAAGCCGAGCAAGGCTTCTAGTTTTCCGCGCATCACTTGTTTAAAAGCTTCTTCCGCAGGGCTCTCGTCAATCATTCGGCGTTGGTTGACTACGTCTTGTAGGCCGTAGCACATCCATGCGTTCGCAGGCAACCCGTCGCGACCCGCGCGGCCCGTTTCTTGGTAGTAGCCTTCGATATTTTTAGGCATGTCCAAGTGCGCAACAAAACGCACATCGGGCTTGTCAATTCCCATGCCAAAGGCAATGGTTGCCACCATGACGATGCCCTCTTCGCGTAAAAAACGGTCTTGGTTGGATTGGCGAACGCGACCCTCAAGCCCAGCGTGGTAGGGCAGCGCGTTGACTCCTGAATCCACCAAGGTTTGCGCAATATCTTCTACTTTTTTACGCGATTGGCAGTACACAATGCCCGCATCGCCCGCATGTTCGCGCTCGATAAAACGCAAAAGTTGGGTCGTGCTGTCGCGCTTTTCAACAATCGTGTACCGAATGTTGGGCCGGTCAAAACTGCTGATAAATGCCCGCGCTTCTTGGAGCTGCAAACGCTCCAAAATATCGGCGCGGGTCAGGTCATCGGCCGTGGCCGTGAGCGCCATGCGCGGCACGCCCGGAAACCGCTCGTGCAAAACGCTTAGGGCGCGGTATTCGGGTCGGAAATCGTGGCCCCATTGGCTCACGCAATGGGCTTCGTCAATAGCAAACAAGCTCAATTGCCCGCGTTCAAACAAAGACGCCAGTTGGGCTAAAAAACGCGGCGTCGTGATGCGCTCGGGGGCGGCGTATAAAAGCGTAATGTCCCCGCGCAGCAAAGACTGCTCGACTTGGTACGCCTCTTCACCGCTGAGCGTCGAGTTCAAAAAAGCCGCGCTCACACCGGCTTCATGCAGTGCGCCAACTTGGTCGTGCATCAAAGCAATCAAGGGGGAAATCACGATGGTGATTCCTAAACCAGCGCGCTGTCTGGCGATGGCTGGGATTTGGTAGCAGAGAGATTTTCCGCCGCCTGTGGGCATCAGCACCAAGGCGTCGCCCCCTGCGCCTACGTGTTCTACGATGGCTTGTTGGGGACCGCGGAATTGTTCATAGCCAAAAACTTCGTGGAGGATAGAGAGGTAATTCAAGATGTCCTATTGTCGGGCCGTTTGCTAAGCGTCCTTGGCGGTGCGGCGGTACTGCATTGCTTCAGCAACATGGGCAAGCGCCGTGGTGGGCGAGCCGGCCAGGTCGGCAATGGTGCGGGCAATTTTGAGGGTGCGGTGGGTTCCTCGCGCAGACCAGCCAAGTTGAACGGCTGCATTTTTTAAGAACGTTGCCGCTGCAGGTTCGAGTTGCACGTAGCGGTCGATGTCTGCACCTTGCAGGACGTGGTTGGCTTGGTTCTGACGGGCAAGCGCACTATCTCGCGCTTGGGCGCAACGCATACGAATCGCTTGCGTGGATTCACCTGGAGCCGATCCAAGTAGCTCGTGGGCTGGCAGCGCTGGAACTTCTACATGCAAGTCAATGCGGTCCATCAAAGGCCAACTGAGTTTGCCTTGGTAACGGCTGACTTGGTCGGGCGTACAGCGGCAGGGCCGCGCGGCCTTGCTCGCTCCGAGGTAACCGCAAGGGCAGGGGTTCATGGCTGCGATCAGTTGAAAG
>CAMDAN010000120.1 GCA_945888535.1 Bordetella parapertussis
TGTCCTGCATCACTGGCACCTCCAACGGTTGTACCTATTGATCCCACTGTGGTGAAAGTGGGTTTGCCCATTTGGGACGCCTTCAAAGCGGCATCAGCCAGCCAGAACTGCTGCTCTGCCGAAATAGCCGCCATGACGCTCGAAATTTGGTCTTTGCTATCTGTCAGCAGTTCGAAAACACCAATGATCATGCCGTTGTATCGAAGGACGTTTTCTTCAGAAATCGTCTTACGCAAAGGAACGACTTCATCGCGGTAATGTCGGGCGATGTCGTGTGCAGTTCGGTAAGCGGAATAGCTTTCTCGCAGGTTGGAGCCTGCAGACCGAACTGTTGCCTCTAATCGATTCGCAAGCGCTAGCGTTTGGGCGTTCATCGCATCGCGTCGCAAACCACCAAAGTCAAAGATAGGCAACTTCATGCTGATCTCGTAACCCTGTCGAGGGTTTTCAGTGCGATGGGTGTTGTCAATAACAGTGTCACTCCGAATGCCGAGCTCGATGTCGGTCACACTGGTCAACAGGGTGAGACCTTGCGCTTTGGCAGCAGACTCCAGCGCAGACTGTGCGAGCTTGATATCGAGACGACCAGCGTTGGCAGCCTTACTCACATCTTCTGGACTACTTGGCGTTTTCGGAAGGTCGGGCAAACGATCTGGCAATCTGAGCTGTTTGGATTGCGCCTCAGTGAGACCCAAAGCCCGGTTGAGTGCCTCACGGCTTGCCGTAGTGTCGTGCTGCGCTAAAGCCAGTTGGGTCGCGGCATCTGCATAAAACGCCTGCTGCCTTGCCCGTTGCAACTTGGTAAAGTTACCTACGGCTTGCATCCGCCTTGCCAAGTCAGCACTGACTTCAGCGGCGGCATTGACCTGCTGCGCGTACACCAGATTTTGTTTCGCCGCCACTGCTTTAACCCAAGCCTGGCGAACTTGTGTGACCTGCTCAACCACATCCGCAGTCAGTTGGATCTGTGCGCGTGCCATGCCCCGCTCTGCAATTCCGAGTCTTTGAGGCAGAGTCAACAAATCCAACAGGCCAAACGTCAGTTGCCGACCTAGCTCTACTTCGTCTTTGAGTGTTAAACGCTCAAAAGTGAATGTGGGGTTAAGAATACGGCCTGTTTGCGCCGCGGTGGCCGCTTCAGTCCAGCTTTGGGCAAGCATGGCTTGTAGGGCTGGACTGTTAACTAACGCCAATTGAACCGCATCGCTTTGGCTTAAGGGTTGGGAAAGGAACTGTGCGGCCTTCTTGTCCTGTGCACTGCGTTGCTCCTGGCTTTGCGCAAGCTCCAACTTGCCATTGGTAAAGTCAG
Organism: Bordetella parapertussis; assembly: GCA_945888535.1. Taxonomy (GTDB): domain Bacteria; phylum Pseudomonadota; class Gammaproteobacteria; order Burkholderiales; family Burkholderiaceae_C; genus Allorhodoferax; species Allorhodoferax parapertussis_A. The sequence continues at coordinate 1,310 of CAMDAN010000120.1, forward strand.
CCGTGTCTTGATTGGTCTTGGCAAGTGAATGATCAAAATTGAGGCTCGTACAGCCAGACAACGCGAGCACAGCCATGATGCCAAAAAGTGTTTTCATTTTTTGTCTCCAACCATTGGCTTCGCTTGAGGTACATCAGATTGCGACTGCTGCACCTCTTTGGCATAACTGCGCCAACCTCCAATCTTCCCCACCGTATCGTTGGCGTTTCGCCAAGAGATGATAGGCTGATCTGCATAAGCCTGGTAAGTTGAAAACGAAGATTGGTATTCAAGAAATACAAGCTCTTCAGATTTGAATTTGGATGGCAAGTGATCTAAAGGGATGATGGCTTGCGAGAAAGCGTTCGGCATGGCAAAAGCATACAAAGCCAAAAAGCCATGCAATCGGGAAAAATTAAACATAAAGTCCTCACGTTAGTTCGTTAAAAATTACCGAGGCGAGCCCGGATGTAACGAAGCGCTAACGGCGCGGGATAACGATCCGCGCCCTAAGTGCGGATGACCCTAGGCGGACGTTCTAAGCCAGTGACTGGCGGTGATGTAAGAAAGAAAACCGGCTGTTCAAAGTCTGCAGAAGCCCAAACAAAGTTAAAAAGCGAGACCTCCGGAGAACCTAATGCTAAGCCGACGCAACACGGCCCACAACTGCTGCACTTAGATTGTGAAACGTCGCTTACTTTGACTAAATCGCCTTGGTCAGGGAGAGATTCATTTTTAGATTCGTGGTCATGAACATGCATCTGAACTTGGTCACTGGATTGGGCTGGAGCTTGACCTGAGTGACAAAAACCCAAGACTGTTCCTGCGAATCCTTGCGCTGGGATCGCAAACACCATGATGCAGAGAACAATATATTTGTAGATGAAAATCTTCACAGGTTAATTAAACCACGGTTGCATTACCCTCATTGAGGACTTCAAATATCCCTATGTAAAGTTTGGGTAATTGAGACAAGTACGCTATGTAAAAGTATGAACATTAATTAGCTGAGGTCGCGAACAGCTAGCGCATCGATTTCAGCCTATATTCTTGTAAGCCTTCAAGCCTCCCTCAATATATCGGGCATTGGCATAGCCCATTTGACGCAAAGTATTGGCCGACAAAGCGCCTCGGTTGTTGGCATTGCAATAGCATAAAACCACGGTGTTTAAGTCGGGAATCACCCCCTCTATGTTCATCTCTAACTTTCCACGGCTGACGTGCAATGCGCCTAACAGGTGGTCTGCGTCATGTTCTTCTTTGTCGCGAATGTCTAGCGCCACAGCCCCTTGCGCCAACAACGTGTTGACCTGCTCTGGTGACACGCTGGCCACTTGAAACATGGCGACATCGGCCATGCGTTGAAATTTTTCGGTATAAGCCATGAGCGCCTTTCAGATTAAATAGCAGAGTTGTGCAGTCAAAGCCGCCACCGTTTTAAAGCCACCGTTGAGTTCGGCTTGCAACTTGTCTGAAGGCACGCGGTTGGTAGCATTGCATTGGGGGCAAACCAAGTGCAGGGTTTTAGCGTTCATAGAGCGTTCAAAGGAATTTTGACATAGGCAATGCCGTTGTCTTCCTTTGGAGGTAGCTCGCCAGCGCGGATGTTGATTTGCACCGCAGGAAGAATTAGGACTGGCATGTCAAGGGTCGCGTCACGCTTGGTTCGCAGCTCTACGAACTGTGCTTCGCTGATGCCGTCATGGACATGAATATTTTTAGCCCGTTGCTCTGCCACGGTAGCCTTAAAAGTCACCGGACGACCGTTGGGCGGGTAGTCGTGGCACATGAACAAGCGAGTCTCAGGCGGCAGGCTCAAAATTTTGCGGGTGGATGCAAACAAGGTTTTGGCGTCACCACCAGGAAAATCACAGCGGGCCGTGCCGACATCGGGCATGAACATGGTGTCGCCCACAAAGACAGCATCACCAAATTGGTAAGCCACGCAAGCAGGTGTATGGCCAGGAACATACATGGTGTGCCCCACCAAACCGCCCACTGGGATGCTTTCGCCATCTTTGAACAAGTGGTCAAACTGTGATCCATCAGCCTTGAAATCGGCTTCCATGTTGAAAATGCCCTTGAACACTTTTTGCACGCCACCGATGTGGTCACCAATGGCGGTTTTGCCACCCAGTTGTTCTTTTAAGTAAGGCGCAGCGCTTAAGTGGTCGGCGTGGGCATGGGTTTCCAATAACCATTCGACCTTCAATTGGTTGGTTTTGACGAAATCGACAACCTTGTCGGCGGAGGTGTGTTTGGTGCGACCTGACTTGGGGTCGTAGTCCAACACCGAATCAATGATGGCGCAAGCGGAACCGGGTTTTTCGTACACCACGTAAGTGACCGTCGAGGTTGCGGTGTCAAAAATACCGTGAACTTGTGGGTTGAGAGTGCTGGTGGTCATCAAAAAACTCCTTTTTAGTTAAACTTGCAATAGTATATTGACGAATAATTTATTTGTCAATATACTATCTTCATCGATATTAAAAAGCTAGGAAAACCGCCCATGGACATCTCCACCTTGGACCTCGACAAAATGAAAGAATCCGCAGCCAATGCCTGTCGGCTGATGAAAGTGCTCTCCAATCCAGACCGTCTTATGCTGCTGTGCCAGCTCTCTCAAGGGGAAAATCGGGTAGGCGAACTCGAAGAAAACTTAGGAATTGTGCAACCCACCTTGTCCCAACAACTCACCGTCTTGCGTGATGAGGAACTGGTGACCACGCGCCGTGAGGGTAAAAATATCTACTACCAAATCGCCAGCCCCCAAGCGCTGGCGGTCATGAAGGTTTTATTTGATCAATTTTGCGGACCACAAACAGGAGCTAAAGCATGAATATCGATTGGACACATTTCACCCCCTTCTCCTCCCTCAGCGGCGGCATCATTTTGGGCATCGCCTCAGCCGTCTTCATCTTGGTGAATGGCCGCATTTTGGGCATCAGCGGCATCATGGGTGGCTTGTTACCCCCAAAAGGTGGTGATACTTTCTGGCGCATTTCATTCCTGTTGGGATTTGTGGCAGCTCCCACGGTTTTTCACGCTGTCGTTCCAGCCCAGTACATCACCGTGCCACGCATTGACGCCACCGAATGGATGGTGGTTATCGCAGGCTTGCTGGTTGGTATTGGCACGCGCTATGCCTCTGGCTGCACCAGCGGCCATGGTGTCTGCGGATTGTCCCGATTGTCCCCACGTTCATTGGTAGCTACCGCTTCATTCATGAGCGCAGGATTCATCACTGTTTACGTGATGCATCACGTTATCTAAGGAAAAAATCATGATTCAAAAAAACCATATTCACCACGTTATTGAATTTGCAGTAGGTCTGATGTTTGGCATGGGTTTGATGTTCTCGGGCATGACTGATCCCAGCAAAGTCATTGGCTTTCTCGATTTGTTTGGCAGTTGGGACCCCTCCTTGGCGCTGGTCATGGGCGGCGCCATCATGGTCGGCTTCTTCGCCTTCACTGTGGCCAAAAAGCGTACCACCACCTTTTTGGGTGGCGTATTGCGCTTACCCACCAACATGGACATCGACAAAAAATTGATTATTGGCAGTTTGTTGTTTGGAACAGGCTGGGGCTTGGCTGGGTTTTGCCCTGGTCCCGCTTTGGTTTCCATGGCCGATGGCCAACCCAAGGCACTGGTGTTTGTGCTGGCCATGTTGGTCGGCATGCTGGGCTTTGAGCTGATGGACCGTTTTGTCCATGCACCCCGCAAAGCCAAATTCAACGCCGCTTGAACCTCACGATTGGAAACACCATGGACATCAAATCACTCACCCCTCTTCTTTCCATCAGTCCGCAAATCTTGATCGCCGAGATAAAAGCAGTGGCGCAAGCTGGCTTCAAGGCCATCATCTGCAACCGCCCCGATGGCGAAGGCCCTGACCAACCCAGCTTCAAGGAAATCGAAGCCGCTGCCCTTCAATACGGCCTGCAAGCCCAGTACCTGCCGGCGGAATCTGGCAAGGTGCGCGACGAGGATGGCAAGGCCTTTGGCCAACTGCTGCTCACCATGCCGGGCCCCGTGCTGGCGTATTGCCGGACCGGCATGCGCTCGACCACCCTGTGGGCATTGTCGCAAGCAGGTATCACGCCCTTGCCGCAAATTTTGGAAGCATCGCAAAAAGTAGGCTTTGACATGAAAGCCTTGGTGCAACGCATTGCCAACGGCGGCAAAACGCCCTCTGACCAAGTGGACGCCCGCCACGATGTGGTCATCGTCGGCGGCGGCGCTGCGGGCATCTCTGTGGCCTCTAGCTTGTTGGCACGCAGCCCCCAGCTAGACATCGCCATCATCGATCCCGCTGACGCCCACTTCTACCAACCCGGCTGGACCATGGTCGGGGGTGGCATCTTCACAGCAAGCGATACCGCCCGAACCATGGCCTCAGTCATCCCCACCGATGTCAGCTGGATCAAAGCCGCAGTGGCCGCTTTTGAGCCGGACAACAACCAAATCATTTTGGAAGGTTGCCGTGTGGTGAAGTACAAGCAATTGGTAGTCTGCCCCGGCTTGAAGCTGGACTGGCAAGGCATTGATGGCTTGAACGACACATTGGGTCGCAATGGCGTGACCTCCAACTACCGCTTCGACATGGCCCCCTACACTTGGGAACTGGTGCAAAACTTGAAAGGCGGCAAAGCGCTATTCACCCAGCCGCCCATGCCCATCAAATGCGCGGGTGCACCGCAAAAAGCCATGTACTTGTCAGCCGACCATTGGACGCGCCAAGGGGTGCTGAACAACATCGACATTCAGTTTTGCAACTCTGGAGCGGTGTTGTTTGGGGTGGCCGACTATGTCCCCGCGCTCATGGAATACGTGAAGAAATACCACATTGGCCTGAACTTTGGCGAAACCTTGGTGGCGGTCGACGGCCCAGCGCACAAAGCTACCTTCAGCAAAACCTTGGCCGATGGCA
>CAMDAN010000121.1 GCA_945888535.1 Bordetella parapertussis
AAAGAACAATGGCTCGATCAGGTCGAAATCTTTTTCTTGCGCCATGCGGTCCATTAAGACTGAACCGACCATACCTCGCCAGCCGACTAAACCTACTAACTTGCTCATTTCAACGCCCTTTCAGTTTTTTTAAACAGTGTTTGACCTGACTGTTTGCCCGGCTCGTCTGGCCGGGGGGGCACACGACGAACCAGGCTGGATCAGCCCTTAATGGTCGTGGTTTTTGTGGAAATTGCACACACACCAGCAGCTACCGAGTCAGTATTTGCAGAGTTCAGGGAGAGCAGTGGGGTGTGAGACATAACCCAAATTGTAATTGATCGTCACCGGCCCTTATATTTTTTGTCTCTGCGGCACGCTGTTAGTTATTGGGAAAAGATTTAATTGACACTGTTATTACATTGAAATAACATGTATGTTATTTGATTTATCCTTGGAGCACTGACATGCAAGTCACCATTCGGCCATTTGGCAATTCACGCGGGGTCATTATTCCCAAGCCTTTGTTGGCGCAAGTCGGCTTGGTTGATTTGGTAGATATTGAAGTGCAAAACGGCACTTTGATTTTAAGTAAGCCACAGCCCAGCGTTCGAACGGGTTGGGCGGCGGCCGCACAAGCTATTGCTGCGGCAGGGGAAGACACCCTGGCGCTGGGCGATCAATCGTTGACGAATGACGAGGATTGGCAATGGTGAAGCAGGGTGAAGTTTGGTTAATCAACCTAGATCCGACCTTAGGCAGTGAGATCAAAAAAACACGGCCGTGTGTGGTGGTGTCCCCCAATGAACTCAATGAAAACTTACGCACCGTGATCGTTGCTCCTATGACATCCAAGGGCTTCGATTCCCCATTTCGCCCCCAACTGACTTTCCAAGGGACGCAAGGGCGCATTTTGGTAGATCAAGTTCGCGCCGTAGACAAAGCCCGCCTAGTTAAAAAGCTGGGTAGTTTGCCAGCCAGCACACATCGTAAAGTGCTGGCAACTTTGCAGGAAATCTTCGCCTGACTAGACCAGCGCCTTGACCACCGCATCACCCATTTCGCGGGTACTGACCTTGGTGGTTCCTGTGCTGTAGATGTCACCGGTGCGCAGGCCTTGGGCCAGCACTTTTTGTACGGATGCTTCGATGCGCTGGGCGGCTGCTTCTTGGTTCAAGCTGAACCGCAGCATCATGGCTGCAGACAAAATAGTGGCCAGCGGGTTGGCGATGCCTTTGCCCGCGATGTCGGGGGCGCTACCGTGGCTGGGTTCGAACAGTCCTTGGTTTTTGCTATTCAACGAAGCGGAGGGCAGCATGCCGATCGAGCCTGTGAGCATGGACGCTTCGTCGCTCAAGATGTCACCAAACATATTGCCGGTAACGACCACGTCAAAACGCTTGGGTTCTTTCACCAATTGCATGGCGGCGTTGTCGACATACATGTGGTCGAGCGCGATGTCTGGGTACTCTTTGCCCACTTCGCTCACCACATCTTTCCAGAATTGAAAAGTTTCCAATACGTTGGCTTTGTCCACGCTGGTCACGCGGCCTTCTTTTCCTGCGGCTTTTCGTTTGCGGGCGGCTTGGAAAGCCACATGGGCAATACGTTCGATCTCGGGCTTGGAGTAGCGCATGGTGTCAAACGCTTCTTCGGCGCCGGGGAAGTGGCCGTCGGTCGCGATGCGGCGGCCACGCGGTTGGCCAAAGTAAATGTCGCCGGTCAACTCGCGGATGATCAAAATATCCAAGCCCGAAATCAGCTCTGGCTTGAGGCTGGATGCGTCCACCAATTGCTCGTAGCAAATCGCAGGGCGGAAGTTGGCGAACAGGCCCATGTTCTTGCGCAAACCCAAAATGGCCTGCTCGGGGCGCAGCGGGCGGTCGAGCTTGTCATATTTCCAGTCGCCCACCGCGCCAAACAGCACGGCGTCCGAATCCATCGCCAGCTTGAGCGTGGCTTCAGGCAGGGGGTGGCCAAAGGCGTCGTAAGCTGCGCCGCCGACCAGAGCGGTTTCCATCTCGAACTTCAGGTCGAGCGTGTTCAAAACTTTGACGGCTTCAGCGACGATTTCGGTGCCGATGCCATCACCGGGGAGGACTGCGATTTTCATTGGGATTCCAGAGTTCTTTTAAGCGTTGACGGCAGTGTGTGCCAACCACGGCTTGGTGGCTAAGCGCTCGGCTTCGAAAGCTTTGATTTTGTCGGCATGGCGCAGTGTCAGGCCGATGTCGTCTAGGCCATTGATCAAGCAGTACTTGCGAAAGGCTTGGACTTCAAAGGGAATTTCTTCGCCTTGTGCTCGAACGATGACTTGGCGCTCTAAATCGATGCTGAGTTGGTAGCCGGGAAAGGCCAAGACTTCATCAAACAACTTTGCCACCGTGGCTTCGGGCAACACGATAGGCAGCAAGCCATTTTTGAAACAGTTGTTGAAAAATATGTCGGCAAAACTAGGCGCAATGACGGCGCGAAAACCATATTGGTCAATCGCCCAAGGCGCGTGTTCGCGTGATGAGCCACAGCCAAAGTTCTTGCGGGCCAACAACACCGACGCACTTTTGTAGCGGGGCTGGTTCAGCACAAAGTCGGGGTTGGGTTTGCGGCTCAAAGGATCTTGGCCGGGCTCGCCGTGGTCCAAGTAGCGCCACTCGTCAAACAGGTTGGGTCCAAACCCCGTCTTGCGGATGGACTTTAAAAACTGCTTGGGGATGATGGCGTCGGTATCGACGTTCTCGCGGTCCATGGGGGCCACGATGCCTTTGTGGAGGGTAAATTTCTGCATATCTATTTCCTTCCCTTAGGCGAACTTGCGCACGTCCACAAAGTGGCCGTGTATGGCTGCCGCAGCGGCCATGGCGGGGCTGACCAAATGGGTGCGGCCTCCGTTGCCTTGACGGCCTTCGAAGTTGCGGTTTGAAGTCGACGCACAACGCTCGCCGGGCTCTAGGCGGTCGGCGTTCATGGCCAAACACATCGAGCAGCCGGGCTCGCGCCATTCAAATCCAGCAGCTTTGAAAATCTCGTGCAGGCCTTCTGCTTCGGCTTGCGCTTTGACCAAGCCCGAGCCAGGGACTACCAGAGCGAGCTTGATGTTCTTTGCTATTTTTTGGCCGAGCTTTTTAACGACCGCTGCGGCTTCGCGCATGTCTTCAATGCGGCTGTTAGTACAAGAGCCAATGAACACTTTGTCCACAAACAAATCGTTGAGCGCTTTGCCAGGCTGCAAGTCCATGTATGTCAAGGCGCGTTCGATGGCGCCGCGTTTGTTGGCGTCTTTTTCTTTGTCAGGGTCAGGAACAATGCCGTTGATGTCCAACACCATTTCGGGCGAGGTGCCCCAAGTGACTTGCGGCAAGATGTCCTCGGCCTTGAGCTCCACCACCGCGTCAAACTTGGCATCAGCGTCAGATTGCAAGGTTTTCCAATAGACCACGGCGTGGTCCCACTCCACACCGGTGGGAGAAAGCAAGCGGCCTTTGACGTAGTCGATCGTTTTTTCGTCTACTGCCACCAGACCGGCACGTGCGCCGCCCTCGATGGCCATGTTGCACACCGTCATGCGGCCTTCCATGCTGAGCGAACGAATCGCAGAGCCAGCAAACTCAATGGTGTAGCCCGTGCCGCCAGCGGTGCCGATTTTGCCGATGATGGCCAAAACCACGTCTTTGCCAGTGACGCCTTTGGCTAACGCACCGTCGACTTTAATGAGCATGTTCTTGGCTTTTTTAGCCAACAAAGTTTGCGTGGCCATGACATGCTCAACCTCGGAGGTGCCAATGCCGTGGGCCAAAGCGCCGAACGCGCCGTGGGTGGAGGTGTGCGAGTCGCCGCAGACTACGGTCATGCCGGGCAGGGTAGCGCCGTTTTCAGGGCCGATGACGTGCACGATGCCTTGGCGCTTAGACATGAACGGGAAGAACGCGGCAGAGCCGAACTCTTTCATGTTTGCATCCAGTGTCATGATTTGTTCTTTGCTGACGGGGTCGCTGATGCCGTCGTAGCCCAGCTCCCAGCCAGTGGTTGGGGTGTTGTGGTCGGCGGTAGCCACAATGGAACTCACTCGCCAAATTTTGCGGCCGGCTTGGCGAATGCCCTCAAACGCTTGGGGGCTGGTCACTTCATGGACCAAATGGCGGTCGATATACAGCACGCTGGTGCCATCTTCTTCGGTGTGGACGACGTGCTCGTCCCAAATCTTGTCGTAAAGGGTGCGTCCCATGGGTTTTCCTTTTTCCTTTAGCTAGTTATTTTAAGCGTTGCAGGAATAAAAATGCCCCGCCAAGTTCACACATGGCGAGGCATTGACAGCCGGTGATGGATTTATCGTTTAGCGATGGCAACGACGTCGCGGCGAGGGGAGCCTGTGAACAATTGACGTGGACGGCCAATTTTGTATTCAGGGTCGCTGATCATTTCGTTGAGCTGGGCGATCCAACCCACGGTCCGCGCTAAAGCAAAAATGCCGGTAAACAGTTTGACAGGGATGCCAATGGCGCGTTGAACAATGCCTGAATAAAAATCAACATTGGGGTAAAGCTTACGGCTAACAAAGTAGTCGTCTTCAAGTGCGATTTTTTCCAAGGCTTTTGCTAATTTGAAAAGCGGATCGTTCTCAAGACCCAAGGCCGCAAGGACTTCATTACAAGTTTCTTGCATCAATTTGGCGCGAGGATCGTAGTTTTTGTAAACGCGGTGTCCAAAGCCCATCAATTTAACGCCAGAGTTTTTGTCTTTGACTTTTTCCATGAATTCGCCGACTTTGGAAATGCCGCCTGAAGCTTGAATTTCTTCCAGCATATTCAAACAGGCTTCATTAGCGCCGCCGTGGGCTGGACCCCAAAGACAAGCAACACCAGCTGCGATGGCCGCAAAGGGGTTGGTTCCGGAGGAACCGCATAAACGCACCGTGGAGGTAGACGCGTTTTGCTCATGGTCTGCATGCAAGACAAAAATACGATCCAGCGCACGTTCAATCACAGGATTGACTTTGTAGTCCTCGCATGGCGTGGCAAACATCATGTGTAAAAAATTACCTGCGTAACTCAGGTTATTTTTCGGATACATGAACGGCTGGCCGACGCTATATTTGTAAGCCATCGCAACCAAGGTAGGCATTTTTGCAATCAGTCGGATCGCAGAAATTTCACGGTGCTCAGGGTTGTTGATGTCGGTGCTGTCATGGTAGAAGGCCGACAAGGCACCTACGAGACCGGTCATGATCGCCATCGGGTGCGCATCACGGCGAAAGCCACGCAAGAAAAACTGCATTTGTTCGTTGACCATGGTGTGGTTGGTCACACGCTTGGTGAAGTCTGCTTTAGCTGCAACGCCGGGCAGGTTGCCGTAAAGCAGTAAATGGCAGGTTTCTAAAAAGTCGCAATTCGTTGCCAGTTGTTCGATCGGGTAGCCGCGGTAAAGCAATTCACCTTTATCGCCGTCGATGTAGGTAATGGCCGATTGGCAGGAGGCGGTTGACAAGAAACCAGGGTCATACGTAAACATGCCACTCTGGGCGTAGAGTTTACGAATGTCCAACACGTCAGGGCCGATGTTGCCACTGTAAACAGGCAAATCAATGTTGGGGCTGCCATTGCTAAATGATAGGGTGGCTTTGTTGTCGGCTAATTTCATTTTTTTTACCTTTCAGCGGGTTTCTGTCAACATTTTTAAAACTTCTCGGACGTCTTCTTGGTCAAGCAAGGCGTCTACTTGGGTTAGCGATTTTCGGGCTAAGTGCAGGTCTAACAAATCGTTGTCACTGAGGTCCATCAAGAGGCCTAAAGCATGGGCTTGGCGAACAGTGATCGATGCACTAAAACGGTTAAAAAATCGCTCAATAAATAAATCATTTTCCAGTAACCCACGCCGGCAGCGCCAGCGCAATTTGCTTAAGGCGCGTTCATCAATTTTTGCGTCACCTAAAGCGTCAGTTTGGATCACTGCTTACACCGCCCGCAAAACCATCATCTCTTTGATCTTGCCGATGGCCTTGGTTGGGTTAAGACCTTTAGGGCACACATCAACGCAGTTCATGATGGTGTGGCAACGGAACAGGCGGTAAGGGTCTTCCAGGTTATCCAATCGCTCAGCGGTCGCTTCATCCCGGCTATCAGCGATAAATCGGTAGGCTTGGAGCAATCCAGCAGGGCCAACAAACTTATCGGGATTCCA
>CAMDAN010000122.1 GCA_945888535.1 Bordetella parapertussis
CCGCGCACCTTAGCGGAGGCCAGCAACAGCGGGTTGCAATTGCCCGGGCGCTGGCGATGGAGCCCGAGGTCATGTTGTTCGATGAACCCACCAGCGCGTTGGATCCCGAATTGGTATCGGAAGTTCTGAAGGTCATGAAGACCTTGGCCGAAGAGGGGCGAACCATGGTGGTCGTGACCCATGAAATGGGATTTGCCCGCGAAGTGTCTAACCACCTCATCTTCTTGCACCAAGGCTTGGTGGAAGAAGAAGGCATTCCCTCAGAGGTCCTTTCAAAACCAAAGAGCGAACGCTTGGCGCAGTTTTTGTCGGGCAACCTCAAGTGAGCGTTGCCTAGCAAGACGTTTTTTCGTCTTACTTTGCGCTCAACCCCATGGAGCGCGTTATCACTTCTTTCATGATTTCATTGGTGCCGCCGTAGATGCGCTGAACCCTCGCATCGGCATACGCGCGGGTAATGGGGTATTCCCACATATATCCGTAGCCGCCAAACAGTTGCACGCACTCGTCCATCACTTTGCACTGCAAATCAGAACACCAGTATTTCGCCATGCTGGCGGTTGCGGTGTCTAGTTTGTCTTGCAGCAACTGTTCAGTGCACTTATCCACAAAAACCCGCGCAACCTGCACTTCGGTGTGTAACTCGGCCAAGGTGAAGCGGGTATTTTGAAACGATGCGATGGGTTGGCCAAACACTTTGCGTTCTTTCACGTAATCTACCGTCCAGCCAATGGCCGCTTCAGACGCCGCCACCGCGCTAATCGCAATTTGCAAACGCTCCCAAGGCAACTGCTCCATCAAGCAAATAAAGCCTTTATTTTCCAAGGCCGCGCCGCCCAGCAAGTTGTCGGCAGGAACGCGCACGTTTTCGAAAAATAACTCCGAGGTGTCTTGCGCTTTTAAGCCCATTTTCTTCAGCCGTTTTCCGACCGAGAAGCCAGGCATGCCGCGCTCAATGAGCAAAAGACTGGTGCCCTTGGCACCGGCAGCCGGGTTGGTTTTGGCGACTACGATGACCAAATCGGCATGCCACCCGTTGGTGATAAATGTCTTGCTGCCGTTGAGCAAATAGCTGCCATCGGCTTGCAGCGCCGCCGTGGTTTTAATGCCTTGCAAATCTGAACCCGCTGCAGGCTCGCTCATAGCGATTGCACCGATCATCTCGCCGCTGGCTAAGCGGGGAAGGTAACGCTTTTTTTGGTCGGCGGTTCCGTAATGTTCGATGTACGGCGCCACAATTTCGCTGTGCAAGCAGTAGCCAATTCCCGAGAAACCGGCTTTGCCTAGGGCCTCCATCTGAATCACCGAATAGAGCTTGTCCGCCCCGCTGCCCCCGTACTCTTCGGGCATGGTCATGCACAAGAAGCCGTTCTCTCCCGCCTTGTTCCAAACAGCCCGGTCGACATACCCTTGGTCTTCCCACTGCGCGTGAAATGGGGCGATCTCTTTGTCAATAAAGCGGGTAAAGCTATCGCGAAACGCTTCGTGGTCAGCGGAGAAAAGTGTGCGTTCAATCATGGTGAAAATTCTCTAGAAGGATGAAAGACTTAAAAGAAAAAATGAAAGTATTTATTTATACAAAGCGCTTGCTTGGTTAAAAGCAATATACTCGAATTATTGATCCCACACCACTGGAGACTGTGAATGACTGAAGCATTTGTATTTGACGCCATCCGAACCCCCCGGGGCAAGGGAAAAAAAGACGGCAGTTTGTACGAGGTAAAACCCATCAACCTCTTGGCCGGTTTACTCACTGATCTTCAAGAGCGCCACCAGTTTGATACCGCCCAGGTCGATGACATCGTTATGGGCTTGGTGTCGCCGGTCGGTGAGCAAGGCAGCGTTTTGCCTAAGGTCGCAGCGCTCAAAGCGGGTTGGGATTTTCAATGTGCCGGGGTGCAGATCAACCGGTTTTGCGCCTCAGGCTTAGAGGCCGTCAACATGGCGGCGCAGAAAGTACGCTCAGGCTGGGAAGACTTGGTGGTCGCCGGGGGTGTTGAAAGCATGAGTCGGGTGCCGATTGGGTCTGATGGCGGCGCGTGGGCCCAAGACCCCGAAACCAATTTGCAAACCGCGTTTGTTCCCCAAGGTATTGGAGCCGACCTGATCGCCACCTTGGAAGGCTTTAGCCGACACGATGTCGATGCGTTTGCGCTGGAGTCGCAGCGCCGTGCCAGCCATGCCCAAGCGCAAGGTTACTTTGACCGCTCGGTGTTGCCGGTTAAAGATGCCTTAGGCAACGTGATTTTGGCCAAAGACGAATTCATCAAACCCCATACCACTCTAGAAGGGCTCGCAGGTCTCAAACCCGCCTTTGACCAAATGGGCGCGATGGGTTTTGATCAAGTGGCACTCACCCGCTACCCGCAGGTAGAGCGCATTCACCATGTGCACCACGCTGGAAACTCCTCGGGAATCGTAGATGGCGCAGCAGCGGTTTTGGTGGGCTCGGAAGCAGCCGCTAAAGCCCACAGCCTCACGCCCCGCGCTCGCATCGTTGCCACCGCGCTTAGTGGCGCAGACCCCACCATCATGTTGACCGGACCCATGCCGGCGGCTCGCAAAGCCTTGGCCAAAGCGGGCTTGCGTATTGATCAAATGGATTTGATCGAGGTCAACGAAGCCTTTGCGGCGGTGGTGATGCGCTTTATGAAAGAGATGAAAGTGCCCCATGACAAAGTCAACGTCAATGGCGGCGCGATTGCCATGGGACACCCCTTAGGCGCAACCGGCGCGATGATTTTGGGTACCTTGATTGACGAGCTTCATCGACGCCAACTGCGTTACGGTCTGGCTACTTTATGTGTGGGCGGGGGCATGGGTATCGCAACGATTGTGGAAAGAATATAAATGAAAACGATTCGCTACCAACTCGAAAACGGTATCGCCACGGTTACCTTCGACGAGCCCAATTCGCAGGTCAACACCATGTGTTTGCAGTGGCAAAGTGATATGTCCGAACTGGCAAGCCAAGTGCTCAAAGACAAGGACTCCATTCAAGGTATCTTGCTGACCTCGGCTAAAAGTACTTTTTTTGCAGGCGCCGATTTAAAAGCCGCCATGCGCCTCACCGCCAGTGATGCCGGGCGTATTTTTGAAGAAATTGAACGGGGTAAACACAACTTTCGGACGCTTGAAACTTTGGGAAAACCCGTGGTGAGTTGCCTGAATGGTTCGGCTTTAGGCGGCGGATGGGAAGTGGCTTTGCTGGGGCATCACCGCATCGCAATTGATGATCAAAAAATTCAATTCGGATTGCCCGAGGTCACCTTAGGACTGCTGCCCGGTGCCAGCGGCGTGACCAAAATGACGCGCCACTTGGGACTGATGGGCGCGCAGCCCTATTTGGTCGAAGGGAAGACTTTTTCCCCTGCGCAGGCCAAAGAAATAGGGCTGGTGCACACGTTGGTCAAGCCGGGTGATAACGCCGCTGCTGAAATGCGTTCTTTGGCATTGACTTGGATTGCCGCCAACCCCAGCGCACAACATCCTTGGGAAGCCAAAGACTACAAGGTTCCGGGAGGCTTGCCCAGTAACCCCAAAGTAGCAGGTATGTTGTCGGTGGCCCCTGCCATGCTCAAAAAACAAACACGTGGGCTCTACCCTGCTCCCGAGGCGATCTTGTCTTGCATGGTGGAAGGCTTGCAGGTGGACATGCCTACGGCTTTGCGCATCGAGAGCCGCTACCTTGCACAGTTGATGACGGGCAGCAACGCACGGGCCATGGTCAATACCTTTTTCTTCAACCTCAACGCGATCAAGAGCGGACAGTCCCGCCCTGGCAAGAGCCCTCGCTTTAAGCCTAGCAAAGTGGGCTTGTTGGGTGCGGGAATGATGGGCGCTGGGATTGCTTATGTACAAGCCAACAAAGGCATACAGACCGTTTTAAAAGACGTGAGCCAAGACAAAGCCGATGCGGGCAAAGCCTACAGCGCCAAACTCACCCACGCGCAGGTAGACAAAGGCCGAATGAGCGCAGACGGACAAATTCAAATTCTTTCTCTGATTAATTCAACCGCAGATGTCAAAGACCTGCAAGATTGCGATCTGATCATTGAAGCGGTTTTTGAGAACCGCGAACTGAAAGCGAAAGTCACCCAAGAAGCTGAGCCACTCCTCAAAGCGGGGGGCTTTTTTGCCTCCAATACCTCGACCCTTCCGATCAGCGGACTGGCCAAAGCCAGCCATGCGCCAAGCAAGTTCGTAGGCATTCATTTTTTCAGCCCGGTTGACAAAATGAAATTGGTTGAAATCATCCGTGGACAACTCACCGATGACGACACGGTAGCCAAGGCCTTTGACTACGTTCAGTCGATTGGAAAAATTCCGATTGTGGTGAACGACTCGCGTGGGTTTTTTACCAGCCGGGTGTTTGGTACCTTTGTGATGGAGGGCGCGGCCATGCTGAGCGAAGGCATCCCAGCGGCTGCGATTGAAAACGCAGGGATGCAGTGCGGTATGCCCGTCGGACCTCTCGCTGTGCTTGATGAAACGGCTTTAAGCTTAAGCGTGCATGTGATGGAACAAACCATGGCCGACATGCAAGCTGAAGGGAAAACCTATACCCCGACCCCAGGCCAAGTATTGGTCGCCGAGATGGTCAAAAAACACCAGCGTTCGGGCCGAGCCGCTGGCGCTGGGTTTTACGACTACCCCAGCGAAAAAGGTGCCAAAAAACACCTTTGGAACGGGCTCAAAGGCTTGTATGAAAAAGAGCAGGCTTGGGATATTCAAGACCTCAAAGACCGCTTGCTGTTTCGCCAAGCGGTAGAGACAGCCCGCTGCCTCAGCGAAAACGTTTTGACCTCGGTACACGATGCCAATATCGGATCTATCTTTGGTATTGGCTTTCCGGCGTGGACCGGGGGCGCCATGCAGTTCATCTACGGCATAGGCATGGATGTGTTTGAAACGCGGTGTGCTGCGTTGGCAAAAAAATATGGCGCTGGCTTTGTCTTAAGTGATGCCGTGAAAGCCAGTATTCGCAAGTTCGAACCCGTGTATTGATGCATAGGCGACTGAAAAAATCCACATCCATACACAAGTGTCTGCAATAATCAAGGCCACAACCTGAACTTGGAGAAGCGGCCTATGCGACACACAAAAACCTGGGTACTGGGATTCATCGGACTGGCCTTGGTCTTGGCCGGTCTGGTTTGGGCGTTTCAACGCGAAGTCGCCACAGCGCTGATGAAGCGCGTGGCC
This sequence comes from Bordetella parapertussis, assembly GCA_945888535.1. Taxonomy (GTDB): domain Bacteria; phylum Pseudomonadota; class Gammaproteobacteria; order Burkholderiales; family Burkholderiaceae_C; genus Allorhodoferax; species Allorhodoferax parapertussis_A. The sequence continues at coordinate 5,206 of CAMDAN010000122.1, forward strand.
CATACGCAAGTCGGGCGCAACGCGGTCGGCAATTTGCCTGATGGTTTGCATTTGGCGTTGTGTGGAACCGGTTCACCGTTTCCAGACCCTTCCCGTGCCGGCCCTTGCTCAGCCATCATCGCAGGTAAGCGTATTTTTCTGGTGGATGCGGGCGAAGGGGCGGCAAAAAACTTGGGCTATATGGGCATTCCCGGTGGCCAGGTTGAAGCGCTTTTCTTAACGCACTTTCACTCTGACCATATTGATGGCCTGAGTCCCATCATGCTCCAGCACTGGGGACTGGGAACTGCGACCACACCACTCCCCATCTATGGCCCTACTGGCGTAGAAAAAGTCGTGGACGGATTTCGTTCTGCCTATGTTCTAGACTTTGGATACCGCGTTTCTCACCACAGTGAAAAAATCCTTCCCTCGGGCGGTAGCGGCGGCAAAGCGTTTCCCTTCGCGCTGCCCCCTGTTGGCCAAGGAGATTCGGTGGTCATCCTCGATGACAAGGGCCTGAAAGTCACAGCCTTTCGCGTCAACCACGCACCAGTAGAACCTGCGGTCGGTTATCGCTTTGATTACCAAGGCCGCTCGGTTGTTATTACTGGGGACACGATCAAAACACCGTCGGTTGTCACCATTGCCCAAGGGGCAGATATTTTGTTGCACGAAGCCTTGCAACCCAAATTAGTCAACATCTTAGAGGGCGAATTTAACGGCAAAGGCATCCCCAATATGGGCCACGTGATGCGCGATATTTTGACTTACCACACCACGCCCGAAGAAGCCGCCCAACAAGCCAGCGCAGCGCAAGTTAAGCAACTGGTGTTTAACCATATCGTTCCACCCATGCCTTTTGCGTTTGCCTATCCT
>CAMDAN010000123.1 GCA_945888535.1 Bordetella parapertussis
GCTTCTAAGAAATCAAAGGTTTTCTTTTCCTTGGCTTTCATGGCCTTGGCTTGTGCAAAAAAGTACGAAGACGCGTCCATCCACTCGTATTTGCGATCCGTCATGGATTGGTTAAAGCCCGTGTGAATGGCCCCAGGCTCTATCACTGCGATTTGCACGTTTTTACCAAGCTGGTCCATCTCTGAGCGTAAACCTGCTGCTGCAGCGGAGAGTGCAAATTTAGTCATCGAGTACGGCATCAAAAAAGGCATAGGCAAGCGACCTGCGATCGAGCTGATAAACAAAACCGTTCCGCTTTGTCGGGCAATCATGCCTTTAAGCGCCACTTGGGTGAGCTCCAAGGTCGCAAAAACATTCACCTCAAAGACCTTGCGAATGCGGTTGACATCCACCTCAGCCAAAGAGCCTGACTCCCCCAGCCCCGCGTTGTTAATTAAGACATCGATAGGCCGCCCCAACAACAAATTTCGGTCAGCGGCGTCGGTGATATCCAACTTAAAAACTTCCATCGCCTGACCCCGCGTAGCGCACTCGGCCCGCAAAGCATCGGCTTGAGCTGCGCTAAACGTCGTGGCAAGCACCGCGTGGCCCCGCTCTGCCAAGGCAAATGCCGCATCGCGGCCAATGCCCGTGCCTGCTCCGGTGATAAGAATGGTTTTGCGCATAGGTTTATAGGGGAACTAAAGTGAATTGGCGCTTGGGCCAAGAAGTCGCAACTTTAGCGCAGCCCCAGGGCGTCAAGCCTTTGGAGGCTGGTTGCGCCGTAAAATCGGCGCCATGCTCTCTGTCAAAACCGAACTTCTCGAAGCCTTAGCCACGGCCTTAGAACAACTATCGCTAGGCGCTGGCTCCAAGGCCGCCTTTGAATCTCCCAAGGTTGCTGCCCATGGTGACTTTGCGATTACGGCGGCGATGCAGTTGGCCAAGCCCCTCAAGCTCAACCCCCGCCAACTCGGAGAACAATTGCGCGAGGCGCTGTTGGCCGCGCCGGTGTATCAGCAGTGGGTTCAAGACATTGAGATTGCAGGCCCCGGCTTTATCAACATTCGACTCAAGCCCGCCGCCAAACAACAAATCGTTCGCGAAGTTTTAGCGACTAAGGAATGTTTTGGCTACCAAAAAGAAAACGGCCAACGCTTGTTGGTGGAGTTCGTATCAGCCAACCCCACCGGCCCCTTACACGTTGGCCACGGCCGCCAAGCCGCTTTAGGTGACGCCATTTGTAATTTGTTTGCGACCCAAGGCTTTAATGTCTACCGCGAGTTTTATTACAACGACGCGGGCGTGCAAATTTCTACCTTGGCCAGCAGCACCCAGTTGCGCGCCAAAGGATTCAAACCGGGCGACGACTGTTGGCCGGTAGACCCAGAAAACCCCGCGAGTAAAGCTTTTTATAACGGCGAATACATTGCAGACATCGCTACCGATTTTTTAGCGAAAAAAACCGTCCAATCCGACGACCGCAGCTTCACAGCCAGCGGCGATGTCGCTGATCTTGATAGCATTCGCCAATTTGCGGTGGCGTATTTGCGCCATGAACAAGATTTGGATTTAAAAGCATTCTCAGTTGCGTTTGACAACTACTACTTAGAGAGCAGTTTGTACACCAGTGGGCGCGTAGAAGCCACGGTAAAAAAACTCCAAGATGCAGGAAAAACCTACGAACAAGACGGTGCGTTGTGGCTCAAGACGACCGAATACGGCGACGACAAAGACCGTGTCATGAAAAAAGGCGACGGGACCTTTACTTACTTTGTTCCTGACGTGGCGTACCACATTGCCAAATGGGAGCGTGGCTTTACGAAGGTCGTCAACATCCAAGGCACCGACCACCATGGCACCATCGCCCGCGTTCGCGCAGGCCTTCAAGCCGCTGGCGTTGGCATCCCCGTGGGCTATCCCGACTACGTTTTGCACACCATGGTGCGGGTGGTACGCGGTGGCCAAGAAGTCAAAATTTCTAAGCGTGCAGGTAGTTACGTCACGCTGCGCGACTTGATCGAATGGACCAGTGCCGACGCGGTGCGATTCTTTTTGCTCAGCCGCAAACCCGATACCGAATACACCTTTGATGTGGACTTGGCGGTTGCTAAAAACAACGACAACCCGGTGTACTACGTTCAATACGCACACGCTCGGATTTGCTCCGTTTTGAGCGCCTGGGGCGGAGAGAAAAGCCAATTGGAAGCGGTCGATTTAAGCCCACTCCAAAGCCCACAAGCGCAAGCGCTGATGTTGCTTTTGGCCAAGTACCCCGACATGCTGAGCGCTGCAGCTCTTGACTTCGCGCCCCACGATGTCACCTTCTATTTGCGTGAACTCGCCGCTAGTTACCACAGCTACTACGACGCCGAGCGCATATTGGTCGATGACGAAGCGGTCAAGTTAGCCAGACTTGCCTTGGTAGCGGCAACGGCACAGGTGTTGCACAATGGACTTGCGGTATTGGGCGTAAGCGCTCCGCAAAAAATGTAACTAGGGAATAAAACGATGCACAAACAACACGGCGGCACGATTTTGGGATTTATTTTGGGCTTGGTTACCGGCTTGGCCGTTGCCTTGGGCGTGGCGGTGTACGTCACCAAAGTTCCCTTGCCTTTTTTAAGCAAAGGCCAAACCCGCAGCGCGGACCAAAATGAATCGGAAACCAAGAAAAACAAAGACTGGGATCCCAACGCGCTGATTGCCAACAAACCCGCAGCAAAAACGCCTGCCGAGCCAGAGCCTACCAACGCCGCTGAACCTGCCCCCAAAGCGCCTGCACCGGTTCCCGCTGAGACCCGGCCAGATACCAAACCCGCAGCCGCCCCCACCCCAGAATCTAAAGCTGCCGCAAGCGCAGACCCTATCGGCGCATTAGCAAAAGCCAAGACCGCCGCGCCAGAAGCCCCTCAAATTACTTTTTACGTGCAAGTGGGGGCTTTTAGAACGCCTGACGACGCCGAACGCCACCGCGCAAAACTCGCTTTAAAAGGTGTGGACGCCAAAATCACTGAGCGCGAACTCTCTGGCCGTCCGGTGTACCGCGCCCGAGTGGGGCCATTTGACAAATTGGAAGACGCTGAAACCGCAAAAGACAAAATGGACAAACTCGGAATTGAAACGGCTTTGGTCAAAGTCCAACGCTAAATTTTGAACCCACACGCTTTCTTTGGAGCACACATGACTCTTCTCCGCCGTTCTTTCTCTCAGGCTGCCGCTGCGGTGGCAGCTACTGCCATCGTCCCAAGCCTGGCCAACGCTCAACTTAAGGGCCCAGTTGCGGGAACCGACTACCAAGTCTTAGAAACCCGCGCGAGCGTTGAAGCTCCGGCTGGAAAAATAGAAGTGGTGGAGTTCTTTTGGTACAGCTGCCCCCATTGCAACTCTTTTGAACCCACGCTCAACCAATGGGTCAAAAAACTTCCCAAAGACGTTGCATTTAGACGCGTTCCTATCGCTTTCAACGACACCTTTGTACCCCAGCAGCGCCTGTACTACACGCTTGAAGCCATGGGCTTGCTCAATAAATTACACGCCAAAGTTTTTGAAGCTATTCATGTGGAAAAACTCAAACTCGCCAGCGGCGAAGCCATTGTGGAGTGGGTCGGGAAAAACGGCGTTGATCAGGCCAAGTTTTTGGCGCAGTACAACGGCTTCGGTGTGGTCACCAAAGCGCAACGCGCCTCTCAGCTCCAAAACGCCTACAAAGTCGAAGGCGTCCCCGCCCTTGGCGTTGCCGGACGGTTTTATACCGATGGCAGCATGGCCAAAAGCATGGAGCGTGCGCTTCAGGTGGTTGAGGCATTAACCACCGCAATTCGCGCTAAAGGGTAAATTCTTCGCGCAAAGGGCCCCGAGGGTAAAAAGCCCTCGCTACAATCGCAGCGATATGCTCACCGCAAGTTTCGTGCCCTTATGAAAAAACTCCTGAATGCCCTGCTTTTTGGCTTGGCCTGTGCCAGCCTGGTAGGACCCGCATGGGGCGAAAAAGCCGACCGCAACAAGCCTTTGAATGTGGAGTCCGATGCCATGCGCTACGACGACCTTCAACAGGTCACCGTTTTTACTGGTCGCGTGTTAATGACCAAGGGCACGATTGTGATTCGCGGCGCACAAATTGATGTGCGCGAAGACCCCGAAGGCTACCAATACGGGCTCGTCACCGGCAGCGCCAAAGACCCCGCTTTTTTTCGGCAGAAACGTGAAGCCATCGAAGAGTTTATTGAAGGCGAAGGCGACACCATCATTTATGACGGCAAAGCCGATACGGTGCGCTTTGTCACGAACGCGCGGATGCGTCGCTTGCGGGGCGCCACCTTGGCTGATGAGGTCACTGGCGCCAACATTCTTTACGAAAACCTGACCGATAAATTCTTCGTCGTTGGAACCGACGGCTCAAAAGCCGGCGCACCCAAAGGCCGGGTACGCGCCATGCTGACGCCCAAGCCCGATAAAACCACCCCTGTGCCCGCAGCAACGGGCGGTCAGTCTTTGCGCCTCACGCCGCAACTTGAAAGTAAGCCGCAGTGAGGCATGGTGACAACCTGACCCCGCTGGCACCCGAGGTGTCTCAGGCGAATGCAGCGCACGATTCGCTTGAAGTCCCAACAACTGAAGTACCCACCGCCATAGGACGCTTAGAGGCGCTGCACCTGCAAAAGTCGTACGGCAAACGCCAAGTCGTGAAAGACGTTTCGCTGGCTGTCAAAACCGGTGAAGTCGTGGGTTTGCTCGGACCCAACGGCGCGGGAAAGACAACTTCTTTTTACATGATTGTGGGCTTGGTGCGCGCTAGTGCTGGTGAAATCACAATTGATGGCCAGAGCATTGAGCACATGCCCATTCACCGCCGTGCACGGTTGGGCCTGGGGTATTTGCCCCAAGAGATGTCGATCTTTCGTAAACTCAACATAGAAGACAACGTTCGCGCGGTGCTGGAGTTACAGCGCGACGACGATGGCAAACCCCTACAGTCCCAAGAAATTGAAACTCGCCTAACTGGCCTGTTAGAAGACCTGCGGGTTGAACACCTACGCATGTCCCCGGCCTTGGCTTTATCTGGCGGCGAGCGCCGGCGGGTTGAAATTGCCCGCGCTTTGGCAACCCGGCCGCGCTTTATTTTGTTGGACGAGCCCTTTGCGGGTATTGATCCAATTGCGGTGATCGAGATTCAGCGGATCATCAACTTTCTTAAAAGCCGCAACATCGGCGTTTTAATTACCGATCACAACGTGCGCGAAACCTTAGGCATTTGTGACCATGCTTACATCATCAACGATGGGCATGTTCTTGCGCAGGGTAGCCCGCTTGAGATCGTCAACAACGCCGAGGTGCGGCGTGTGTATCTCGGCGAAAACTTCAAGATGTAGGCATGAAACAAGGCCTGTCCCTACGGGTATCCCAGCATCTGGCTTTAACGCCACAGCTGCAGCAATCCATCCGTTTGTTGCAGCTCTCCACCTTAGAACTCAGCCAAGAAATCGAGCAAATGCTCGAGGCTAATCCGTTTTTAGAAGTGGACCACGAAGCTGCTGAACGAGAGCAATATGGGCTTGAGCAAGCCGATGCGCAAGTCAGCGAAGGCGACCGCCTGTCAGAGTTTGCGCCCTCCTCGGTAACCGATTACGCCAGTACAACGTCCACCGACGGCAACAAAGACCAAGAAATCACACCCTTAAGCGCAGAGATCGGTGGCGATGACAGCGTCAACTGGGAAGGCGACGGCACCACGGAGACTGCGCCCGACGATGGCGAATGGGGCGGTGAGGCCAAAGCAAAAGCCAACAACTTAGGTGATGACGAAGACAAAGACGCCACCGAGTTGGCGCGAGTCCAAGAATCGCTCCAAGCGTTTTTGCATCGTCAAGCCTTGCGCTTGCGCCTTAGCGATACCGACAGCGCTGCATTGCGGTTTTTAATTGAGTCGCTCAACGACGATGGCTATTTAGAAGACCCG
>CAMDAN010000124.1 GCA_945888535.1 Bordetella parapertussis
CAAAATAATGCAGTGACGATACTTGGTGATACGATGAAAAGTTATACGGAAAAGGACACAGCTTCCGCCAAATTGGCAATGGACTACCCAAGTTTTAAAAGTGATACTGAACCTTGCTGAAATCACTGATCGCAAAGGCATAAAGGATCAGCAGATCCTCGTCATTCACGTTGTTGATCTGATGCCTAGCGTTGCCAGGAATAAACAACATTCTTCCCGGATCGACGTCAAATACTTCATCATTAATGGTGACTGTCCCCCGGCCTGTAAGAGTGAAATAAGTTTCAGGCTGTGAATGCTGATGCGGTTCAAGCGACTCACCCTTTTTGAGGCGAACCACGCCCATCGTCATGTCGTTTTGACACCCAGTAGCACTGCCGAGGATTTCTTTCCACTGCGCCTTTCCTCGGATCGCCACTTGGTCGTTTTCCCAACCTTTCCAATCCATGTCATCAAGGTGTTTTGAAGCAATTTGCATAACAAAGTTTCGTGAATCACGTTAAAGTCAATATTCTAGGTTGGCATTCCAAAAAATTTCCAATCGCTCTTCACAACACTGGAAAGTGAAGGCAACAGTACTTTGCATTTCGTATCGTTATGCGATACAATTAGCCATGATCAAGTCATTTCGACACAAGGGACTTAAGCTATTTTTTGAGAATGGCTCAAAGGCTGGTATCCAAGTGGCTCATGCAACCAAGTTGGCGCGGCAACTAGCAAGACTTAACGTTGCCGCCTGCGACAGCGATATGAACTTGCCTGGTTGGGGTTTGCATGCTTTACAAGGAAACTTGCAAAACCATTGGTCGATTTCGGTCAACGGTAACTGGAGGATGACATTCACTTTTGATGGCGCCGACGCTGTGTTGGTTGACTATCAGGACTATCACTAGGAGATTCACCATGGCACGTATGTTTAACCCACCCCATCCCGGCTTGACGTTACGCGATGACGTGCTGCCAGCGCTAGGCCTCAGTGTGACAGCAGCCGCCAATCAGCTTGGTGTTTCTCGCGTAGCCCTGTCCCGCTTGCTCAATGGGCGTGCCGCAATATCTCCTGATATGGCCCTGCGCATTGAAGCATGGTTGGGCGTTGAACGCGGAGGCGAGGCCCAGCTTTGGCTTGCAGAGCAAAGCGCGTATGACGTGAACCAGGCCGAAGAGCGGTTCAAGTCCAGCCCCATGCAAGTTCAACCAGCACCAGCCAACGCTTTTTAACGACTTCGCCTAACGCCCCCGGTACAACCAAGGCACATCGATCATGCGTGCCCCAAAAAGTTTCATGGCGGTATCGCGGCCCCAGCGCCTGAGGCCGGTGGCATGAAAAATCTCTCCGTTGCGTACCGCGCGGGCTTGAACCCGGGCGTTGCGCTTCCAGCGGCGCCGGGCAAAACGCTCTAGGGCATCTGCATCGTCGTGGCTGGACTGTTGCAAAACGTCAGCCATGGCAAAAGCATCTTCAATCGCCATGCCTGCGCCTTGGGCAAGAAAGGGAAGCATGGGGTGGGCGGCGTCGCCCAGCAAGGCGATGCGTCCGAACGCCAACTCTTGGGCGCTACGTACCTTGGGCAAACCACACAAAGGCCATAAGTTCCATTTTGAAATAGCACTCACTAATTCTTGCAAAGGAGCAGCCGCGTTAGACAAGTGCGCTTGCAGTTCTTGCACTTCGGCAGTTTGATTCCATTGGTCCAGCTCCGCAGGCGCCTTGGCCTTCACAATAATCACCACATTGAGCAGTTCGCCGTGGTGAACTGGGTACTGAACCGCATGGAAATCAGGGCCGAGCCAAGCGGTGATCACTTGGCTGCGCAAAGTCTCAGGCAAATCCGCCTGAACCACCATGGCGCGGTAGGCCACGTAGCCAGAAAATTGCGGCTGGGCGTCTAAGCGAACAAAGTCTCTCACCTGGCTCCACAGCCCATCGGCACCAATCAATACATTGGCGCGGCGGTTTTGGCCATCGGCCGTGGTTACCGTGACGGCGCTGGCATCTTGGCTGACAAACTCCACCGCATTGCCCACAATCAGCTGCGTAGAACCTTGCGCATTTACCGCTTTAAGCAGCAGGCCATGCAAGTCGGACCGCGCAATCGTGGCGTAGCGTGCGCCATAGCGTTTCACCGCCCGCTCGCCCAAAGGCAAACGCCCAAGAAGGTCTGCATTAAGCGCACTTCGAATTTCCAACTGCGAGGGAAAGCAAGCCAAGGCATCGAGCCCCTCTTTAAGGCCCCAGCCTTCTAAAAGGCGAACAATGTTGGGGCTGATTTGGATGCCAGCGCCGACTTCTGAGAAAACTTTGTTTCTCTCAATCAACTGAACCGGCAGGTCCCGATAGCCACATGCCAAAGCGGTAGACAAGCCACCAATTCCGCCGCCGACGATTACGATTTTTTTTTGCATGTCAATGGTTGCCGAATGGGCTTATTCCATTCGAGAAATTTTGGACGGTTTAAAGCCAAGATCGGCCGCTTTGCCTTTGCGTGCTCGCGCTGCGCGGGCGTTGTTCAGGCTACGTATTTCTAAGGTTTCATCACGGGCTTTGCCGCCTCGGCCTACCCCTTCAATGCGGACGCTGCGAGTGTAGGCCGCCGCACCTGCCAAGGTGTCTTTGGCTTCTAGGTCAATCAACATTAAGCCGCGCCCGCCTTTTTCCATGGTCTTGAGTTCTGAAATCTCAAACGTGAGGATGCGCCCCAATACGGAGGCACAAGCGATGTGGGTTGCTGCTGCAAGATCTGCACGCCCGGTACTTCCTGCCTCGGGTACGGCGGTGTAGCTTGCCGCTGGCAAGCTAGCGCCAGAGACCAAAGAGGGTGCGCAAAGCGCTTCACCCGCATTGCAGCTGACAAAAGCTTTGCCCGCTTTTTGGCGAGACACCATGTTGTCTACTGACGCCATGAATCCATAGCCCCCGCTACTGCTGAGTAGCAACTTAGCGTTGGCCTGGCCGGCGAAGTAGTAGAGCAGTTGGGTACCGGCTTCAAGCTCAATCAGGGTGGTGACCGGTTGCCCATCGCCGCGACCGCCGGGGAGCAAGGAAACGGCCACCGAGTACACCCGACCGTTGGAGCCAAATGCCAACAAGGTATCAACGCTTCGGCATTCAAAGGTTCCATACAAAGTGTCACCGGCTTTAAAAGCAAAGCTGGAAGCGTCATGCCCGTGGCCCGAACGGGCGCGAACCCAGCCTTTGTCGCTGACCACAACGGTAACGGGTTCATCCACAATTTTGACTTCCGCGACGGCTTTTTTCTCCGCTTGAATCAGCGTGCGCCGTGCGTCCGCAAAGGTCTTGGCATCGGCCTCAATTTCTTTGACCATCAAGCGGCGCAAGGCTGCGGGACTGCCAAGTATTTCTTCGAGTTTCTTTTGCTCGTCACGCAACTCGTCCAACTCTTGTTCAATTTTGATGGCTTCAAGGCGGGCGAGTTGGCGCAGTCGGATTTCTAAGATGTCGTCGGCTTGGCGCTCGGAGAGTTTGAAACGCTCCATCAACGCGGCGCGGGGCTCGTCTGATTGACGGATGATGGCGATGACTTCGTCAATATTTAGTAAAACCGTTTGACGGCCTTCCAAAATATGCGTGCGGTCTAACACTTTGCCCAATCGAAAGCGCGAACGTTTTTCAATGGTGCTTTGGCGAAACGCGATCCACTCGGTCAACATTTGCCGGAAAGACTTTTGGGTCGGCCGCCCGTCAAGTCCCACCATCGTGAGGTTAATCGGGCTGGAGGTTTCGAGGCTGGTGTGCGCCAACAAGGCCGTGATCAATTCGGCTTGTTGCGTTCGGCTGGTTTTGGGCTCAAACACCAAACGCACCGCCGCATCTTTGCTTGACTCGTCTCGCACCACATCGAGCACCGCCAAGATACTGCCCTTGAGCTGGGTTTGGTCTTGCGAAAGCGCTTTTTTGCCCGCCTTGACTTTGGGGTTGGTGATCTCTTCAATTTCTTCCATGACGCGTTGAGAGCTAACGCCCGGAGGCAATTCGGTCACCACCAACTGCCATTGGCCCCGCGCAAGATCTTCAATTTTCCAACGCGCTCGTACCTTGAGCGAACCACGCCCGGTTCGGTAGGCGTCGGCAATATCCGTGCTGCTGCTGATGATTTGCCCGCCGCCGGGGTAGTCGGGGCCAGGAACTAATGCATACAAATCCGCTTCAGACAGGGCTGGCGTTTTAATCAAGGCGACGCAGGCGTCTGCAATTTCACGCAGGTTGTGACTGGGGATTTCGGTCGCTAAACCCACGGCAATGCCACTGGCCCCATTGAGTAAGGCAAAAGGCAAACGCGCAGGCAGTTGCCGGGGCTCTTCGGTCGAGCCGTCATAGTTTGGGGTGAAGTCGACCGTGCCTTGGTCAATCTCATCGAGCAACAGGCTGGTGATTTTTGCCAAGCGGGCTTCGGTGTAACGCATAGCCGCAGCGCCATCGCCATCGCGCGAACCAAAATTACCTTGTCCGTCAATCAAAGGGTAGCGCTGCGAAAAGTCTTGCGCCATGCGCACCAGCGCTTCATACGCGGCTTGGTCGCCATGGGGATGAAAGCGACCCAAGACATCGCCCACGACGCGAGCACTCTTTACCGGCTTAGCGCCAGTGTTGCCATTGGCTCCGCCAAAGCCCAGCCCCATACGCGACATGGAATACAAAATGCGGCGCTGCACGGGTTTTTGACCGTCGCACACATCCGGCAAGGCACGGCCCTTCACCACGCTTAAGGCGTACTCTAGGTAGGCACGCTGCGCGTAGGTCGCCAAATTGAGCTGGTCATCGGCCTCGGTATTGGAGGCGAAATCGATAATAGTTTGGTCGGTCATGGGATAGGTCTGAATTTAAACATCAATATCTACCGAGTCGCCATGCAACTCCATCAACTCACGCCGTGCTGCAGCTTCTCCTTTGCCCATGAGTTTGGTGATTAAGGCTTCGGTCTGCGCAAAATCAATGGCACCCAAAGCCACAGGCAACAAGCGCCGGGTGTCGGGGTTCAAGGTGGTGTCCCACAGCTGCTCGGCATTCATCTCGCCCAAGCCTTTAAAGCGGCTGATGTTCCAAGCGCCTTCACGCACACCTTCTTTGCGCAGCTTGTCCAAAATAGCGCCCAACTCGCCTTCGTCTAAGGCGTAGGCTTTGGATGCAGGCTTTTTACCCCGCGCCGGCGCATCAACCCTAAATAAGGGAGGGCGAGCAACGTACAGATTCCCCGATTCAATGAGTTTGGGGAAGTGGCGGAAAAAGAGTGTGAGCAACAGAACCTGAATGTGGGAGCCGTCGACATCCGCGTCACTCAATATACATACCTTGCCATAACGCAGGCCGCTCATATCCGGCGTGTCGTTGTGGCCATGCGGGTCGACCCCGATGGCCACCGAAATATCGTGAATTTCGGTATTGGCAAACAAGCGGTCGCGGTCCACTTCCCACGTATTCAAAACCTTGCCACGCAAAGGAAGAATCGCCTGGTTTTCTTTGTCGCGCCCCATCTTGGCGCTGCCGCCCGCAGAATCTCCCTCGACCAAAAAGACTTCGTTGTAGGCTAAATCTTTGCTTTCGCAATCGGTGAGTTTCCCGGGTAAAACGGCCACGCCAGAGCTCTTGCGTTTTTCTACTTTTTGTCCGGCCCGCTGTCGGGTTTGCGCAGCTTTGATAGCCAACTCGGCCAATTTTTTTCCATACTCCACGTGTTCATTGAGCCAAAGTTCCAAAGCGGGGCGAACAAAACTGGACACCAAACGGACCGCATCGCGCGAATTTAAGCGCTCTTTGATTTGTCCTTGAAACTGGGGGTCCAACACCTTGGCCGAAAGCACATAGTTGGCGCGGGCAAAGACGTCTTCAGGCATCAGCTTGACGCCTTTAGGCAGCAAAGAATGCAACTCAATAAACCCTTTGACTGCGGTAAACAAGCCGTCGCG
>CAMDAN010000125.1 GCA_945888535.1 Bordetella parapertussis
GTCTGGCTCACCACCCTGATCAACACAACAGTAGGCGCCAGTGAGGCGTTTAAAGGTGTGGCGGGTTTAATCATCGTCACGTCCTTTTTTGAAGTGGCCTACATCAGCTTGCAAGCCGCCCGAGGGGAGCCTTCCCACTACAACACGAACGATGCCTTACATATTTTTATGTTCGCGCTGATGGGTGTGATGGCAGTCGGTTTAACGGCTTCACAAGCGTGGTTGGCTTGGTTGATCTGGTCTGACTTGGGGGATACCAAACTCTCTGCTACCACGCTTGGCGTTTTGTTGGGCTTGGGTTTGACTTTTGTTTTGGCAACCGTAAGCGGCTTTCAGTTAGGCGGCCACCAACCGCCGAGCGGCGTTGGTTTACCGTTGGTGGGGTGGCATTGGAAAAACGACCTGCGCCCTGCGCACTTTTTAGGCGTTCACGCCCAGCAGTTCATCCCGCTGGCAGGTCTATTAGCCGAACGCTTTTTAGGCGCGAATGCAGTTGCCGGTTTTAGCGCCTTTACCGGTTTGTACCTAGCCGCTTGGGGCGGGTTGACTTGGTTAGCGCTTGTCACGTAGTTTGGGTTACGCTCTGCCTGTTTACTCAACAAGGACTTCCCCATGAAAAAACTCATCGTCACCATTACGCTGGAAATGTCGGTTCCCGACGAGTGGGAGCTTTTCGAGACCTCCGAGGGCGGGCAAGTGATAAAGATGCCTGACAACCAGTTTTTAGATATTGCTATTGAGCCGCTGTTTGCAACCGATCCAGAAGAGAACTGGAGCACGACCGATAGCGATGAAGAGCTTGACACCATTTTGGATATGGTGGAGAGCGAAGATGTGAGTTACGAGTTCATTACGCATTAACTCGCTACAACCTAAAGCCAGATTTTTGTAGCGGAATATTCCTACCCTACAAAGAAAAAGCGGCGCAAGAATCAAAGTTCTTGCGCCGCTTTAAAACGATTTACTTCATCGCTTTTAATTTTTCACAGTCTGCCTTCATCTTGGCATCCATTTTGGCTGGATCCGCTTTTTTGCATTCTTCCATTTTCTTCTTGTCTTCTTCTTTCATTGCGCCGCCGTGAGAGGCTGCCATAGCAGAAGAAGCGATCAACATCGATGCCAAAAACAGGGAAATTACTTTCGTCATATGCTGTACCTTTAAATAAATGATTGAGAGACTATGCTGGGTAGCGAGCGCATTATTAAAAAGCTTGGCTTGAGTACGAATTTCTCATTCATAACCTCAGCTAGCTTGGGGGTATTGATTTTTTTTACCTCCTTTGGATGTGGGGCTGCTCCCCGAACTCCTGCGCTTTCCTCGGAGGTTCTGACACAACTTCCCGTCAAAGCCAATGACCCCCAAGCCCGCCAAATTCGGCAATACCAGTCGATTCTGCGCCAGTCGCCAACAGATATACAAACCATTTCTGACCTAGCGCAGCTGTATTTTGATATCGCTTTAGAGATTGGCGATCCGCGCTATGTCGGTTATGCCGAGGCGCTTGTGATGCGCTATCCGAATGAACTTCCGCCGGAGTTACTCTTCGTTCGGGGGCTTTTGCGCCAGTACCGGCATGCGTTCCCTCAAGCCATTGAAGATTTCGGTCTGGCCTTGGCTGCGAAACCCGATCTAACAGAAGCCCATGCGTGGAGGGCCGCGATATTTTTAGTCCAGGCGGATTATGCAAAGGCAAAGATTGAGTGCGCTGCGTTGGGAAAGCTTCAAGCCAACACCTTGCAAGCGGGCTGCTTGGGCCTTGCGCTCGCCTACAACGGCAATCTTGTAATGGGTTATCGGGAACTAGAACGTGGCCTAGCTAACTCCACTAACCCAAGCAATCGGCTTTGGTTATTCACGCGCTTAGCTGAAGTTGCGCATTGGCAAGGGAATCTTGCCTTGGCTGAAAAAAACTATCGCAACGCATTGGGCTTAGGTTTAAAAGACGCGTACCTTTTAGCCGCTTGGAGTGATTACTTATTAGATCAAAAGCGGCCGAAGGAAGTCATTCAACTTCTCCTGCCCATGCAAGCATCAGACCCCTTGCTGCTACGGCTTGCTTTAGCCTACCAACAATTGGCAGCTCCTGAAACCCAGGCGATCAGTAAAAAACTAGAGGAACGATTTAACGCGACGCGCTTTCGGGGCGACAGCACCCACTTAGCCGAGGAGGCTAGATTTCAGTTGTATTTAGCGAAAGACCCAAGCAGCGCACTCAAACTAGCGCAAGCAAACTATGCGGTTCAGAAAGAACCCAGAGATGCCAGAATTTTATTGGAGGCTGCGCAAGCAGCAAATATGCCGGATAGCACAAGCCCAGTGAAGAAATGGCTTAAAGAGAGTGGCTTTGAAGGCTTTCATATCCATCCGCAAACAGGCCTTTTGTCGTTTCCCAAAGAGGCTGACAAATGAGAAATTGGTGGGTGCAATGGATGCGGTTGGCGGGCGCCATCCGAGCGATTTTTCTTGGACTCGGACTTTGCAGTGTTCTCGTTGGACCTGTGCTGGCCCACAAGTCCAGTGACAGCTACCTCAAGCTGAAAGTCTCGGGGGACACAGTAGCCGCGCAGTGGGATATCTTTTTGCCAGACATTCAATTTGCGATCGGGCTGGATGAAAACAGCGACGACCAAATAAGCTGGGGCGAACTTCAAAAAAAGCAACTGGAGTTACAAGCTTGGGCGAACAGTCGGCTCAACGTGAGCCGAGGCGGCGTCTGCGCTTTGCAACCTACGGGTTTACAAGTTGATGAACATACCGATGGAAATTACGCGGTCTTGTATTTCGATGGAAAGTGTCCGGCTGCTGAAGGGCCATTTTCAATCCAATACAGCCTTCTATTTGACATAGACACGCAGCACCGAGGTTTGCTCAATCTCGATCTTGATGGCACCAAACACAGTGCGGTGTTAGGACCACAAAACGCATCTCAACAATTCACTGCCCTTGCGTCCTCTGGCGTGCAGTTTCTGCAATACATCACTGAAGGCATTTGGCATATATGGATCGGATTCGATCATATTTTGTTTTTACTGTGCCTGCTCCTGCCAGCCGTGTTGGTCCAAGGGTCAAGTAAAACAAACCACGTGTCTGATCTCAAACGCGTGGCCATGGGCGTTTTAGGGATCGTCAGCGCTTTCACTCTAGCCCACTCTATTACGCTTTCATTAGCTGCGCTGGAAATTTTGGAACTGCCAAGCCGTTGGGTGGAATCAGCGATCGCAGGATCAGTGATATTCGTAGCGGCAAAAAACTTAACTGGCTCTTTTGAAGGCCGCTGGCAAACTGCTTTTCTATTTGGCCTGATTCACGGCTTTGGCTTTGCCAGTGTGTTAACCGCGCTTGGACTTCCAACGCAATCCTTGGCGCTGAGCTTAGTTGGATTTAATGTCGGCGTTGAGCTTGGGCAGCTGGTGATTGTGGGTGTTTTTTTACCACTGGCATTTCTCCTTCGCGAGAGCAAGTTTTATCACGTAGTTGTTTTTCGCGGTGGCTCATGGATCGCTCTTTTCCTGGCACTCGGTTGGTTCGTAGAGCGGGCTTTCCAGGTCTCCGTTTTTCTTTAATCCGTTCGTCCCTTTATCAAGCTTGGATTTTGGTAACCTGCTATAAACCAGATAGCTCAGCACTTTAAATAATCTTTTTGAAAGCTTTCTTTATGTATAAATTGGCACTTCTTTTTTTTGTATTTTTCAATCCCACCGTTGCATCACTAGCCGCCGATTCCGGTCCAGCGCCTGTGGCTGCAGTTGAGAATAAAGAGTTAAAAAAAGCCAGGGAAAGTATTGCAAAAAAAGACTGGCCTGCAGCCATCGTCGTTCTTGAGCCTTATACAAAAAACACCGCAAACGACGCGGATGGTTTCAATTTATTGGGCTACAGCTACCGCAACATTAAACGCTACGATGAGTCTCTCGTAGCCTATAAAAGGGCTTTAGAGATCGATCCGAAACACCGCGGCGCCCATGAATACATCGGCATTGCGTATATCCAAATGTCACAACTCGCGAACGCTAAGATACATTTAGATGCCCTCGATAAAATTTGTACGTTTTCCTGCGAAGAGTACCGGGACTTAAAGAAAGCCTATTTGGCCGCTACCAGCACAACCAAATAGTTAGCCACCCCCAACCGCAACCTTAATTTCTACTCCATCGGAACCCAAAAAATGATCACACTGTGCGGCTTTGCCATCTCCAACTACTACAACATCGTCAAACACGCCTTGCTTGAAAAAGGCGTTGCCTTTACCGAGGAGCATGTTCTTACCCGTAGCAAAGACGAAGCCGTCTTAAGTGCTTCGCCTTTAGGAAAGGTTCCATTCATCAAAACAGCGCAAGGCGCTTTGTGTGAAAGCGCGGTGATTTTGGATTACCTTGAAGACCAATACCCAGCCCATCCCTTGCTTCCCAAAGATGCGTTTGAGGCGGCCAAGGTTCGCGAGATGATTACCTTTATCAACCTACACCTCGAGTTGGTTGCGCGTGAGCTCTATGGTCAGGCTTTTTTTGGCGGTATGGTGAGCGACGAATTGAAAGCCACGGTCAAGAAGCAGATGGTTCGCAATATCGAGGCTTTTAAGCGTTTGGTGAAATTTTCACCGTTTATTGCTGGAGATACCTTCACGTTGGCCGATTGCGTCGCGTTTAGTAATCTGCCGTTGATCGGCATGGCCACCCGCGGTGTTTTAGGTGAAGACTTGTTGCTTGCGGCGGGGATTGACTACAAGCCCTATATCAAGATGCTTGGGGAGCGTGAGAGCTCTCAGCGAATCACCGCAGACCGCAAAGCGGCTGCAACCAAGCCTTAATCGGAAAAGTCTTCCTCGTCTTTGGGCTGCTCCGTGCGGCTGGGACGGGGAATTTTTTTGAATCGAATCAGCCGGTCAAGTTCGATGGCGTCTTTCTTTAACTGTCGCTCGGCATCGAGTTTTTGCCCCAGCACCAACCATTGCGCGAATTCCTCTGGAGTTTCTAGCGTTAAACGGCCTAGGCTGGATTGGCGAAAATCATAGATGGCGATCTCAGCGGTTTTTTGCAGATTGATACGCCCGCCAGAAAGCAATGCTCCGCGCTTGCGGCCTATGGCTTCTAAAATTTCTTCATCGCTGAGCGCCGTAGCGTTTTCAATTTTGTAGCGCTCTTCTAAAGCCTTGGGGTAGTTTTGGCGCAGATAGTCGAGCAGTTCTAGCGCGACCTCTTCTTCGTTAAACGCATTGCGGCCAATCGCGCCGCTAGCGGCAAGGTTGTAGCCGCTTTTTGCTACGATGATGCGGGGCCACAAGAGGCCCGGCGTATCGTAGAGATAAAAGTCATCGGCAATGGTGATGCGCTGTTCAAGCTTCGTAACACCTGCTTCATCTCCCGTCTTGGCAGCGCGCTTGCCTTTAAGGGTGTTGATCAGCGTGGATTTACCGACGTTAGGGATTCCGCAAATCAAAACCCGCATGGGTTTGGCCATTCCGCCCCGGTTGGGCGCGAGAGAGTGGCAAGCGGCCACTAATGCCCTTGCGGGGGTCGTCATGCTGGCGTCTAGCGGTAAGGCACGAACCCCGTCAATCGCGTTGTAATGGTCTAACCACAAAGCGGTGCGCTCGGGGTCTGCCAAGTCTTGTTTGTTGAGAACTTTGAGGGTGGGTTTGCCGTGGGTGATGTCACCCAGCATGGGGTTGGCGCTGGAGCCCGGCAAGCGGGCGTCCAACATCTCAATTACGACGTCGATGTCTTTGATGCGCTCCCCAATCGCTTTGCGCGTGAGGTGCATGTGCCCGGGAAACCATTGAATAGCCATCCGGTATTTTATCGTGCGGCGGGAGTACCTAAGCGATCAGGAGAAAGGTATTGCTGTAAATACTGCTCAAAGCTCATGCTGTCGGCGGCT
>CAMDAN010000126.1 GCA_945888535.1 Bordetella parapertussis
AGCTGCGGTCAATGTGAATCATGTCCAAACGCCCCATCGCCCAGCCAAAAAAAGGAACATGCAGCAGTTCCTTCTTAAACACAAACGCCAAGGGCCGGGGCATCAAAGCGGGCATCAAGAACGTCTCGAAAGTAGATTGGTGCTTGACCAACAATATCGCGGGGTTGGTGCCATGGGGGAGGTTTTCCATTCCAGTGACGTTCACCCGAATTCCCAAAATGACGCGCGCCCCTGCAATCGACCACGTCAACCATTGCGACGCCATCCACCACAACGGGTTGCCGCGCACAAAAATAGAAGCCACCAAAATCGCAATCGCCCACGGAATGACGGTGATGAACATCCAAAGCATGTGCAATACCGAGCGAAGGAAAGAGATGAAAGTGTGCATTCGTTTAACCACGCGCGACAATAAAGTCAGCAAACGCACTGAGGTCGGCGTGCACGATGGTTTTGTCTGGATAGCTTGATGGCAAAACGCCATTGGCGTACTGGGCTGCTTTGCCCGTAAGAACGGCGTGGGGCTCACACCCCACTGCGACCGCCGCAATCAAGTCCCGCGCCGAATCACCCGCAGAAGGCATTCCGGTGAGTGGCATGCCGTAGCGTTCTGCGATTTGCTCAAACAAGCCCAGCGCAGGTTTGCGGCAATTGCACGATTCCTCTGGGCCATGCGGGCAGTAAAAAACGGCGTCAATCCGTCCGCCAACGGCTGCCAGCATCGAGTGCATTTTGGCGTGCATCGCATTGAGGGCCGCCACATCGAACAAACCACGGCCAAGTCCCGATTGGTTGGTCGCCACTACCACGTGCCAACCCGCATGGTTCAAGCGTGCAATCGCATCGAGCGCGCCGGGTAGCGGTTGCCATTCCTGCGCAGATTTAATGTAGTCGGCGCTGTCCTCGTTGATGGTTCCATCGCGGTCCAATATGACAAGTTTCATGGGCATTCCAATGGTTTGCGTTAATTCGCCAGCCGGGAGAGATCGGCGACAAAATTCATATTTTCATGCAGCCACTTTAAAAGCCCTTGCCGATTTTGGCGAACTTCCGGGTCGTCGGCGTTGACCATGACATCGTCAAAAAATGCATCCACAGGTTCGCGCAGCGCAGCCAGCGTTTGCAAGCTTTCGGTGTATTTGGCTTCATCAAATTGCTCTTTTGAAATTGGAAGAAGTTTTTGCATCACTGCGTAAAGGTTCTTCTCGGCGCCTTCTTGCAGGAGCTCAGAATTGACCTGGGCATCCACGTTTCCAGCTTTCTTCAAAATGTTTCCGATGCGCTTATTGGCTGCGGCTAAAGCGGGACTTTCGGGCAATGCAGAAAAAGCCCGTACAGCTTTTAGACGCGGCAAAATCTCTCTCAGCTGGCGTGGACGTAAAGACAAAACCGCGTCGATTTCTTGGGCGCTAAATCCTTCCTCGCGCAAGCCACCAGCCATTCGATCAAATAAGAAAGTAGCTAAACTTTCTCTTAGATCAGATGGTGTATCTGTGAATACACGCACCGCTTTATCAATCACTATATCGAGACTCAAAGGCCAATTTTCTTGTCTCAACATACGTATGGCACCTAGGGCGTGGCGGCGAAGTGCAAAAGGATCTTTATCTCCCGTGGGAAGGTTCCCGATGCTAAACATGCCCGCCAAGGTCTCCAGCTTGTCGGCCAAGGCAACCACCACGCCTACTGTGCTGCGTGGCAATTCGTCGCCTGCAAAGCGAGGTTTGTAATGGTCTTCGATGGCTTGCGCTACATCTTCGCTCAAACCATCGTGACGGGCGTAGTAGCTGCCCATGATGCCTTGCAGCTCGGGGAACTCGCCCACCATATCGGTGAGTAAATCGGTTTTGGCTAGTTGCGCAGCAGTGTCAACCGCTTCCACAAACGTGGTTTCTTTGGCTTGCGGCAATAGAGCGGCAATGTCCTTCGCAATGGCGCGCACGCGCTCGGTGCGATCGCCTTGTGAACCTAACTTGTTGTGGTAAACCACCTTATCTAAGCCGTCTACGCGCAACTTGAGACTCTTCTTGCGGTCTTGGTCATAGAAGAATTTGGCATCGGCCAAGCGCGGGCGCACCACGCGCTCATTGCCGCCAATGACTTCGGATGCATCTGCAGGCGTGATGTTGCTGACCACTAAAAATTGGTTCATCAACTTACCAGCAGCGTCGAGCAGGGAGAAGTATTTTTGGTTGGCCTTCATCGTGAGGATGAGGCATTCTTGTGGCACATCAAGAAATTGTTTCTCGAATTGACACACCAAGACGTTGGGCCGCTCTACCAAACCGGTGACTTCGTTGAGCAAGTCGTCATCGTCAACCGCTTGGGCGCCGACTTTTTGGGCTGCAGCTTGCAACTGGCGATCGATCTCTGCTTTTCGCGCAGTAAAACTGGCAATGACAGCGCCATCGCGCTGCAACGTTGTGTCGTAGTCGTCTGCATGGGCGATGGTGACCGGTGACACGGTGGCTTCAAAGCGGTGGCCTTGGGTGGTGTTTCCGGCGGTGAGGCCAAGCGCGTGAATAGGAACTACGCTTGCGCCATGCAGGGCCAACAAGCGATGCGCTGGGCGAACAAAACTCACACTGGTCCAGCCAGGGAGCGCGCAGTCCCGCTCTAATTGGTAGCTCATCACTTTGGGGATCGGCAGTTTTGCAATCGCCTCATCCAGCGCTTTTTGCAGGCCATCAGTCAACGTCACGCCGCGAACCGTATTTTCAAAAAAGAGCGCTTCGGCTTTGCCGTCCATCGCCCGCTTGAGGCTGGCCACTGCGCTGGCGTCTGAGCCCAAGGCCTGTAACTTCTTGAGTAAAGCGGGCGTGGCTTGTCCTGATGCATCAAGACCGACTGCCACCGGCATCAGTTTTTGAGAGACTGCTTTGTCGGGTGCTTGTGCCAAAACGTGGGTAAGGTGGACAGCCAAACGGCGGGGGGAGGCAAAGCCCGTACAAATAGAAACATCTTCGTGATGTTGTCGTTTTAAGTCGGGATTGCCGGGGTCGGAAAGTGTGAATGAATGAATAAGGCCTAAAGACTTAAGGCTCTCTGTGAGTACTTGTGAAAAGCTTTCACCAAGTTTGCTTAATGCCTTAGGCGGTAGCTCTTCAACAAAAAGTTCAACAAGAAGGTTCTGGGTCGTCATAAAAAGTGTTCTGCCTTCGTGATCTTAGGCTGCGGCAGCCACGGTTTTTTTAGGCATCTGCTCAATCCATTCACGCGGCGCCATCGGAAAGCCCAGTCGCTCGCGGCTTTCAAAATAGCATTGGGCGACGCCTCGGGCGAGGTTGCGAATGCGGCCCATGTAGGCTGCGCGCTCGGTGACGCTGATCGCGCCGCGCGCGTCGAGTAGGTTAAAACTGTGTGCGGCCTTTAAGACTTGCTCGTAGGCCGGCAAGGCCAAAGGCACGCTGATTAAATGCTTGGCTTGCTTTTCGTGGGCGTTAAATGCGGTGAATAAAAAGTCGGTGTCGCTGTGTTCAAAGTTGTAGGTGGATTGCTCCACTTCGTTCTGCTTGTACACATCGCCATAGGTCATGCTGTCAGTCCATTGCAGGTTGTAGACGTTGTCCACACTTTGCAAGTACATGGCCAAGCGCTCGAGTCCATAGGTGATCTCGCCAGTGACTGGTTTGCAGTCGATCCCGCCGACTTGCTGGAAATAGGTGAACTGCGTGACCTCCATGCCATTGAGCCAGACTTCCCATCCCAAGCCCCAGGCGCCTAACGTGGGGTTTTCCCAATCGTCTTCGACAAAGCGAATGTCATTTTTTTTCAAATCAAAACCCAAGGCTTCGAGGGACCCCAAATACAAATCCAAGATGTTGCTGGGCGCAGGTTTCATCACCACTTGGTATTGGTAGTAGTGCTGCAAGCGGTTGGGGTTTTCGCCGTAGCGTCCGTCCTTGGGGCGACGGCTGGGCTGAACATACGCCGCCTTCCAAGGCTCAGGTCCGATGGCCCTTAAAAACGTGGCCGTGTGTGACGTTCCGGCCCCGACTTCCATGTCATAGGGTTGCAGCAGGGCGCATCCCTGCGCATCCCAATACGACTGGAGGGTCAAGATAATTTGCTGAAAAGTCTTCATGGCAGGCGCAAGGTGGTGGTCATTTGGGTTCGCGTTAACCCTTGATTTTACGGGGCATTGCATAAGCTATGCTTTTGGCAAAGGAGACCGACATGGGTTCACAACAATGGGTTTTAGGTTTGGTCTTGGCCACCATGGTTTTTTCTGTGGCTTTGGAGTTGCGTCTTGAAGACTTTAAGCGGGTGGCGCAAACGCCTAAAGCGGTGATCTGCGGCTTGATTCCGCAATTTATTTTGCTTCCAGTGGGTACGTGGTTGGCCACATTGGTCTTAGACCTGCCCTCGAACATAGAAACCGCCATGATTTTGGTGGCTGCCTGCCCGGGCGGCAGCTTAAGCAACGTAGTGACGCACATTGGCAAGGGCAATACCGCCTTGTCGGTCAGCGTCTCGGCAGTGGCCAGTGTGATTGCTTTGGTAGCAACCCCCTTTAACTTCAGCTGGATGGTGGCGACCAATCCGGATACGGCCGCATGGCTACAAACCTTGGCGATTGACCCTTCCGCTATTTGGTGGAGTTTGCTGATGCTCTTGGCTATTCCCATGGCCTTGGGTTTGTTAGCCTCCCACCAGTTGCCCACGCTGACCCAAAAAATTCGCAAACCCTTGGGCCACTTCGCTGTGGGCGCGCTCTTGGTTTTTATTGTGGCCGGTTTAATCAAAGAGCGTCAGTTGCTTACTTTGGGATTATTGCCTTTGCTACTTTTGGTGGTGTTACACAACGCCAGTGGTTTGTTTTTTGGTTGGATCACTAGCAAGGTGATGGGAGTGAGTGAGCGCGACCGCCGTGCGGTGATGATTGAAGGCGGCATGCAAAATTCGGGTTTGGCACTCGGAATCATTGCGGTGCAATTCAACAGTGACCTTGGCATGGTGACACTGGCCAGCTTGTGGGGCATGTGGCACATCGTCAGCGGAATGGGGCTGGCCTATTTTTGGAGAAGAAAAGATGCTCGACTGGCTGCTTAAAAACGGATGCGTCGTTGATGGAACAGGTGCGCAGCCTTATGTGGCTGATGTGGGCGTGCGCGATGGAAAAATTGTGGAGGTGGGCGCCATCACGCAGCCTTCTAAAAAAACGATCGACGCCACGGGCCTGTGGATCACTCCCGGATTTATTGACATCCATACCCACTATGACGGACAAGCCACGTGGGACGATTGTTTTACCCCGAGCATTTACCACGGCGTGACCACCTTGGTGATGGGGAACTGCGGCGTCGGTTTTGCACCAGTGCGTCCTGGCCATGAAGATGACTTGATTAAGCTCATGGAAGGCGTGGAAGATATTCCAGGCGCTGCGCTGCACGAAGGCATTCGTTGGAACTGGGAAACGTTTCCACAGTATATGGACGCGCTCGCGGCCACGCCGCGTAGCTTGGATTATTTGGTACAGGTTCCGCATGACCCATTGCGCATGTATGTGATGGGCGAGCGGGCTTTGGCGCACACCGCAGCGACACCGGCCGAGATTGACGCTATGGCCGTTTTACTCAAGCAAGCCTTAGAAGCGGGCGCCTTGGGATTAAGTACTGGGCGCAGCGACAACCACCGAACCTCTGAGGGAAAAGACACGCCTGCGGCTAACGCCAGCGCCCAAGAACTGACCGGCTTGGCTGGTGCTTTGAAAGGTTTGAACCACGGGGTCATTCAGTTAGTCAGTGATTACAACCTGTTGCAAGGACCGGGCGAGTTTGATGCGGAATTTGATTTGGTGGAAACCTTGGCCCATGC
>CAMDAN010000127.1 GCA_945888535.1 Bordetella parapertussis
ATGAGTCGCCAACGCCTGCGCCCCGCGCTGAGCGAAGGCGCATCGATCCCCTGCCCCCGTTGTGGTGGTTCAGGACATATCCGCGATACCGAATCCAGCGCTTTGCAAATTTTGCGGATCATCCAAGAAGAGTCGCTCAAAGACAACACCGCCTCCGTGTTGTGCCAAGTTCCGGTCGAGGTTGCCTCGTTCCTATTGAACGAAAAACGCACTGAAATCGCAAAAATTGAGTTGAAGCAGCGCATCAACGTTTTGATGGTTCCCAATAAAACGCTTGAAACGCCTAATTACAAATTAGAGCGCCTCAAGCACGATGACCCCCGTTTGGACCATATCGAAGCCAGTTACAAAATGGCCGAGGAAATGGAAGATCCGACGTCATTCACGCGCCGTTCGCAAGAACCGACCAATAAGCAAACGCCCATCATCAAAGGTGTTTTGCCCGATGCGCCAGCGCCGGCTGCCACGGTTAAACCAGAATCGGCCAAGCCAAGCGCGTCTCATTCACGCGCACAAGCCACGGCCAAAACCGAGCCCACTGGATTTTTTGCTTGGATTAAAACGCTGTTTGCCTCCGATGCAAGCGCGCAATCCAACTCGGCAAAACCAGCAACGCAAGACGCTTCCGATAGCAGAGGACGCAACAACCGAAACGGCCGCGATGCAGGCCGTGACTCAGGCCGCAATGGTCGCAATGGCGAAGGTCGTGGTCCTCGCAACGAAGGGCGAACTGAGAGCCGTCCCGAGGGACGATCCGAAGGTCGTCCTGAAGGTCGCAATACCCGCGGCGGGCGCGGTGGGCGTGGCGGTCAAGGTGGCGAACGCCAAAACCCCAACCAGCGTGAACGCTTTGACGCCGACGGCAAAGCCGTGGGTGCCAACGTGGACGTGTCCCAGGATGGTGTCGACGGCAATGTTCGCCAAGAACGTTCTCCGCGCACTGACCGTGGTGATCGAAATGGCCGCCAAGGTCGCTCGAGTGAGCGAAATGAAACGGGCGATCGCAGCGATGAGCGCAATAGCGATACGAGCAACGTTTCCGCTAACCCCGAAGGCAACTCCTCCGATCGCGAACCCCGCGAGCAGCGCGGTCGCAACGGACGTAACGGGAACAGCCGCCGCAATGATCGCGGGCCTCGCCAGGACGATGGGCCACCGCCAGCCCAACTCGATGACTCGAGGAACGAGCCAAGAGACACAGCCGCACCAACTGAGACTTCTGATTCTCGCGAACCACGCCGCTCACGTGACCGCTACGGGCGTGACCGCGCTCAACGTGGAGAGCGCTCAGATCGTGGTGATCGCAACGAGCCCAATGCGTCGGGTGCCTCGACCATGCCAGAGCGCACAAGCTTCGAATCCGAAGAATCGCAAGAGCCAATCGTGGTCCGGGCCTCGTACTTCTCGCAACCTGCCGAAGCGGCAACTGCAGCACCCGCTGAATCAATCGTAGCCAGTGCTCCAGTGATTGTCCCCGCCCCATCGCTCGCAACCGCACCCGTGGTTGCAGCACAGACACCGGCACCGGCAACACCAGCGCCAAGCATCTCAGCAGCGCCCCAAGGGATGCCCAAAGTAACGACCTATGCGTTGCCAACTGGCGCGCTTGAAGCCGTGGCCCAAGGCTCTGGCTTGCAATGGGTCAACTCTGATCCGCAACGGATTGCTGCTGTTCAAGCCGCAATTGCATCAGAGCATACCCCTGCGCATGTGCCGCGTGAACGGGCTGCGCCAGTTGCTACAACCGAAGCCCCACTCGTATTGGTAGAGACCAAACGTGATTTACGGACTGTACCGCTAGGCTCACAAGAGTAAATTTAAAAAAACAGAATAAAAGCCCCGTGGGAAACCAAGGGGCTTTTTTTTTAACTTAAATGCATCGAAAAAAAAATAAGTGCAAACCCTCGCTTTAGGCCATTTACACCGTTAAAAACTAAATAATATATTCTTAACAATTATTTTGTTTTAAATAAGTAGCATAGAGGGGATGCGCACCACCTTTTTCATTCGAAAACTTACCCCCACTTGGAGCCTTATCGGTTTACTCCTCATCGGATTAACCCAAACCAGCCCTGCACAAACTTTAAGTGACATCGAACGCGACGCCATCGCGCGTGACGCCACCGAAAAACGCCGTAACCAAGCGCGTGAAAGCCAACTCAAGGAGCAGCAAAGTAAAACTCCAGAGGTTCACTTGGGCAATAGAAAAAAGATCACCTTCAGCTACTTCAAGACTGATCCGATACCCGTGGGGGTCGCTGGTAACCCCGGGGTGTTAAGCCTGTCGGAATTCTGGAAAGTACTAACCACTGCCAACAGTGCACATAGTTGCTATGGCACGGGCGCATCCGGTTGCCAGCAGGTGCAGATACTCTCCCCCAATGCGCCCGATAAGGCAGTGCAGGACAACAGCAATCTGATTCAATACAAAGGTGGCATTCCCTATGACGGAAATGGAAACCTTATTGTAATCAAGAAATGAGATACGAGATGCGACATAAAAAAGCGCTTATTGGCGCAGCAATAGTCATTATTGGCCTTCTAGCTGGATGCCATAACCTGTACCGCAATCTTGAAGAGCCCTATATGCGTCCTGGTGCGTTGGATACAGGTATTACGACCAATCTTGACGTGTACAAGTTCAAGTTTATGGATCGCTACCGCGTGGCCCATGCTTGGCCGGTAACGAGTAATTGTCATTACGCGAAACTGCCAACCAAATACACAAGAAGTGCAGCAGGGTACGACGAAGTGAAAATTGTCGATGACATCTATGAAGATGAAAAAGGTATTTGGCAGCGCGATACGCCACCCAAAAATATCAGTAGTTACGTTCGCAGCAAAATCGTCCACCAACCTATTTATGAGAATGTCGATGGAGGCCGGGCGATAGTTCGCTACGAAGACCAAGAGCAGGGCTTGCAGGCCATGTGTTTCCAGGCTTGGGTGGGGACGAGTCACGCACTAACTCTAATGTTGTACAAGCGGACTTTGGAGGACTGGGAGACTGCCCTGGCGCGATGGAGTCAAGGTTCTTATACCGATATCACCACCAAACGATTTGCGGAAAATATTGGTGGTAATGATTGGCACGTATTTCAGGCCGGGATCAAACCCCGAGTTATGAATCGCATCGCAGGAGCGTTTGAATTGCGAATCCTTCAACTTGGAAATACTGGCTACACCATAGTTTTCGAACTCGGTGCCAACCAAGATTCACTGCAAAACCCGCAGGCCCATGCAGCCATGCAGTTGTTGTTCAGCCAACTACTGGGGTCCGTAAAGATCGAACCCTTGACCCCTGCCATCGAAGCCGAACTGGCCGAGCTCAAAGCCAAAGCGCAGGACATCCAACGCCAAGAGTGCGTCGAATCCTCCAAAAAAGGCAAACCCGGGCCTTGGTGCAAGATATACGGCTTTCAATAAAAAATCCCCCCAACCAAGAGGACATCATGACCCAAACCGCTCGAGGAGCACCGTTACCGTATGCGGCAACGCCACCATCGGGGCTACCCGCACCGCAGGTGCGTCCAAAGACTCAGTCCAGGACAGCAGCCTCACCATCCAAGGCAGGCAAACATGCAACCGTGTCCGCGTTGTTTGTTTGCCAGAGCTGGCTTTCTTCTATTGAGCTACAATGTAGCCCATAAATCAAAAGGAATAGTCATGACAACCAATGCAGTTGTTCGTGCGCGCATCGACGAACACATAAAAGAAGAGGCAAGCATCGTTCTTGCAGCAATGGGGTTAACTGTCTCCGATGCCTTCCGTATCATGCTGACCCGCGTCGCCCGAGAGAAAGCTTTGCCGTTTGAGCCTTTGATTCCGAACGAAACAACCATAGCAGCCATGCGCGAGGCACGAAGTGGCGGCCTCAAGAGTTTTGACAGCGTTGGGGCGTTAATGGCTAACCTGCATGAGGACGATTGATCCGACCGGGCAATTCAGGCGCGACTACAAACGTGAGGCGAAGGGTCAACACCGGGCAACGCTTGATGCAGACTTAAAGCTTGTTTTGGAGGCTCTAGCAAGTAATCAACCACTGCAGCCTCGTCACCGCGACCATGCGCTATCGGGTGAGTGGAGTGATCATCGAGACTGTCACGTCAAGCCCGACTTGATACTGATTTATCGAAAACCGGATGAGGCAACTTTGCAACTCGTCCGGATTGGTTCGCACAGCGAGCTTGGGCTTTAGTTGTGAAAGTGCGGGGTTCAACGGGACTAGTTTCAAACTGGGAGGCAAGAGGACTCAAATAAAAAAACTATCGCTTTAGCTGCACATAGAAATTCTCATGCGGTCCGACAGCGAGCAAAATAAGCGCCTGTGTATTGAATTTATCTGGTTGTAGTCGATAGGCCAGCAACGTCTCCCGATTGTTCAGCTTAAATTTGTGAACGAAAACGCCATTCAAGTCGCCGCGCTTTTCTTCTCCGATCGTGTGATCATTGGCTAGGGCTGTTACGTTTTCATCCAAAATAGCTTTGTCTTTGGAATGCAGCTTTTTTACTGCTCGCGCAAAGGACGGGGTAACCAGAATGGCTAGTGGCATTTTCCTAGCCGTATGAATAAGGTGCCAACTGCCCCGCCTTGGCCTCTTCAAGAGACAGCATGGTGTCTTGGATTACCTGCAACGGCAACTCAGGGTTTTCCAAAACAGCCTTGCCAATACGCGCCCAATATTCGATTTGCTTAGGCACGGAGCGATGCTCAGCAGCACCGATCACCCTGGCATCTTCAACCAGCGAGTCAGAAAGTTTCAATGCAATTGCCACAGCATCCTCCATTGGTATAAAAGTTGCATTTTACAACCAAATGAAACTTTTAACACCAAATATTAAATAACGGGAACACCCTTGGGGCTACGCTGTTCTTTATCAATACGCCTTCCCAAGCTGGTCCAAGATCGCTGGGTTTTCAAGGGTCGAAATATCTTGCGTGATGGTCTCCCCTTTTGCCAAAGAGCGGAGCAAGCGGCGCATGATTTTTCCTGAGCGGGTTTTGGGAAGGTTTTCACCAAAGCGAATATCTTTGGGCTTGGCGATGGGGCCAATTTCTTTGGCAACCCAGTCTCGCAGTTCCTTGGCGATGACTTTGGCTTCGGCGTCATCGGGGCGTGAGCGTTTGAGAACCACGAAAGCGCAAATCGCCTCGCCGGTTAAGTCATCGGGCCTGCCAACGACCGCTGCTTCAGCGACCAGATCCGTTTTTGAAACCAAAGCAGACTCAATTTCCATGGTTCCCATGCGGTGGCCGGAGACGTTCAATACGTCATCGATACGGCCTGTAATTCGGAAATAGCCTCTATCAGCACTGCGCACTGCACCATCTCCAGCGAGGTAGAGCTTGCCGCCCATTTCTTCGGGGAAGTAGCTTTTGACAAACCGCTCAGGGTCATTCCATATGGTGCGAATCATGGAAGGCCAGGGGCGCTTAACCACCAAAATACCACCGGTTCCGTTCGCAATATCGTTACCCGCCTCATCCACAATGGCCGCCATGATTCCGGGCAGCGGCAAGGTGCAGCTGCCGGGTACCAACGGCGTTGCGCCAGGCAGGGGCGTCATCATGTGGCCGCCGGTTTCGGTTTGCCAAAACGTATCAACGATGGGGCATTTTTCGTGGCCAATATTTCTGTAGTACCACATCCAAGCTTCAGGATTAATGGGCTCACCCACTGAACCCAAAATACGCAAGCTGCTTAAATCAGAGCGGTCGGGGTGCACTGCCGCGTCACTTTCAGCGGATTTGATCAAGGACCGAATGGCTGTGGGGGC
>CAMDAN010000128.1 GCA_945888535.1 Bordetella parapertussis
GGGGTGCGTCGTCGTAGCCAAAGACATTCAAGGGGCGCATCACGGTAATGCCCTTGGTGTTGGCGGGTACCAAGACCATGCTTTGCTGCGAATGGCGGGCCGCTTCGGGGTCGGTTTTGCCCATCACGATGTAGATCGCGCAGCGGGGATCGCCCGCGCCTGAAGTCCACCACTTGCGCCCGTTGATGACGTAGTCGTCGCCATCGCGCTCAATACGGGTGGCGATATTGGTGGCATCGCTGGAGGCGACTTCGGGTTCTGTCATCGCAAAGGCCGAGCGAATTTCACCTGCCAGCAAAGGTTTAAGCCAACGCTTTTTATTTTCTTCAGAGCCGTAACGGGCAATGGTTTCCATATTGCCGGTGTCAGGCGCAGAGCAATTAAAGACTTCGCTAGACCACATCACGCGGCCCATAATTTCGGCCAAGGGAGCGTACTCCTCGTTGGTCAAACCTGCGCCGTGGTATCCCGAGGCCTCTGCGCTGTCAACCGGTAAGAAGAGGTTCCAAAGACCTGCACTTTGGGCTTTGACTTTGAGCTTTTCAATCGTTTGAAGCGGAGTCCAGCGCTTACCAGCGGCTGTGTTGGCAATGATTTCGGCATGGTAGGCCGCTTCGGCTGGGTAGATGTGTTCGTCCATGAAGGCCAATAGTTTGGCTTGCAAGGCTTGGGTTTTGGGTGAAAATTCGAAGTCCATGGTGTCTCCTGTCAGTGTGAATGTGATTTTTGGGCGAATTGCCAAGCCAGTAGAGCCAACGGTTTCGCGCCTGCAGCCGAGCTGACGGCTTGTGCGCTGGAGGCGGTGCCGTCTTCAACGCGTTTGGCAATACCTTGCAAGATGGCGGCGATTCGAAACATGTTGTAAGCCATGTAGAAATTCCAGTCGGCTTGTAATGCTTGCGGGGTGACTTGGTGGGTGTGGGCGCAGTACATGGCAATGTATTCTTCTTGGGTAGGAATCCCCAAGGCTTTGACATCAATCCCTGCAATCCCACGAAAACTTCCCGGAGGAATATTCCATGCCATGGCGTGGTAACTAAAGTCCGCTAGCGGGTGGCCCAGCGTAGACAACTCCCAATCAAGAACCGCCAAAATTCTCGGCTCGGTAGGGTGAAAAATCAGGTTATCGAGGCGAAAGTCCCCGTGGACGATACCCACCATGTTCTCAGCGCGGGCCATGGCCGGTATGTGTTGGGGGAGCCAGGCGATGAGCGCGTCCATCTCCGGGATCGGTTGGGTGACTGAAGCAATGTACTGCTTACTCCAACGGCCAATTTGGCGCTCGAAATAGTTACCTGGCTTTCCATAACTGGCCAAGCCGCGCTCTGCAAACGGAACGGCGTGGAGAGCCGCAATGACGCGGTTCATTTCTGTGTAAATGGCGCTGCGCTGCGCTGTTTCCATGCCTGGAAGGGTTTGATCCCAAAGGATGCGGCCTTCAATGAATTCCATGACGTAAAAGGCCCGACCAATAATCGCTTCGTCTTCACACAGGCAATGCATTTTCGGAACGGGAACCGCGGTTCCGTAGAGGCCTTGCATGACCGCGAACTCACGTTCAATCGCGTGGGCGGAAGGCAGAAGTTTGGCGACAGGGCCCGGCTTGGCCCGCATGACATAACTCTTGCTTGGGGTGATGAGCTTGTAGGTGGGGTTGCTTTGTCCGCCTTTGAATGACTCTACTTTCAACGGGCCCAGAAATCCTGGCAAGTGAACGTCTAACCACGCCGAGAGCGCCGCGATGTCAAAGGCTTGGTTCTCAGATACCGCACGGGTACCTACAAAATGGTCAAAGTCGCTCATGGTGTGGGGGTGTGTTGGGAAGTGCCAATTAAAAAGTTTAGATATCAGCGTCAGCGATTCGCATGAGTGCTACCCGGTCTCGAACCACGAGGCCACCGGGCTCAATGCGAATGGTGTCTTCGCGTTCCATCGATTTGAGCTCTTGGTTTACCCGTTGGCGGGAAGCGCCAAGCAACTGGGCGAGTTCTTCTTGCGCCAGTTGCAAGCCGATGCGAACCTCACTGCCGTCGCTTAAAGAAGGAACACCGTAACTGCGCACCAAATGCAAAAGTTGTTTTGCCAACCGTGCACGAAGGGGCAGGGTGTTGAGGTCTTCAACCAAGCCGTAGAGTTGGCGAATACGCCGCGCATGAAGCCGAAGGAGGGCTTCGTACAGTTCGACATGGTTGGTGAGAATTTTTTTGAAATCTGCTTTGGCAACGCACAAGGTCGTGCTTTCGCCGTGGGCATAGGCGTCGTGGGTGCGCCGGTCGCCATCAAAAATAGAGACATCGCCAAACCAAATGCCAGGCTCGACATAGGTCAAGGTAATTTGTTTGCCTGAAATGGATGTGGAGCTGACCCGTATCGCCCCTTTGGCGCAGGCGACCCATTCTTCCGGCGGCTCACCCCGCGCGGCGATGAGATCGCCATCGTTGTGTCGTTTGACGTAGGCGCAGCGAAGGATGTCGTGTTTTAAAGACGGCGAGAGTGTTGAAAACCACCGCCCCGCGTTGATCGCAGTGCGTTCTTCAATTGTGAGAATGGGTTCATCCATGGGGAAACTTGGCTACGGCGGTTCTCAATGAGGGTTGGTACATTGTGACCTCCTTGTTAGATTGCGGGGGTGGGTTTTGTCACCTTCGTGTCTAGGCAAGGCCCCCGACGCTTGCTTATCTTTGCGCTAGCAGTAAGTCAGCGGTGATTTTGCAGTGCGCCGGGATTCACAATATTGGTCGGAATGCCTTGGATAAAGCGCACGACGTTGTCAAATGCGGCGCCAAAGAGAAGCTCATAATGTTCTTGCTCGACATAGCCGATATGGGGAGTGCAGATACAGTTTTCTAAACGCAACAGGGCTTGACCTTGCAAGATAGGTTCTACTTCGTAGACGTCCACCGCGGCGAGACCGGGGCGTCCGCGGTTCAATCCGCTGATCAAAGCGTCCGGCTCAATGAGCTCTGCGCGAGAAGTGTTGACCAACAAAGAAGTGGTTTTCATTGCCGAGAGATCAGCGTTTTTGACGATGCCCTTGGTAGCATCGGTGAGCCGTAAATGCAAGGACAGCACATCGCATTGTTCAAAAAACGCAGATTGGTGGGAAGCGCAAAGATGTCCGTCTGCAAGGGCTTTTTCTCTTGACGTGGAACTTCCCCAAACCACGGTTTGCATTCCAAATGCTTTGCCATAAGCGCCCACCAATTGGCCAACGCGCCCGTAGCCCCAAATACCAAGTGTTTTCCCTGCCAGTTGAGTGCCTAAACCAAAGTTAGGCGGCATGGTTCCCACCTTCAATCCCGATTGTTGCCACGCGCCATGTTTTAAATTGCTGATGTATTGTGGCAATCGGCGCATGGCGGCCATGATGAGCGCCCATGTGAGTTCGGCTGCTGCAAGGGGCGAACTTTTTCCCTCTGCTACGGCAATGCCGTGCTCGGTACAGGCGTCTACATCAATGTGGGAGCCGACCGAGCCGGTTTGTGCGATGAGTCGGAGTTTGGGGAGTTTCTCAACCAATTGTCTCGAAATAGGGGTTCTCTCGCGGTTGAGAACAATCACTTCGGCGTCTTTGAGACGCACGGTAAGTTGGCCCAGTCCTTTGACGGTATTGGTGTAAACCTTTGCTTGAAAGGCGTCAAGTTTGCTGGCGCAATGTAGTTTGCGAACAGCGTCTTGGTAGTCGTCAAGAATCACAATATTCATAGAACGGATTGTGCCCGCTCCTATTGGGATTTTGCCGCAGGGCAAGCCCTGTTTTTATGCCATCGCAGATTCGCGTTGTGCTAAGCGGTCTAATTCAGCGCAGATGTCGGTAATGCAGCCGGAGATGATCATTCGGCCGACGCTGCTGCGAGCTTGGCCGGCTTCAACCACGCGGACAATCCGTAGCGCTTTTCTTTGTTGGTGAAAGGGGCTGTGTTGGTTTGTGTTGGCGCTCGGATAGGTGGGGAATTTCATTTCAAACTTTCGATAGTTGAGAAAAATAGGTCAGCAAAATTACATCAACATGGTGTTACGGATGAGGCCGACGGCAAGGCCTTCGATCTCAAAGGGTTCGCCGGGTTCAACGATGATGGTTTGGAAATCGGGGTTTTCAGGATGCAGTTCAATTACTTCCTTATTTCTGCGAAAGCGTTTGACAGTGACTTCTTCGCCAATACGCGCCACGATAATTTGTCCGTTTTTGGCTTCTTTGGTGGATTGAACCGCCAGTAAATCGCCGTCCATGATTCCTGCATCGCGCATGGACATGCCGCGTACTTTGAGTAAATAGTCGGGTTGGCGTTGGAATAAGCTGTTTTCTACGTAATAGGTTTGGTCGACATGCTCTTGGGCCAAGATAGGCGAGCCGGCTGCGACTCGGCCAATCAAGGGCAAGGCCAGTTGGGCAAGCCCGGGCATGGGCAAGTCGAATTGTTTAGACCGGGATGCCTGTAAGCTGCGAAGTGCGTCGCCTAACAGGCGAATGCCGCGGGAGGTTCCGCTGACGAGTTCAATGACTCCTTTTCGAGCGAGGGCTTGGAGATGTTCCTCGGCGGCGTTGGCCGATTTAAATCCCAGCTCCGTGGCGATTTCAGCGCGGGTGGGGGGCGCACCGGTTCGGGAGATGGCACTTTGAATGAGTGAAAGAATTTGCTGTTGACGTGCGGTCAGCTTGGGGCTTTCGAGCATACTGGCTCCTGGTTCAGGTTTTGAGGCCTGTGGTTTTAAACACGCTGTTTTTATAAACAGTATGTGTATTTTTATACAGTTTTATTTTTTTTGCAAGAGGAAGTTGATCTGATGCAACAACGTGTGGTTTTTTTGGGTACGGGGGGAACGATTGCCGGTCAGGCGCAGTCATCCCAAGACAACGTCAGCTACCAAGCAGCTCAGATTGAGGTCGGCCAGCTCTTGAAGGCTATTCCTGGGCTGCGGGGCCAGCTCCGGGGGGCTTTGCTGCATTCTGAGCAGGTCTTCCAACTCAATAGTAAAGACCTTGACCCCAGCCATTGGCAGCAATTACATGGGCGAGTGGTTCATTACTTGAGCCAAGCCGATGTGCGGGGAATAGTGATCACCCATGGAACGGACACGGCAGAAGAGACGGCTTATTTCCTAGCCCGCACCGTCCCCGAAGCCTTGTTGTGTTCCAAACCGGTTGTTTTGACCTGCGCCATGCGGCCTGCAACTTCAGCCCATTCTGATGGCCCTCAAAATATGGTGGATGCGCTGTGTGTAGCCACAACCCAAGGCGCGCATGGGGTTTTATTGGTTTGCAGTGCGACGGTGCACAGTGCTTTACGCGTTCAAAAAGTTCATCCTTACCGTCTTGATGCCTTCGATTCTGGGGAGGCGGGGCTCGTGGGTGTGGTGGAGGAAGGCCAATTGCGGCTTTTTGGCGCTTGGCCTGATTTGCTCGAAACGGTTGTCCATCGATCCTTTAGCCCGCAAGCGAGCGCAAAGAAAGATTGGCCAAGAGTTGAAATAGTGATGAGCCATGCTGGTGCGAATGGGGCCATAGTGCGGGCGATGTGTGCGCATACCTCACAGGGCGATAGTCCCTTAAGAGGTATCGTTGTCGCCGGAACGGGCAATGGCGATATTCACAACGACTTAGCGCAGGCTTTGAATGACGCCCAAGCTCAAGGCGTTCGAGTCATCCGAACCAGCCGCTGCGCAACAGGGAGCGTGGTGTTGGCGCAGCCAAACGACGCTGAGCCCAAATTATTGGAGGCAAGTCCGCTTTTGGCGGTCAA
>CAMDAN010000129.1 GCA_945888535.1 Bordetella parapertussis
ATTGCAGTGCCTTTGGTGTTGCTGGGCTTGGTGGCAGCGCACATCATTGCCTTGCATGAAGTGGGATCTAACAACCCGGATGGCGTTGAAATCAAGGCCACCAAAGGTGCCGATGGACATCCCTTGGATGGCATCCCTTTTCATCCTTATTACACCATTCATGACATTTTTGCTGTGAGCATGTTTTTGATGGTCTTTACTGCCATCATTTTCTTCGCTCCGGAATTCGGCGGTTACTTCTTGGAGTACAACAACTTCATTCCTGCAGACCCCCTACAAACGCCTTTGCATATTGCACCTGTTTGGTATTTCACGCCTTATTACTCCATGTTGCGGGCGATCACTGATGAAATGATGATTGCATTAATTGCCTGTGTGTGGGCCGCGGCTGCTTTGAGCGTATTCAAATTCAAAATGCCGGCCGTTTTCAAGGGCCTGATTGTGGGCGCTGCGGTGGCTGTGACGGTCATGATGCTGTCGATTGACGCCAAGTTTTGGGGCGTCGTTGTCATGGGCGGCGCAGTGATTATTTTGTTCTTCTTGCCTTGGCTTGATAACAGCCCAGTGAAGTCCATCCGCTACCGCCCTGATTGGCATAAATACATGTACGGTGTGTTTGTGGTCAATTTTGTAGTCTTAGCGTATTTGGGTGTACAACCCCCCTCGGCGATTGGTGAGCGTGTGTCACAAGTAGGAACATTGTTTTACTTTGGTTTCTTTTTGTTGATGCCTTGGTGGAGTGGTTTGGGTCAAGCCAAACCGGTTCCTGATCGTGTTACCTTTGCTGCGCACTGAGTCGGAGTTCACTGAAATGAAAAAAATCTTACTAAGCGCAGTGCTCGTACTGGCATCCATTTCTGGTGCTCATGCCGCTACTGGCGGTATTGCGTGGGACAAGGCGCCCAACAACACCAATGACCTCGCGGCGTTGCAAAACGGCGCCAAGTTGTTCGTGAACTACTGTTTGAACTGCCACTCCGCAGCCTTCATGCGCTTTAACCGTCTGAAAGACATTGGTTTAACTGACCAGCAAATCAAAGACAACTTGCTTTTTACGACAGACAAAGTCGGCGAAACCATGAAGTCCGCGATTGATCCTCGCCAGGCAAAAGAGTGGTTTGGTGCGAATCCTCCTGATTTGACCTTGGTTGCGCGCTCACGCTCCGCTGCGGGCCAGGGAACAGGTGCGGATTACTTGTACACCTACTTGCGAACCTACTACGTAGACGACGCCAAAGCCACGGGCTGGAACAATTTGGCATTTCCTAACGTGGGTATGCCCCATGTGCTGTGGGAGCTACAAGGTAAGCGTGCCCCTGTCTATGCAACAGAAATGGTGCATGGCCATGAAGCCCAAGTATTCAAAGGTTGGGAGCAGATCTCTCCTGGCAAGTTGACGCCTGTTCAATACGATCAGGCCATAGGCGACTTGGTCAGCTACCTTCAATGGATGGCCGAGCCGTCCCAAAACACCCGCGTTCGCGTAGGGGTGTGGGTCCTTTTGTTCCTCTCGGTCATGACGTTTGTGACGTGGCGATTGAATGCTGCGTTTTGGAAGAATATCAAGTAATTTGTGAGTCGTGTTTGTCAGTCGCCTAGGCGTTTGACGATCAATTTAGAGTGGGCTCGCCGCGGCAGTCCACTCTTTTTAATTTTTAGGAGTCCTTAGCCATGATGGTGCTGTATTCAGGTACAACCTGCCCTTTCTCTCACCGTTGCCGTTTTGTTTTGTTTGAAAAAGGCATGGACTTTGAAATCCGTGATGTCGACTTGTACAACAAGCCGGAAGACATCAATGTCATGAATCCGTACGGACAGGTTCCAATTTTGGTCGAGCGCGATTTGATTTTGTACGAGTCCAACATCATTAATGAGTACATCGATGAGCGCTTTCCGCATCCTCAGCTGATGCCCGGCGATCCAGTCGACCGCGCCCGCGTCCGTCTCTTTCTACTGAATTTTGAAAAAGAATTGTTTGTGCACGTGGCTACTTTGGAGTCTCGCGCTTCAAAGGGAAATGAAAAAGCTTTGGAAAAAGCCCGCTCGCACATTCGCGATCGTTTAACCCAATTGGCCCCTGTGTTTCTTAAAAACAAATTCATGATGGGCGATAACTTCTCCATGCTGGATGTGGCGATCGCTCCCCTGTTGTGGCGTTTGGAGTACTACGGAATTGACTTGAGTAAGAACGCGGCACCTTTGTTGAAGTACGCCGAGCGCATTTTTTCTCGGCCTGCTTACATTGAAGCATTGACGCCCTCTGAAAAAGTGATGCGCAAGTAGTTCACTGATCAACTCAACGTCTGCGAGATTGAGTATGGATACTTTAGAGGCGACCTCCACGCGGCCTTATTTGGTTCGTGCAATGTACGAGTGGTGTGTGGACAATGGCCTCACTCCATTCCTGGTAGTTTCTGTGGATTCAAGTGTGCGGGTTCCCCAAGAGTTTGTGCGTGATGGCGAGATTGTTCTTAACGTCAGCTCTGGGGCAACCAACCAACTCAGTATGGGCAATGCGTTCATTGAGTTCAAAGGTCGGTTCAGCGGAGTCGCCCGCGATATTGTGGTTCCCATGGAGCGCGTGTCTGCTATATACGCGCGTGAAAACGGCCAAGGCATGACGTTCCCAGTTCATTCCGTTGACAAGGATAAAGGCGATAAGACGGAGAACCCTGCCGCGTCTGCGCAACTTGAGTCACCTCCAAAGCCCCGACCCGCTTTGACACGGATTAAATAAATAACAACGGCGCTCGCGGAGAAAAGCCAGCACATGCTGGGTTAGAATTCAGCCCGTGCCGCTTTAGCTCAGTTGGTAGAGCAACCGCCTTGTAAGCGGTAGGTCGTCAGTTCGAATCCGACAAGCGGCACCATTTCATACTAGTTTCCTTTGCCCGCCATGGCAACCTTGAGACGAATCTGCGTAACATCCCACCCTTTGATGCGCAAGTGGGATTGCATTGCAGGGATAAGCTGCCTGAGTTTGGATGCGATGGCGTTATTGTCTAGAACCAAACACCACACCGTACCCTCTACGGGGCCGGCTTTTATGCCAGAACGCAATAAGGGCGGTATAAGATGCTCTACAGATTTCAAACGCGATGCTGAATCGGTCGCCAATTCTGCCAAGCGTGCGAGGGCAGGAGACTCTTGCGTTGCCTCTAGTACCGTCCAAGCTTTGTGGTGACGATGCATATATTCAATAAGGAGCAGTCCGCATGCAACTGATTATCACGGATTCTCGACTGGCTAAAAGCCGGGTCCTGCAAGTGGGCGGATTGGCGCTGGCTTTGTGGTTAACGGGCATTTTCTTGGTGGTCACGCTGATCTCCGGTGCGGTTTACCACTGGGTCCTTTTAAAAGGTGCCCGAGAGGGTTGGCCTGTGATCAGCACCGTGATGCGGTTTGTGGTGCGTGAAGAATTTGAGCAAAGAGACCGCTTTTTGCGTGAAAACATCGAAGTCATGGCCAAAAAAACAGGCGAATTGCAAGCCAAGATGCTGCAGTTGCAATCCCTCGCGGAGCGGGTGTCCGGTTTGGCAGGGATCAACCCCGAGGCGATTAAGGTGCAGCCTGGTCAAGGGGGTGCGTTGGTCGCCGGTCGAAACCTTTCGCTTCAGGAATTGGAAGCCACATTGCAACTTTTGGATCAAACGGCAAGCCAGCGCACCGATGTGATGACGGCGATTGAGTCCAGATTGTTCGAGCAAAAAATGAAAAAAATGATGATCCCGACCCAGTCCCCTGTTCCTAACGTGGCAACGGGTTCTGGTTTTGGAATGCGCATTGACCCTTTTCGTGGTCTTTCAGCCGTCCATGAAGGCTTGGATTTCCCGGCAACGCCTGGAACGCCTATTTACGCAGCCGCCGGTGGGGTCGTGGTGACCCAAGAATTTCATTTCCAGTTTGGCAATTTTCTAGAAATCGACCATGGCAACGATTTACTAACGCGATATGCCCACTCGTCCAGAGTGTTCGTGAAAAAAGGCGACCTCGTCAAAAGGGGTCAAAAAATAGCCGAGGTCGGGAGTTCTGGACGCTCCACCGGTTCTCACCTCCATTTCGAGGTCTTGGTCAAGGGCGTTGCGCACGACCCACAAAGGTTTTTAGCTGCCTCTTCGCTAAAGCCGGCAATCGCCACTGCGCAACGGTAAAATCGACGGTTTTAGTGGCGCCAATGAAAGAGACTCGGCAAGAGTCACTTTTACCCACCGCCCGCCGTGTTTTTAACGAATTGAAAAAGGACTGCGCTGTTCTGCACCCCTTAGTGGGATGTGGGCCAGTCTTGAACCCATGCCCCTTAAATTTTTGACAAAACTCTTTGGCAGTCGCAACGATCGCCTGCTTAAGCAGTACCGCTCCACTGTGACGCGTATCAACGCGCTTGAGCCGAAATACGAAGTCCTCACAGACGAAGCGCTCAAAGAGAAAACGCAAGAATTTAAAACTCGGATTGCGGCGGGTGAGAGTTTGGACTCTATTCTTCCTGAGGCTTTCGCCGTTGTGCGTGAGGGCTCTAAACGGGTCATGAAGATGCGCCACTTTGACGTGCAGTTGCTCGGTGGTATGTCGCTGCACAATGGAAAAATATCGGAAATGCGAACAGGCGAAGGAAAGACCTTAACCGCCACGTTGCCGGTGTACCTGAATGCACTCACAGGGAAGGGCGTGCACGTCGTCACAGTGAATGATTACCTTGCCAGCCGAGATGCCCGTTGGATGGGGCAGTTGTATTCCTTCCTCGGCTTGTCGGTCGGCATCAATACCCCGCATGTTCCCCGTGAAGAAAAGCAAGCCGCCTACCAAGCCGACATCACCTATGGAACCAATAACGAATACGGCTTCGATTACTTGCGTGACAACATGGTGTATGAGGTCAAAGACCGCGTCCAACGCGGCCTGAACTTCGCCATCGTCGACGAAGTGGACTCCATTTTGATTGATGAAGCCAGAACGCCATTGATCATCAGCGGCCAGGCAGAAGACCATACCGCGATGTATATCGCGATTAACCAAGTGATTCCTTCCTTGACGCGCCAAGAGGGCGAATTGGATCCCCGCACGGGAGAGGGCGTTATTACGCCCGGTGACTTCACCTTGGATGAAAAAACGCAGCAAGTGTTTTTGACCGAGCAGGGGCACGAAAGTGCCGAGCGTTTGCTTTCGAACTTGGGTTTAATTCCAGCGGAGTCTTCGCTGTATGACCCTGCCAATATTGCGTTGATGCACCATGTGTACGCCGCATTGCGTGCGAACCACCTCTACCACCGCGACCAACACTATGTCGTCCAAGAGGGTGAGATCGTGATCGTTGATGAATTCACAGGCCGTTTGATGACGGGCCGTCGCTGGAGTGATGGTTTACATCAGGCGGTCGAAGCCAAAGAAGGCGTAACGATTCAAGCCGAAAACCAAACACTGGCGTCGATTACGTTTCAGAATTACTTCCGCTTGTACGGAAAACTCTCGGGAATGACGGGGA
>CAMDAN010000130.1 GCA_945888535.1 Bordetella parapertussis
AACGGAACGATATCGGAGAGCGCGGAGACATCATTCCAATCAATCACGATGCCCGCAGCGCGGGCCACTGCCACCCAGTGAATCAAATGGTTGGTCGATCCGCCTGTTGCTAATAAAGCCACCATGGCGTTGACGATACAACGTTCATCAACGATTTTTCCAATAGGTGCAGATTGCAAAACCGTTCGGGCCGCTTCGCGTGTGAGCTCCTCTCGAATATCAGCCCTAGGGTTAACAAAGGCCGTTCCAGGAACATGCAAACCCATCGCTTCCAATAGCATTTGGTTGCTGTTGGCGGTTCCGTAAAACGTACACGTTCCCTCCCCGTGGTAAGCCGCTGATTCTGCTTGTAGCAGTTGTGCACGCCCGACCAACCCCAAAGTGGCTTTCTCACGCACTTTGGCTTTTTCGTTATTGGGCAGTCCCGATGTCATGGGGCCGGCAGGAACAAAAACCGTAGGCAAATGGCCGAAATGC
The DNA here is from genome assembly GCA_945888535.1 of Bordetella parapertussis. Taxonomy (GTDB): domain Bacteria; phylum Pseudomonadota; class Gammaproteobacteria; order Burkholderiales; family Burkholderiaceae_C; genus Allorhodoferax; species Allorhodoferax parapertussis_A. The sequence continues at coordinate 478 of CAMDAN010000130.1, forward strand.
AAGGCACCAATCAACAGGCCAGGAACAATTTTGTCGCAAACCCCAAGCATCAAGGCGCAGTCAAACACGTCATGGCTCAGTGAGATGGCCGTTGCCATGGCGATGGCATCGCGGGAAAAAAGGCTGAGCTCCATTCCAGGCGTGCCTTGCGTGACACCGTCACACATTGCAGGAACTCCTCCAGCCACCTGGGCCGTCGCCCCGAGTTTTCGGGCTTCTTGCTTGATGATGTCGGGGTAATGCTGCAGCGGCGCGTGAGCAGAAAGCAAATCGTTGTAGGCGTTCACGATGCCAATGTTGGGAGCACGCTCGGCCACCACTTGAATCGCATCCAGGGCCGTTGCGCGTCCTTTGTCGGACGGCTCCATTGCAGCAAACGCATGGGCCACGTTGGCACATCCTAGGCGCTGAGCGCCTGGTGGGCGTTTAGCCATGACGTCTACTTGCGCTAGGTAAGCGCTGCGTGTTGACACACTTCGAGCGCGAATACGCGCGGTAACAGCCAAAACCTGCGGGTGCATGGGTACAGCGGAATTGGAGCTCAGCATGGGCGCAACCTGTTAGAAAAATTCATAAGAACACCATGTAACAAAATTACATGGTGAATGGTAACTTGAAAAATGCACTTGAACAGTGTCCTGAGTTACGAGCGGGTTACCGAAATCAATCCCTATACTTAAGGCATGACTTCCCTAGCCGACCTTCGTAAAAGCTATGAGCGCGCTGAACTTAATGAAGACGCCTCGCACGCCAACCCATTGGACCAATTTAGCCAATGGATGAACGAGGCTATTGCCGCAGAGGTGCCCGAGCCCAATGCCATGACCTTGGCAACTGTGGGCAGCGATTTGCGGCCATCGACCCGGGTTGTTCTCATCAAAGGCTTTGATGAAAAGGGAATTGTTTGGTACACCAATTTTGAGAGCCGCAAAGGAAAAGAACTCGCTGGCAATCCCTTTGCCGCATTGCAGTTTCATTGGGTAGAACTCGAGCGCGTGGTGCGTATTGAAGGCGTTGTCGAAAAAGTCAGCGATGCTGAAGCAGACGCCTACTTTCATAGCCGCCCTTTGGATTCACGCATCGGGGCCTGGGCTTCGCCGCAGAGTGAAGTCATCAGTGGGCGCACGGTATTGGTCACTAACGTAGCCAAATTCGCCGCACAGTTTTTACTCAACCCACCCCGACCACCACATTGGGGCGGCTACCGCCTTCAACCTGATAACTGGCAGTTTTGGCAAGGCCGAAAAAGCCGGCTCCACGACCGACTGCGCTACCGCCAACAAGCACAAGGCATTTGGGTTCGAGAGCGCTTGGCGCCTTAATTAACGCTGGCTCACAAAGTGGCCACTGACAAACTTTTGCCGCAAACTGCGACGCAAGTTTGGTACAAAGAAGTCAAAAAACCACTCCATGCTTGTCTTGATGTGCTTGAATTAGCTATCCGTTTAAATACGGCCTTCCTCTACGCCATGACAAGCCACGCGCACTCCTGCAACGTTTCTCATCGTAGGCTTCTCACTGATACAGCGAGCATTGGCGTGTGGGCAGCGGGGGTGAAACGCGCAGCCGCTGGGCGGTTCCAACGGGTTGGGCACTTCGCCTGCCACTGCGGTACGTGCACGTCCGGTGTCGTGTAATTTCGGGATCGCATCGAGCAGCATGCGTGTATAAGGGTGGCGCGGGGTGTCAAACAAGGTGTGTTTATCTGCGATCTCTACCAATCCACCCAGATACATCACACCGACCTGGTCGCTCATATGGCGTACCACCGCGAGATTGTGCGAGATAAACAAGTAAGTCAGGCCATGCTTTCGCTGCAGGTCCTTCATGATGTTAAGCACTTGAGCTTGTACGCTTACGTCCAGTGCGGAGGTTGGTTCGTCACACACCAAAAATTCTGGCTGCGTGGCCAACGCTCGTGCGATCGATATCCGCTGACGTTGGCCGCCGGAGAACTGGTGGGGGAACTTGATTCGGTCTAAGGCCGATAGTCCTACAGATTGCAAAAGCTCTGCAACTCGTTTTTCGATGTCGCTTTCATCGTTTAGGATTTCATGCTCGCGTAAGGGTTCAGCAATGATATCGCCTACCGTCCAGCGTGGGTTCAAGCTGGCATAGGGGTCTTGGAACACCATCTGAACCCGACGCCGTAGCTTGCGACCTTCTGGAGTTTTGAAAGCAGCATGGGCATCCACACCGTCAAACTCGAAGCCACCGCGTGTGGGCTCATACAAGCCCACAAGCAATCGAGCTACCGTACTTTTCCCACACCCAGACTCGCCCACCAAGGCCAAAGTTTTCCCTCGCTCAATATCAAAGCTCACACCATTAACTGCCTTTAGTAACATTTTCGGCTTACGTTCGATGAAGCGATTGAGCCATGGAGCGGATACATCAAACGTTTTTGCCAGATCGGTGGCACGCACCAAGGGTCCTGTAGCTTCGCTCATGCGGTACCTCCTGCTTCATTCAGCCAGCAGGCAGCCTGGCTGTTTCCGGCTGTCATGAGATTGGGACGTTGATTTCCACACTTGGTAATGGTTTTCGTGCAACGTGGATTGAACGCACAACCTTGCGGAATCGCGTTAAGTCGTGGCATAGCACCATCGATCTGGTGAAGGTTCTTGCGGTCTTGGCTCATGTCGGGAATGCAGGCCATCAGGCCCTCAGTGTAGGGATGTGATGGACGATTGATGACGTCATGTACAGGGCCAATTTCGGCAACCCGTCCAGCATACATAACGGCCACACGGTCGCATGTCTCTGCAATCACACCCATATCGTGGGTGATCAGCATCACGGCTGCACCGCGTTGCTTACATATACTTTTAAGCAGAGTAATGATCTGAGCCTGTATGGATACGTCCAATGCTGTGGTAGGTTCATCAGCAACGATCAGCTTAGGTTCAGCTGCAAGTGCCAGCGCAATCACCACACGCTGTCGCATACCGCCAGAAAATTGATGTGGATAGTGATCAATACGCTGCTCAGCAGCGGGAATACCTGTGTCTTGCAACAACTGAATCGCACGTTCACGTGCTTGTGCCGCATTGAGTGGCAAGTGGGTCGTAATGGTCTCAATCAGTTGTCGGCCTACAGAGTACAAAGGGTTCAAAGACGTCAAGGGATCTTGAAAAATAGCGCCAATCTTTCGCCCTCTGATAGCACGCATTTGTGCGTAAGGGAGATTGTCAATTCGATTGCCTTCGAGCAGGATTTGACCACCTCCCACACGGCCAGGTGGCTCCAGCAAACCAATAATCGCTGCTCCGGTCAGAGATTTTCCAGCTCCTGACTCACCGACCACGCCCAATATTTCCCCCGGGGCAATGTCAAAGGAAACACCATCTAATGCACGCAGAGTGCCTTTGCGTGATGGGAACTCCACCACTAAATTTTTTACTTGTAACAAGCTCATACAGGTTTATCGCAAACGGGGGTTAAGGGCGTCGCGCAACCAGTCGCCCAGCAAATTGACGCTGAGGGCGATCAACACCAAAACCGCGCCCGGGAAGATAGTGATCCACCATTCCCCCGAGAATAGGTAGTCATTACCGACTCGGATTAAGGTTCCAAGGGAAGGTGATGTTGGCGGCGCGCCGACACCTAAGAAAGACAAAGTAGCTTCGGTGATGATGGCAGTGGCTACCTGGATAGTAGCCAACACCAGTACTGGCCCTAATACGTTGGGCAGCACATGTTTGCGCATGATGCGCAAGGGAGCCACACCAGTTACGCGAGCCGCTTGAACGTACTCTTTGTTACGCTCTACCATAGTGCTGCCGCGGACTGTCCGTGCATATTGCACCCAGCCTGTCAAGGAGATAGAGACGATCAGTACGCCAAATGCCAATGATTCGTGAGCATTGGGAAAAAGTGCTCTCCCTACGCCTGCGATAAGCAATGCAACAAGGATAGCCGGGAAAGACAACATAACATCGCACAGGCGCATGAGCAGCCCATCAACCCATCCGCCCAAAAATCCTGCCAACAACCCAAGACACACTCCTACGAGCAACGACAAAATGACAGAAGCCAAGCCAACAGCAAGGGAAATTCTGGCGCCGTACATCAATGCGGAAAGAATATCTCTTCCTTGTTCGTCGGTACCCAAAAAGAAGTTCGGATTTCCGCCCTCGCTCCACGATGGGGGAAGGCGCGCGTTGTCCAATAGAAGTGTTGTGAGATCAAACGGGTTGTGTGGTGCGATCCATGGAGCAAAGAGAGCGCAGACCACACAAACCAATGCGATCAGAGCCGCAATAATGGCTGTAGGAGATGTGCGAAAGCTGTATCCAACATCGCTATCCCACCATTGATGAAATAGGGTTTTCAATTCGAAATTCCTCAAAATAGAAGGATTCAACACCTGTATTAATGGCCGCCAGACTTCTCAACTCGCAGCCGTGGATCTACCGCAAAGTACAAGAGGTCCACGATCAGATTGATGATGACAAAAATCAATGCAATCAGACACAAATAAGCTGCCATAACAGGAATGTCTGCATGGGTGACAGCCTGAATAAACAGCAGGCCCATGCCTGGCCATTGGAATACGGTTTCAGTGATGATGGCAAAAGCAATGAGTCCGCCGAGCTGCAAACCCGTAATGGTCATGACGGGGACCAGTGTGTTCTTGAGCGCATGGCCGAAATGAACCGCCCTTGTAGTGAGACCTCGCGCCCGTGCGAACTTGATGTAGTCAGTACGCAGAACTTCCACCATTTCGGCCCGTACTAAGCGCATGATCAGTGTGAGCTGGAAAATGGCAAGAGTTACCGCTGGCAAAACAATATGGTGCCAGCCTTTGGCTGTCAGAAGACCACTGGTCCACCAACCTATCGTCACCACATCTCCGCGACCAAAACTCGGAAACCAACCTAAGGTTACGGCAAACACCAGAATCAGCAAAATGCCGATTA
>CAMDAN010000131.1 GCA_945888535.1 Bordetella parapertussis
CTGGGCGCAAGCTTCGGCCTGCGCCGCATCACGCGCCTCGACCATCAGGCGCAGCAGCGGCTCGGTTCCACTGGCGCGTATCAGCACCCGGCCTGTCTGACCCAGCTCTGCTTCAATCGCGGCGGTCTCGGTTTTCAGCAGGTCGTTGCTCTTCCAGTCCTGGCCGGATGTCAGGCGCACGTTAATCAGGGTCTGCGGGAACAAGGTCACGTCAGCAAGCAACTCGGCCAGTGATTTGCCGCTGCGCACGCAGGCTTGCAGCACTTGCAGCGCACTGATGAGGCCGTCGCCTGTGGTGTGTTTGTCCAGTGCCAGTAGGTGGCCAGAGCCCTCACCACCGAGCAGCCAGCTGCGTTTTTCGAGCTCTTCGAGCACGTAGCGGTCGCCCACCTTGGCGCGTACAAATTCAACACCTTTGGCTTTTAAGCCAACTTCAACAGCCATGTTGGTCATGAACGTACCGACGACGCCTGGGACTTTTTCACCGCGCGCCAAGCGTTCATTGACCATTAAATACAGCACTTCATCGCCATTGAACAAGCGCCCTCTACTGTCAACCAGTTGCAGACGGTCAGCGTCGCCGTCGAGTGCAATGCCGAAGTCGGCGCGGTTTGCGCGCACGGCTTCAATCAATGCTTCGGGGTGCGTGGCACCGACGCCGTCGTTGATGTTCATGCCGTCGGGGGCGCAGCCAATCGCCACCACTTCGGCCCCCAGTTCATGAAACACCTTGGGTGCGATGTGATACGCCGCGCCGTGCGCGCCATCGACCACAATGCGCAAGCCCTTGAGCGTCAAATCGTGGGCAAAGGTGCTTTTGCAAAACTCGATGTAGCGACCTGCGGCATCGTCGAGTCGGCGGGTTTTTCCTAGGTTTGAAGACTGGGACCACACGGGCGGCTCTTCGAGTGCCGCCTCCACGGCCAATTCCCACGCATCAGACAATTTAGTTCCCTTGGCGCTGAAAAATTTAATGCCGTTATCTGCAAACGGGTTGTGACTTGCACTAATGACCACGCCCAATGAGGCACGCTGCGCCCGTGTCAGGTAGGCCACGCCAGGTGTGGGCAAGGGCCCGAGCAACACCACATCGACACCAGCAGAGTTAAAGCCGCTCTCTAAGGCGCTCTCTAGCATGTAGCCGGAAATTCGGGTGTCTTTACCAATTAGAACGGTGGGCCGTGACTCCTCTTTTTTTAGCACACGGCCTACGGCATGGGCCAATCGCAAAATAAAGTCCGGCGTGATCGGGGACTGGCCGACCGTGCCACGGATACCGTCGGTTCCAAAATACTGTCGTGTCATTGTCTTATCTCCATATTTTTATTCTCTTTTGATTCAGCGGCCTGCAGCGCCCAAAGCACTTTCAATCCTTGGACAGTGGCTTTCACATCATGCACCCGAACGATATGTGCACCCCTTTCAACCGCTAAAACTGCGGCGGCAACACTTGCGGCCACACGGTCATCTGCAGCAGCGCCGGACACGGCACCCAAGGAGGATTTTCGCGACCAACCAGAAACCACAGGGTAGCCTAAGGCCAACAAGTCCTGTTGATGGGCTAATAGTGAAAAGTTTTGTTCTACCGTTTTCCCGAAACCGATACCGGGATCAATACAGATGCGCTTGCGCAAGATTCCTTTTTGCTCCAAAGCGTGAATCCGGTCGGCTAAAAAGCCTTTGACCTGCGCCACCACATCCCCTTGCATGGGTGTAGTTTGCATCGTTTGAGGATCGCGGTGCATATGCATTAAACACACGCCACATTTATCAAAAGCCGAGACCACGTCTAAAGCGCTGACCGAACCTTGAGAATCACTCCAACGCAAAGCCCAAATATCATTGATGATGTCAGTACCTAGGTCAAGAACGGCTTGCATCACGGCGGGCTTGTAGGTATCGACGGACACAGGAACGCCTAGAGTGACTGCGTGGCGCACTACGGGAATGACACGGGCTAACTCCTCTTCCAGCGACAAGGCCAGAGCGCCAGGGCGCGAAGACTCTCCGCCAATATCCAAAATGTCAGCGCCCTCACGCAGCAGTTGCTCACAATGCTTAAGTGCGGACTGGATTTCGAAGTGTTCGCCGCCATCGGAAAAAGAATCTGGCGTGACATTGACAACCCCCATCACTTTGGGGCGGCTGAGATCGATCTCAAAACGGCTGGTTTGCCAGACAAACATACAGATTAATCCGCGAAAAAAAGGAACAAGGGGGCAAAGAGCCCCCTTGAGTCGTTCGTCAATCGAATTTTATGCCGCAGAAGGCGCAGTATCCGGACTAGTTGTCGCAGTCGGCCCACTTCCGCCGCCGGTATCAGCGGGGGGAATACGGGGCGTCCAATCCTTGGGTTCACGCGGGTCGCGGCCCGCCATGATGTCATCCAACTGATCGCTGTCAATGGTCTCCCATTCCAGCAAGGCCTTGGCCATGGCGTGAATTTTTTCTTGGTTATCTTCAATAAGCTTGCGGGCTTGCGCGTACTGCTGGTCAATGATGCGGCGGACCTCAGAGTCCACCTTCTGCATGGTTTGTTCGCTCATGTTTGTCGTCTTTGTCACCGATCGACCCAAGAAGACTTCGCCCTCGTTTTCAGCGTAAACCATGGGGCCTAGGGCGTCGGTCATACCGTAGCGGGTCACCATGTCACGGGCAATCGAGGTTGCGCGTTCAAAGTCATTGCTCGCACCCGTGGTCATTTGGTGCATAAAAACTTCTTCTGCAATCCGACCACCAAACAACATGCTGATTTGGTTCAACATGTATTCGCTATCGTAGGAGTAGCGGTCTTGGGCCGGCAGACTCATAGTGACGCCCAAAGCGCGCCCCCTTGGGATGATCGTCACTTTATGCACTGGATCGCACTTAGGCAGCATTTTCCCAATCAAGGCGTGGCCGGACTCGTGGTACGCCGTGTTCTTGCGCTCGGTCTCTGGCATGACCATGCTCTTGCGCTCTGGTCCCATCAGAATTTTGTCTTTGGCTTTTTCAAAATCTTGCATCTCAACCAAACGCGCATTGCGTCTTGCCGCCATCAAAGCCGCTTCATTGCAAAGGTTGGCCAAATCAGCGCCAGACATACCCGGGGTACCACGGGCGATCACGCCAGGATTCACGTCTTGGGCGACCGGTACTTTGCGCATGTGGACGTTCAAAATTTGTTCACGGCCACGGATATCGGGCAGCGTGACATAGACCTGGCGGTCAAAACGGCCAGGGCGCAACAACGCGGAATCCAAAATGTCGGGGCGGTTAGTCGCAGCGACCACAATCACGCCCACATTGGTTTCAAAGCCGTCCATCTCGACCAACATTTGGTTCAAGGTTTGTTCACGTTCATCGTTACCACCGCCCAGCCCCGCGCCGCGTTGACGTCCTACTGCGTCGATCTCGTCAATAAAAATAATGCAGGGGGCATTTTTCTTGGCGTTGTCAAACATATCGCGAACACGCGAAGCGCCGACACCGACAAACATTTCCACGAAATCAGAACCTGAAATACTGAAAAAAGGAACCTTGGCTTCGCCAGCGATGGACTTAGCCAGCAAGGTTTTACCCGTTCCTGGGGGGCCCACTAAGAGCAAACCTCGGGGAATACGCCCGCCGAGTTTTTGGAATTTGGAGGGGTCTTTGAGAAAGTCAACGACTTCTTTGACCTCTTCTTTGGCCTCATCGCAGCCAGCGACGTCGGCAAAGGTGACGGTATTGGTGGCTTCGTCAAGCAAACGGGCTTTGCTTTTTCCAAAACTGAATGCGCCGCCTTTGCCACCGCCTTGCATTTGACGCATGAAATAAACCCACACGCCAATAAGCAACAGCATGGGACCCCAGCTGACCAACAAAGTCATCAGCAAAGAACCTTCTTCGCGGGGTTTCACATCAAATTTGACGCCGTTGGAAATCAGATCGCCCACCAAACCGCGGTCCAAATAGGTGGCCGTGGTTTTGACTTTGCGGTCGTCCGTGGTCACGGCAAAAATTTCAGTGCCACCTTGGCCTTCTTGGATGACGGCTGTTTTGATATTTTTATTACGCACTTCTTCCAAGAAATCGGAATAGCCAAGCAAACTCGCGTTAGCGCCGCTGTGCGTATCAAATTGTTTGAACACGGTAAACAGCACCAAGCCGATGACCAACCAAACTGCAATTTTCGAAAACCACTGATTATTCAAGCGAAGCTCCCATTAGGACGCAATAAGACAACCCTTGCTACGTGGGATCTATTTTAGGCGTTTCAAGGTGGTGTGACGCCTATTTGTCATGTTTCAGCCACAAATTAGCAAGGGCTTATTTCAGGCCCAAACCCACCAAAAACGTCTCCGACGACCGATCCCGTGAGGCTTTGGGCTTATAGGGTTTAACCGTATGAAAGGCGTCTTTGAACCGCTGCACCACCGCGTTGTAGCTGCCGCCATGGAACACTTTAGCCACCAGCGCGCCCTGGGGCTTCATATGGTTTTGGGAAAACTCGATCGCCAATTCAACCAAATGCTCAATCCGCGCAGCATCGGCGGAGGAAATACCCGACAAATTTGGCGCCATATCGGACACCACAATGTCGGCCTGGCGGCCCTGCATAGCGAGCTCTAACTGACTCAGAACGTCCGCCTCACGAAAATCGCCTTGGATAAATTGAACGCCTTCAATGGGTTCCATATCGAGCAGGTCTAAAGCGATGATGGTTCCATCCAAATCACCCACCGCCGCCCCGTGGGGTGACATCCGACGACGTACGTATTGGCTCCAAGCGCCGGGGGTGGATCCCAAATCAACCACCAACTGGCCTGGCTTAATCAAACCCAGTGCTTCGTCAATTTCTTTGAGCTTGTAGGCCGCCCGCGCACGGTACCCTTCCCTGGAAGCGAGTTTGACGTAGGGGTCATTGATATGGTCGTGCAACCAGGCTTTGTTAAGCTTTTTCCCTTTGATGGAGGGCTTGGGCTGGGGACTGGGATCAGCCCGACTTGACACAGATGGAGATTTCTTCATTGCGCCGATAATAGCGGCATGCCTCAAATAATACTTACTCCTGCCCAACGCAAAGACCACCGCGCCCAAGCCCACCACCTCGATCCTGTTGTCATGGTCGGCGGTGACGGCCTCACTCCCAGTGTAAAAAAAGAAATCGATGCCAGCCTGAACGCCCACGGCCTCATTAAAGTTCGTATTTTTTCGGATGACCGGCCTGCTCGCGAAACCATGTTTCAAACTTTGGCCGAGGAACTCAGCGCAGCGCCGATTCAACACATCGGCAAGTTGCTGGTGTTGTGGCGTCCGATGCCAGCCAAAGAAAAGGCAGTCGATGAAGATCGCATGGCAGGCCCGCGCGACTTTAAAGTTCTGAAATACAGCAAACGCGCTGGGCAACG
>CAMDAN010000132.1 GCA_945888535.1 Bordetella parapertussis
GCCTGCTGCAGTTGAAGACTTAAATCAGACATAAGGACCTGACCTAAAGACTCCCCACAGGGAGGGTGCGCTTAGAGCGCGAAATAGAAAAATTGGCCTGACACTTGGTCTAGAGGCCGGCGGCGGAACTGGGTTTATTGTACCCTTGCCCATTGGTATGGATAAGCAAATAGGGATACGCCTAGCCTAAAATCTCCCCACTTAGAAAACCTACAATGATTGCGACCTGTTGCATCAAACTATGACCCGATCTACCCCCAGCGCTAAAAGCCCCCCAAACCACCCGGACTCCACGCAAACCCCTGCCCATTACGAAGCTGCAATGGATGAGTTAGAGGTTTTAGTGGCCCAAATGGAGTCTGGCGATCTGCCTTTGGATCAATTGCTTTCGCAATACCAAAGGGGTGCACATTTACTCCAGTTTTGCCGCGATAAGCTACAAGCGGTTGAAGACCAAATGAAGGTTCTTGATGGCGGCGTACTCAAACCTTGGAAAAATCCATGAGTCTGGTGCCAGAGTTTTCGCTTGAATCTTGGATGACGCAACGCTTGTCGGAGGTCGAACAAGCCTTAGACAACTGGGTCAGTACCCAAGCCCCTGCGGGACTGGCGCATGCTGCGCCGGTGGAGTTAGTCCATGCCATGCGTTACGCTGTGTTAGATGGCGGTAAGCGTTTGCGTCCTCTGCTGGTGTTGGCAACCTTTGAGGCCTTAAGTCCTGGTGACCCATCCCCTGGTCAAACCGCAGCCCTGCGCGCTGCCTGTGCCGTTGAGCTTATTCACGCGTACTCCTTAGTCCATGACGATATGCCCTGCATGGACAACGATGTTTTGCGGCGAGGTAAACCCACAGTGCACGTCCAGTTTGGGCAGGCCAGTGCGTTGTTGGCCGGTGATGCTTTACAGGCCTTGGCTTTTGAAATATTGACTCCAAGCGACGGTTCCGTAGCGGCGGATACCCAAGCGCGTTTGTGTGCACTACTTTCCCGAGCCGCTGGAAGTTCCGGAATGGCGGGAGGGCAAGCCATCGATTTAGCCAGCGTCGGCCACGCGTTAACCGAGCAACAACTAAGGGAAATGCACCAGCTTAAAACCGGCGCGCTCATCCAAGGCAGCGTGTTAATGGGAGCGGCTTGTGCGAGCCCCAGCCCAGAGGCCTTGCGTGGTTTGACAGCCTATGGCGAATCCATGGGTTTGGCGTTTCAGGTGGTTGACGATATTTTGGATGTCATCGCCGACGCTGAAAAACTTGGTAAAACCGTCGGTAAAGACGCCCAGAACGACAAGCCAACGTATGTCTCTTTAATGGGCCTTTCCAAAAGCCAAGCCTATGCGCAAGAATTGCTTGCTTCAGCTTTATCTGCGTTAGAAGCCAGCGGCCTGCGCGATACCCAAGCCCTGAGCGCACTGGCCGATAGGGTGGTCAACCGCGGTCACTGACGCTTTTCGATTCATAAAATTAAACCATAGCGACATCACATTCCATGCCCCATAACCCCACGCTCTCGCCCCCCTTGCTTGCAAGTGTGAATGCGCCGCAAGACTTGAGGCGTTTGCCGCGAGCGCAACTGCGCGCTTTGGCAGACGAGCTTCGTTCCTACCTGTTAGAAAGTGTGGCGAAAACGGGTGGGCATTTAAGCTCTAACTTGGGAACGGTGGAACTGAGCGTGGCCTTGCACTATGTTTTTCAGACACCCGAAGACCGCATCGTTTGGGATGTAGGACACCAAACTTACCCGCATAAAATTTTGACCGGTCGGCGCGATCGGATGTCAACCTTGCGGCAGCTCGGCGGGCTCAGTGGGTTTCCGCAGCGTGCTGAAAGTGAATTTGATACCTTTGGAACCGCGCATTCGAGCACCTCGATTTCCGCTGCCCTTGGTATGGCCATGGCTGCAAAAATCAAGGGGGAAGACCGCTATTCTGTGGCCGTGATTGGAGACGGCGCTTTGACGGCCGGCATGGCCTTTGAAGCTCTCAACAACGCCGGGATTGCCGATTGCCGTTTGCTCGTGATACTCAATGACAACGACATGAGCATCAGCCCGCCGGTTGGCGCGTTGAACCGGTACTTGGCGCAACTCATGAGCGGGCAGTTTTACGCGAAGGCGAAAAATGTCGGTAAGAGTGTTCTAAAAGGTGCGCCTCCTTTGTTTGAGTTGGCTAAACGTATTGAAGAACACGCCAAAGGCATGGTGGTTCCCGCCACGCTTTTTGAAAAATTTGGCTTCAATTACATCGGTCCCATCGACGGGCACGATCTGGATTCTTTAATCCCCACGCTTGAAAACATCAAACAACTTGAGGGGCCGCAGTTTCTTCACGTTGTGACCAAAAAAGGGCAGGGCTACAAATTAGCCGAAGCCGACCCCGTGGCCTACCACGGCCCGGGTAAATTTGATCCGGCGGTAGGCTTGCAAAAACCCACTCAAGCGCCCAAGCAAACCTTCACCCAAGTGTTTGGCCAATGGTTGTGTGACATGGCGGAGAAAGACCCGCGTTTGGTGGGTATCACGCCCGCCATGCGTGAGGGATCAGGAATGGTCGAGTTCGAAGCCCGCTTCCCAGAGCGGTACTTTGACGTTGGAATTGCCGAGCAGCATGCCGTCACGTTTGCGGCGGGCTTGGCCTGCGAAGGTCTCAAGCCGGTGGTAGCCATTTACTCTACCTTTTTGCAGCGGGCCTATGACCAATTGATTCATGACGTAGCCATTCAAAACTTGCCGGTGGTATTTGCTTTGGATCGGGCAGGCTTGGTCGGGGCCGATGGCGCGACCCACGCCGGCGCTTACGATATTCCTTACTTACGCTGCATCCCCAACGTCAGCATTGCTTGCCCTGCGGATGAAAACGAGTGCCGCCAGCTTTTGAGTACGGCGTTCGCCCAAAACCATCCTGTCGCCGTTCGGTATCCGCGCGGCGCGGGCGTTGGAATAGCCGTGCGTTCGAATTTGGACGCGCTTGCCTTTGGCAAGGGCGAAATGCGGATTCAAGGGAAACAGATTGCTATTTTGGTGTTTGGAAGTTTGCTGTATCCGGCGATGGAAGCGGCTAAAGCATTAGGGGCCAGCGTTGTCAATATGCGCTGGGCTAAACCTTTGGATACCGAGTTGTTAATCCAAGTTGCCAAGACCCATACCGCTTTGGTTACCTTGGAGGACGGCGCGATCATGGGCGGCGCAGGAAGCGCCGTGCTTGAAGCGCTTCAAACTGCAGGCTTGGTATTGCCGGTATTGCAACTGGGCTTACCTGACGCTTTTATCGAGCATGGCGACCCTGTCGCTCTGATGGCCTCGCTGGGTCTTAACGCACAGGGCATACAAGCGTCAATCCAATCACGATTTACCGTTATTTCCGAGCATTGACAAGGGAAAACCCCCTCCCTTGGGCCCAGTTGGCCGTCTTACAATTCAGACGGTTTTAAGATATTAAACTTCGCATTAAAGCCAGTTTTTTGGCAAATGCATCTACCTTTTTAAGGAGTACTTCATGGATCGTCGTTCGATAATTAAAAACGCAGGAATAGCGGGTGTTCTGGCCGCTGGAGCCGCACCTGCCGTTCATGCGCAAACTTCTGAAATTCGCTGGCGTTTGGCGTCCAGTTTTCCTAAGGCGCTTGATACCATTTTTGGTGCCGCAGATTCTTTTGCTAAAAAAGTAAAAGAACTCTCAGGGGGCAAATTCATTATTTCTACCCATGCAGGCGGCGAGCTTATGCCTGCCTTTGGCGTAGTCGACGGCGTACAAAACGGTACCGTTGAAATGGCGCACACGGCACCCTACTATTTCCACGGCAAAGATGAGACATTTGCTTTGGGTTGTGCCATTCCTTTTGGTTTGAACAGCCGCCAAATGACAGCTTGGATGTACCAAGGCAATGGTGGAAAACTCATGCGTGAGTTTTACGCAAAGTACAACATCGTCAACTTCCCCATGGGAAACACCGGCGCCCAAATGGGTGGCTTTTACCGTAAAGAAATCAAATCGGTTAAAGACATCAAGGGTATGAAATTCCGCGTGGGTGGTTTTGCTGGGCGCGTGTTTGAACGCATGGGCGGCGTTCCTCAAAATATTCCTGGTGGAGAAATCTACACCGCTTTGGAAAAAGGGACGATCGACGCTGCGGAGTGGGTGGGTCCGTACGATGACCAAAAATTGGGCCTTAATAAAGTCGCACCGTTTTACTACTACCCCGGCTGGTGGGAAGGCGGTCCTCAGTTGGATTTGTTTGTCAATGACAAAGCCTTTGCTAGCCTTTCCCCAGAAAACAAGGCCATCATTGAATGTGCTGCCGCCTTTGCGCACACTGAAATGCAAGCCAAATACGATGCCAAGAACCCGGATGCATTGAAACAACTGGTGGGCGCAAAAACAAAAGTTTTGCCATTCCCCAAGGATGTTCTCGATTTGGCCTTCAAAGAGTCTATGAAACTTTATGCTGAGATCACGGAGAAGAATGAAAACTGGAAGAAAGTTTATTCTGATTACTCCGCGTTCCGTAAAGATCAAAACTTATGGTTCCGCTTTACTGAAGCGCGTTTTGATTCCTTCATGCAAAGCCAAAAGCTCTAAGCGGTTGAAGCAATAAAAAAAGCCCCGCAGCGCATGCTGCGGGGCTTTTTTGTGGGTTCGGCTTTAATGTAAAAGGTTGTATTCAGCGATATAAAAGACTGCGCCAGCCAGATAGCCTATCAATGCCAGGCCACTGATTTTTTTGACATACCAAATAAAGTCAATCTTTTCAAGGCCCATTGCGGCAACTCCGGCTGCAGATCCAATGATAAGAATAGAGCCGCCTGTACCTGCGCAATAGGCCAAGAACTCCCATAAGAAACTATCTGGCGGGTATGTTTCTAGGCTGTACATCCCCATGGACGCAGCGACCAATGGAACGTTGTCAACCACTGCACTGACCAGTCCGATAACCATCACGATCACATCTTGACGCCCAATTGTGGTGTCAAGCCATTTGGCAATATCAGCCAGTACATGGGTGTGCTCTAAGACAGCCACACTGAGCAAAATACCGATAAAAAATACGATAGAGCTCATGTCGATGCGCGTAAGCGCACGGGCCAAGGTCAGGCGTTGTTTACGCAACTCCTCCTCCTTGCGGTGGACCACGTCGCCCACTAACCACAACACACCCAAGCCAAAAAGGATTCCCATAAACGGTGGTAAGTGGGTCAAGGTTTTAAATACTGGAACGAGCACCAGGATCGCCAAGCCAGAAAAAAACATCAGGTTGCGCTCAAAACTACTGGTTTCAAACAGCGCATCCGCCTCCGAGCGTTGGGGTGCAATCACTGGGCG
>CAMDAN010000133.1 GCA_945888535.1 Bordetella parapertussis
ATCACGAATTTGCTGCGCACTGGGTTGAAAGCGGGTCTCGGCCGTTGTGGGAAGAAGAATTGCTTGTCCTTCCGCTGCGCTAACAAAGTGACGGTTGCAAGGGTAGCTCGGGTCGGGCATCAAGATTTCGTCACCCGACTCAATCAATGCCAAGCAAGCCAATTGCAAAGCGGCTGATGCGCCAGCAGTCACGACGATACAACTGGTGGGAATATTCAGTCCAAAACGCGTTTGGTACCAGTCGCTGATGCGCTCGCGTAACTCGGGCAAGCCTGTTGCGGGGGTGTATTGGCTCAGGCCTTTAGATATCGCCCGTTGGGCCGCTTCTTGAACGAGCGGCGGCGCAGTGAAATCGGGCTCGCCGATGTTCAGAAAAACCATCGGCTCTGAGGTGTGCTCAAAGGATTGGGCGAGTTTGGAGGCGGCCTTGGCCACTTCCATCACGTAAAACGGTTCAATTTTTTCAGCGCGGCTAGAGATTTTCATGGCCTTGGTGCGCCTTAGTTGGGGTCGTTTTTGGCCCGATCTGCCTGCACTTCAAGGGCGCGCAGTTCGGGCGCTAAGCCGTTAAGCACGGCGTTGACGTATTTGTGGCCATCGGTTCCACCAAATTCTTTGGCAAGCTCGATGCACTCATTCAGCACAACGCGCCATGGCACGTCAGGGCAGTGCTGCATTTCATAGACTCCAATCCACATCACGGCGTGTTCGATCGGAGAAATTTCTTTCATCGGGCGATCTAGGCGCGTAAGGATCAGGCTATCGAGTTGGGCGGCGTGTTCAACGCAACCGTGCAAAAGAGCATCAAAGTGGACTGAGTCGGCTTTCGCAAACCCCGCCAAATCACGGGTAAACACATCGATATCAGTGACACTGTTTTTTCCGACCATGCTTTGGTAAAGCGCTTGAACGGCAAACTCGCGGGCGCGGCTGCGGCCGTTTTTGCTGCCTGCTTTGCGTGCCCCCGTGCTGGTCACACCCGTTCGGGGCTGGCGCGGAGGGCGCTTGGGTGTGGTCGGGGTTTGGTAGTCGCTCATTAAATAGATTCCAAAAGGTTCGCCATTTCGACAGCAGCACGCGCTGCGTCACGCCCTTTTTCAACTTGCCTGGCGATCGCTTGCGACAGATCTTCGGTCGTCAAAATCGCATTGGCAACAGGGATTTGGTAGTCCAAAGCGATGCGGGTCACGCCAGCCGCAGATTCATTGGCGACCAATTCAAAGTGGTATGTTTCACCGCGAATAATGCATCCCAAAGCAATCAAGGCGTCATATTTAGATTTTTCTGCCATCGCCTGCAACGCAATCGCAACTTCGAGCGCACCCGGCACGGTGACGTGGTGAACGTCTTTGTCTGCGACGCCGAGGTCGCGCAGTTCTTGCTTGCAGGCCAAAGCCAAGGCATCGGTAATGCCTGCGTTAAACCGGGCTTGCACAATTCCAATGCAGAGTTTTTTCCCGTCCATGCGCGAATCGCTGGAATTTACGCTGCCTTTGTCTGCGCCAAACATGGTGAAATCTTTCTGAGTGAAGTTTGAAAATTAACTGTTTGCACTGACGGCACTGACGGCACTGACGTAGCCCACGGTTTCTAAGCCGTAGCCTGCCATGCTTGGCATACGCCGTGGGCTCCCCATGAGGCGCATCTTTTGAACCCCGCAGTGGCGCAAAATTTGGGCGCCCACGCCGTAAGTCCGCAGATCCATGCGGCCTCGCTCGGGCGCTTGTGAGGGGCGAGCAACCCCTTCAAACTGTTCTAACAATTGCGCACTGCTTTCGCCGCAATTGAGCAAGACCACGACGCCTTTGCCTTCTTTGGCAACATGGCTCAAAGCCGCATCTAAGCTCCAAGAATGTAGGGAGCGTCCGATTTCTAAGGCGTCTAAGACCGACAGCGGCTCGTGAACCCGCGCCGATACCACCTCGTCTGCCGCCCATTCGCCTTTAACTAACGCCAAATGCACCCCGTGGCCGGTGGTGTCTTGAAACGCGTGCGCAGTGAATTCACCAAATGCAGTTTTGAGTGGGCGCGTGCCTTTTTTCTCTATCAAGGATTCCACACGGCTGCGGTGTTCGATCAAATCTGCGATAGTTCCGATCTTGAGTCCGTGCTCAGCGGCGAAGATTTGTAAATCAGGAAGGCGCGCCATGGTGCCGTCATCTTTCATGATTTCGCAAATCACGGACGAGGGCGTGCAACCCGCCATGGCCGCTAAATCACAACCGGCTTCGGTGTGGCCTGCGCGCATCAAAACGCCGCCATCCACAGCCTGCAAGGGAAAAATATGGCCTGGCTGAACTAGGTCTTTGGCAATGGCGTTTTTGGCAACCGCAGCTTGCACGGTGCGGGAGCGGTCAGCTGCTGAAATCCCGGTGGTGACGCCTTCAGCGGCCTCAATGGAGACGGTAAAAGCGGTTTCGAGTTTGGTGCCGTTGCGTGCAACCATCGGCGGGAGTTTCAGGCGCTCGCAGCGTTCGCGGGTGAGCGTCAGACAAATCAAGCCGCGTCCAAAACGGGCCATGAAATTAATCGCTTCGGGCGTGACATGGTCGGACGCCAAAATCAGGTCGCCTTCGTTTTCGCGGTCCTCTTCGTCCACCAAAATCACCATTTTTCCCGCACGCATGTCTTCCACAATGGCTTCAACGGGAGAAATAGCAACGAGATGGGTTGGGGCGGCGGATACTGTCATCGACAACTTTCGGATAAGGGGCGCTTTAAGAAGCCTCACATTATCGCCGCATTAGGGTTTTGGCTCGTTCAGTCGTCTACCGACGCGCTCCACCGAGCGTTGAGCCCTTTTTGCAGGTCGCGGCGGTCGCGTTTGGTCGGGCGGCCATGGCCAATCGCCAAGGCGGGCTCGGTATGCAATCGGTTGTGCTCGGCCAATTGAAGGCGGCTTTGAATACTCTCTTGCGTTTCTTCGTAAAGTTGTTGTGCGACGGGGGCAGAGCCGCGTTTATCGCTCACTCCTATGACAAGCAGCGTGCGCCTCACTTGGGCTTGCCACACGGTCAGCGTGATTCCCGCGCGAACTTCATAGGAGGGTTTGACATCGCGCTGCCCGACTTGGACATGCCCCTTGCTCACCTCTTGCGTTGCGAGCGAGCGGGTTTTGAAAAACCGCGCCGCCCATAGCCATTTGTCAATGCGAATGCTTTCCATCGTGTTGAATTAGTCGGTGTGTTCTTGAAAGTTAAAGATTGGTTGTGCGACTGGCCGCATCATCGGTATGTTTCAGAGCGATTATTAACGTTTATGTTCGCTCTTAGCGCCAAAATCACTGAAAACTAAAACTGTGCAAAATAGCCGCTTTAATCTAAGGGTTCGACATGAAGTTACTACGCTATGGCCCTGTGGGCATGGAAAAAGCCGGAGCCTTGGGCTCGGATGGCAAAGTACGCGACTTGTCGATGCTTTTTTCTGACCTAGACTGCGCTCACCTATCGCCTCGCGCCTTGGCTGCTTTGCATGCCTTGAATATCGACGCTTTGCCGGTGGTTGACGGAGATGTGCGTCTGGGCTGCCCGGTGTCTGATATTGGGAAAATTGTCTGTGTAGGGCTGAATTACGCGGACCACGCACGCGAGAGCGGGATGGAACCACCTAAAGAGCCTATTCTTTTTCTCAAAGCCACGAGTTCCATCACGGGCCCGAACGATCCTGTCATCATCCCGCGGGGTTCGGTAAAAACGGATTGGGAAGTTGAGCTTGGCGTGGTCATTGGAAGCAAAGCCAGCTATGTGAGTGAGAGCGATGCCATGGCTTGTATTGCGGGTTATGTGCTGATCAATGACGTATCAGAACGTGCGTTTCAATTGGAGCGCGGCGGCCAGTGGGACAAGGGCAAATGCAGCGATAGCTTCTCGCCCATCGGCCCTTGGTTAGTCACGCCCGATGAAATCGCAGATCCGCAGAGCTTGCCTTTATGGTTAGAGGTCAACGGTAAGCGAGTCCAAAACGGAACCACGGCCAATCTAATTTTTGGCATTCCCAAACTCATTAGCTACATCAGTGAATTCATGACCCTCCACCCAGGTGATGTCATCAGCACGGGCACACCCGCTGGGGTTGGCATGGGTCAAAAGCCTACGCCTTGGTATCTCAAAGCGGGAGACAAGATGCGATTAGGTGTTCAGGGTTTGGGTGAGCAAACGCAGACATGCGTGGATTCCCGTCCTTGACCCACGCATCAATGACCTGGACATCGTTAACCGCTTTAAGCGCGTCATAGGCCGCTTGGGCTTGGGGGTAGTGGTGGCGTAAAAAGTTGAGCCACTGCTTCAATCGCCCAGCCTGTTGACGCCGTTCTAAGGTGTTACGAACGACGGACCAAAAGGCCTGAAGGTGCGGTTGCAAAGATTCCCAATTCAAGCATTCACCCGCATCGATTTCAGACGCGTGTGTCGATCCAATCGCCAAGGCCAAGCCAGGGTAGGTCACGATACCGCGCCCAAGCATGATGGCGTGACAGCCTGACGCTGCGCGGCAGGCCTGCGCATCTTGAACTGTCCAAATTTCTCCGTTGGCAACCAATGGGGTTTTGACCACTGCCGCGATATCTGCTACTCGATTCCAGTACGCAGGCGGGCGATAAGC
The DNA here is from genome assembly GCA_945888535.1 of Bordetella parapertussis. Lineage (GTDB taxonomy): Bacteria > Pseudomonadota > Gammaproteobacteria > Burkholderiales > Burkholderiaceae_C > Allorhodoferax > Allorhodoferax parapertussis_A. The sequence continues at coordinate 4,600 of CAMDAN010000133.1, forward strand.
GTCTGCGCGGGTGCGGGCGTGTACGACAATTTCACCAGCCCCGCCAGCCTCCAATGCAAGTGCGCAATCTTCGGCGCGGCGGTCGTCGTGAAATCCTAGGCGCATCTTGGCCGATACCACTTGGTGCGCTGGCACCGCACGCCGCACGGCTTGCATGATTTTGAATAAAAGTTCGGGGTCTTCTAATAAAGCCGCACCGCCGCCGTGCCGGTTCACCACCTTGGCCGGGCAGCCAAAATTCAAATCCACCCCATCGGCGCCCAAGCCAGCCACCCGAGCGGCGTTATCGGCTAAACATTCGGGGTCAGAACCCAATAATTGCGGTCGCACCGGAACGCCTGCAGCGGTTTTTCCACCCGTCAAAAGTTCAGGGACGACCCGTAAAAAAGCGCGTTCTGGCAATAGCGTATTGGTGACCCGAATGAACTCAGACACGCAGCGGTCTATCCCACCCACGCGGGTCAAAACGTCGCGCAACACAAAGTCAAGCAGCCCTTCCATCGGGGCCAGAACGATGGACACTTAGTTTTTCGCGCCTAAAGCCAAGGCCTCTGCCCTTGAGTGCGCAAGGGTTGACACATCAGGCGCAGTCTGGGTGTCCCATCCGCCTAGGTGTTGGGTGGCAACAGTGGCGAGGGCGTCAATTGCAAGCGGTGAATCGTTGAGGCAGGCAATGTAATGAAATGCTTTTCCG
>CAMDAN010000134.1 GCA_945888535.1 Bordetella parapertussis
AAGCCAAACTCTTGAAACCCTGGGGAATCAATGAGTGCCGTTTTTTTAGACGCGTCGTGCCAGTAAAGCGTCGTGCTGGTGGTGGTGTGTTTGCCTGAATTAAGAGCGGTAGAAATTTCTTGAGTTAACACTTGGGCTTGAGGAACGAGGCGGTTAATTAAGGTACTTTTGCCAGCACCTGAAGGACCCAAAATCAAACTGGTTTTTCCTTTGAGTACTTCTTCAATGCTGGGTTGGTTCTCGTTTGAAAAAAGCGCGGTAGTTTTCTTGCTCGGGTCGTCAATCGCTTGCGCTCTTGGCTTTAAGGCCATGGGCAACACGGTATAGCCCATGGCCCGGTAAGGACCAAGGCGCTCCCAGGCGCGCTCGAATAATTGCGAAAGATCTTGTTTGTTTAAAACGATGATCGCTTGAATTTTTTCAGCTTGAGCTGCAATCAAAGCCCGAGTGAGTTGGCTTTCTGAAAACTCAGGTTCGGCCGCAATCAAAATCAAAACTTGGTCAATATTGGCAGCAAAGAGCTTTGTGCGAATTTCGTCTTGTCGGTAAAACAAATTACGCCGAGGCAACACTTTTTCGATCGTCCCCTCATCTTGGGTAGCCTGCCAAAGTACGTGGTCACCAACCACGGTTTGATTTTTTTTGCCTCTGGGATGGCAAATTAAACGCCGCCCGTCAGGGGTTTCAACCCACACATGCCGGCCATGTCCAGCGATCACCAGGCCCGCTTCCAACGTGCTGTTTTCAGCCAATCGCTTGACCCTCTGGCCCGTTGGGCTGTAGCAAAGCATCTGTCAGTGCAGCACATGAAAAGTCAGTGACTGACACCCCATGGACATCGTGTGTTCTCCAGCGAACACTGCAACTTGAATACCCCAACAACATGTCCGGATGGTGGTCTTGTTGCTCAGCCAAAAAGGCTACGGCATTGGCAAAGGATAGAGTCGCCAAATAGTTTTTAAACCGAAACGTTTTTTCTATCGCGAAAGTTGGTCCATCACCGAAAAGCTTCCAACCTTCAAGCTGGGCAAGCTTTCCAATGATTTGTGCGGGCCCCAAGGCTTGGCGAGTCATCGCGTTAGGTCGCAGCGGTCATTTGCATCCGACCTAAGCGTTCACTAGCCGGCGGGTGCGAGTAGTAAAACTTCACGTAAAGCGGATCCGGTGTCAGCGTGGAAGCGTTGTCTTGGTAAAGCTTCAGCAAGGCCGACGCTAAATCACCAGCGTTGGTTTTGTCTATTGCGTAGTGGTCTGCTTCAAATTCGTGTTGACGTGAAATTTGTGCAAACAGAGGGCCTAAAAACCCTGTGAATAGCGGTAAAGCAATAAGAAACAACACCAAAGCCAATGCATCGTTTGCAATGAGCATGTTGGGAGCCACACCTAAGCCGGTATAAAACCACGCTTGGGTGCTGAACCATCCTAAAACCGCAAATCCCAGCAGACTCATCACAAATGCAGAAGCCAGTCGTTTCAAAATATGGCGGTGTTTAAAGTGACCGATTTCGTGGGCTAAAACGGCGTCTATTTCAGCTGGGCTTAGTCTTTCGAGCAAAGTATCGTAAAAAACAACGCGTTTGGAGGAGCCAAAACCAGTGAAATAGGCGTTGGCATGGGCGCTTCGTTTGCTGCCGTCCATCACATAAAAACCCTGGGCCTGGAACCCGCAGCGCTGCATTAACTCTGAAACCCGTAGCTTTAAAGACTCATCTTTCAGGGGTTCAAATTTATTGAAAAGGGGCGCAATCCAGGTGGGAAACACCCACATGGCTAACGCGTTGAATGCAACCCAAATTCCCCACGTCCAGATCCACCACGCGGGGCCGCTCGCTCCCATCATCCAGACGACGAGGCCGGCCAAAGGGGCGCCAATGAGTAAGCCCAAGGCCGTTGATTGGAATAGATCTTTGACCCATTGCATTGGGGTGGTTTTATTAAAACAAAAACGTTCCTCAAGAACAAAGGTTCCGTAAAGACCAAAGGGCAAATCGATGAGCCCATTGATAACTGTAAAGGCCACCAATAGACTAACTTGCTGAATGAGGCCAGGCGCTATCCAGTGATGTAAGCCTTGGTTAAGCGCAGACAAACCACCTAACAAAGTCCATCCAAGCACGGTGGCTGCACCCCACGCCAGTTCAAAAAAGCCCAACTGGGTTTTGGCAATGGTGTATTCAGCGGCTTTTTGATGCGCCTCTAATGCAATGCTTTCAGAAAACGCCTGGGGAACGGCGCTGCGGTGGCGTGCCACATGCCGAATCTGGCGGCTTGCCAACCAAAATTTCAATAGCAGGTTGGCAATCAGAGCGACTGCAAATAAAAGTGTGAAAGCGCCTGAGGGATTGAAGAGTGTGTCGTTCATGAGTCCGTAGTTTAGGCGATCAGCGACAATACCGCCCATGTCTGAAATAACACCTTACCTTACGAAATCCGATAAAAACTTGGTCTGGCTTGATTGCGAAATGACGGGTCTCAGTCCTGCCATAGACCGGATCATTGAAATTGCAGTGGTGGTCACCGGCCCGCAATTGGAGTGCCGCACAGACGGCCCTGTTTTTGTGATTCACCAGTCCGATGTGCAACTCGACAAGATGGACGCGTGGAACAAAGGAACGCACGGGAAAAGTGGTCTTATTGACAAGGTTCGTGCGTCAACGATCACAGAAGAACAAGCACAGGCCGCCATTCTTGATTTCTTAAGCCAATACGTCCCAGCAGGGAGCTCCCCTATGGCTGGAAATACGATTGGTCAAGACCGCCGTTTTTTGGTTGAATACATGCCTAAGTTAGAGGCTTTTTTCCATTACCGTAATCTTGATGTGAGCACGCTTAAAGAGCTGTCGCGCCGTTGGCGGCCGGAGGTATACGCCTCATTTAAAAAGCAACAACGCCATACTGCTTTGGCCGATGTGCATGAGTCAATTGATGAGCTAGAGCACTACCGAACCCACTTTTTGAAGCTGTAGTTTCTATCGCTGCTATCGGGCAATTAGGTAGAAACCCGAATCCGTGCCATAATCGGAGGCTTCGCTGATCATGCAAGTGATTTTTCTACCGACAGCGAATTTTGTACATCTCCCTTCATTCACCCGGGCCTCGCTAAATAGGTCCCCAGCGCTGATAGAACTCTTTTCAGAGTCAGAGCAGGTTTCGTTTGATGGTTGATGTTTTTTAACCATTGACGGAACACCCACTCTTCGGGTGGTGTTCGCGTGTGAGTAAAACTATGACTGATACTTTTGAAGTAACGGGCGAATTTGCGCCTGTTGAATCCCATTCTTTGCCTGAATCTAGCGATTCGGCTCCTGTGAACCAAGAGCCTGAAGCGCCGAACGGCTTTGTTGAACTCGGCCTCGCCCCAGAATTAGTCCGTGCTGTCAAAGACTTGGGTTATACCCAGCCTACGACCGTTCAATTGAAGGCCATTCCATTAGCGTTGCCCGCTAAAGCGTCAGGTGACAAAGCGGCAAGCTATATCGACTTGATGGTCTCAAGCCAAACCGGCAGTGGAAAAACAGCGGCCTTTTTGCTGCCTGTGCTCCATACCTTGTTGGCGCAGTTGGCCCAAGCGGAAGAAGATGAGCGTGCTGAATACGAAAAATCGGTCGCTGATGCTGCTGCAAAAGGCGAAGCCCCTCCCAAGCGCTCCAAGCGCAAAGACCCCACTAACCCGCGTAACTTCAAAGCTCCAACGCCTGGTGCTTTGATTGTTTGCCCAACCCGCGAGTTGGCCCAACAGGTTGCGCATGATGCGATTGATTTGGTTAAGCATTGCCGTGGCCTTCGGGTTGCCAATATTGTGGGTGGTATGCCTTACCAGCTGCAAATTGCCAAGCTGCAAAACGCCAACTTGGTCGTTGCAACACCAGGCCGCCTGCTTGATCTTCAACGTTCGATGCAAATCAAACTGGACCAAGTACAGTTTTTGGTGGTGGATGAAGCTGACCGGATGCTTGACTTGGGCTTCTCCGATGACTTGGCTGAAATTAACCAGCTAACGATTGGCCGCAAACAAACCATGATGTTTAGCGCGACGTTTGCCCCACGCATTCAGCAATTGGCTGCCCGCGTCATGCGTGAACCGCAGCGTGTCACGATCGACAATCCGCAAGAAAAGCACGTCAACATCAAGCAAGTTTTGTTTTGGGCAGATAACGCCCAGCACAAACGCAAATTGTTGGACCACTGGTTGCGCGATACCGGCATTAACCAAGCGATTGTCTTTGCCAGTACCCAAATTGAATGCGATGGTTTGGCGAATGATTTGCAGCAAGATGGTTTTGATGCCGTAGCGCTGCATGGCGCATTAAGCCAAGGTTTGCGCAATCGGCGTTTGATGGCCTTGCGCCAAGGACAAGTTCAGATTTTGGTGGCGACGGATGTGGCTGCGCGTGGTATCGACGTTCCAACCATCACTCACGTTTTTAACTTTGGCTTACCGATGAAAGCCGAAGACTACACCCACCGCATTGGCCGTACCGGTCGCGCTGGGCGTGATGGCTTGGCGATTACGTTTGCTGAGATGCGCGATCGCCGTAAGATTTTTGATATTGAGGCGTATACCCGCCAACCGATCAAAGCCGAAGTGATTCCTGGGCTAGAGCCGCAGCAACGCATGCCTGAGTCACGCCCTGGTGCGGGCTTTGGTGGACGTAACGCCGGTGGACGCGATAGCCGTCCTCAAGGGCGTAATTTTGGTGGTCCCCGTGAAGGTGGATTTGGTGGCGGCAACCGAGGCAACGACCGCGGTGGTGATCGTGGCGGTGCTGATCGCGGTGCATTTGCAGGACGCAGCGAAGGCTTTAGCTACGAGCGCAAAGGCGGTTTTAACGACCGTTTTAACTCTGGCCCTAAACCCGCACCACGCGGAGATTTCGCGCCTCGTGGAGACTTTGCACCACGTGCGGATTTCGCGCCTCGTGGTGATTTTGCTCCCCGTGCTCAGGCACCGCGTGGTGATTTTGGAGCGCCACGTGGAGATTTCGGCGCACGCAAACCTGCTTTTGGCAAGCCGCCTGGTTTTGCTAAACCCGGCAATGGGGGCAAAGTATTTGTTCCACGAGACGCTAAAAAACGTCCCGCGCGCAACGCAGACTAAAT
>CAMDAN010000135.1 GCA_945888535.1 Bordetella parapertussis
AGAGATTAACAACCAACAGGTCTATGGTGTCGATGCTGTGGTCCTTCAACGCTTGCATGTGGGCCGGAACATCACGCCGCGCTAGCAGTCCGCCATGTACCCGGGGATGCAAAGTTTTAACTCGACCATCAAGCATTTCTGGAAAGCCAGTCATCTCAGCCACTTCGGTCACAGGAAGTCCGTGATCGGCTAGTAATTTCGCTGTGCCGCCTGTTGAGAGCAAATGGATCCCTAAGCCATGCAGCGCTTGGGCGAGTTCAAGAATGCCCGTTTTATCGGATACGGATAAGAGAGCATTCATACGAGTTGGTGTTCTAGAAGTTTTTTGCGCAAGGTGTTGCGATTCAGGCCAAGCCACTGCGCGGCTTTAGACTGGTTGTTATCGGCTTGTGCCATGACAACCTCTAATAAAGGTTTTTCAACGGCACGAACAAGCATCTCGTGTATCCCATGGGGGTCGATCCCATCGAGATCGCGGAAATAGGCTTCCAAACTGGAACGCACACACTCGTCTAAATTTTTATTGCTCATACGGCTAACTCCACGCTGTCTCTTGTTGTTGTTTCGGTATCCCAAACTGGGTGGCCAGGGATTCGGTCCATGTGCTGGTTCAGATTGTCAAAAAATTGCTCGACTGCAGCAACTTGGACGTGGCTTTCTTCAAGACCATTCATTTGACTGCGAAACGCTTCGCCGCCTGGGAGCGAGCGCACATACCAGCCGATATGTTTTCGGGCTGTGCGCACTCCGCTGTACTCACCGTAAAGCGAGTAATGGTCCCAAAGGTGATCCACCAAAAGTCGCTTGACTTCACTGATCAATGGAGGGGCCAGGTAGGTACCTGTTGCAAGAAAATAAGCAATTTCTCGAAAAATCCAAGGACGGCCCTGGGCGGCGCGACCGACCATGATCGCATCGGCCCCCGTCAATCGCAGCACCTCTTTGGCCTTCTCCGGGCTGGTAATGTCTCCGTTGGCGACAACAGGGATGGACACTGCCTGCTTGACTGCGGCAATGGTCTCGTATTCTGCATGTCCTTTGTAGCCTTGTTCACGCGTACGGCCGTGCACTGTAAGCATTTGTACTCCAGCGTCTTGTGCCGCTTTGGCAATCGCGACTGCATTTTTGTGTTCAGCACTCCAACCCGTACGCATTTTGAGTGTCACCGGAACTCCATGCGGCGAACACGCCGCAACCACGGCTTCAACGATAGAGAGCGCCAAGGGCTCGTCTTGCATTAATGCAGACCCAGCCCATTTATTACATACCTTTTTCGCAGGGCAACCCATGTTGATATCAATGATTTGCGCACCGCGCTCCATGTTGTAAAGCGCGGCTTCGGCCATCATGACTGCATCGGTCCCTGCAATTTGAACGGCGATGGGCCCAGGCTCACCGACATGGTTGCTGCGCCGTGACGTTTTGAGGGTATCCCAAAGGTCTTTGCGCGAAGTCACCATTTCACTCACCGCGTATCCAGCACCCAGGTTTTTGCACAATTGACGAAAGGGTCTGTCCGTGACTCCAGCCATCGGGGCAACAAACACATTGTTTGCTAATAAATACGGGCCGATATGCATGGAGTTAAGAAACAAAAATAGACGAAATGTTGGGTTGCTTGGCGTAAGCCGGATGTGGATTCTAACTGCTTAAAATTTCAGCAGTGGAAAATATTTTTCCATCGGCCACTGCCTATACTTCGTTACTTATGGACGCATGGATCACGACTCTCATCAATCTATTTGCACTCCCGCAATACAGCCTGGTGACGGTATTTGTAGTGTCTGTCATTTCTGCCACTTTGGTGCCTTTAGGGTCTGAACCTGTCGTTCTAGCTTTGGTGGAAATCAATCCCGCACAGTTTTGGCCAGTGGTGATTGTTGCAACCGCAGGCAACACACTTGGCGGCGCTATAGATTGGTGGCTTGGATTTGGCGCTTCCAATATGGTTCAGCATTACCGGCCGCAGTCGGCGAACGCACGCGCTTTGGATTGGCTGCAAAAGCTCGGCCCGAAGGCTTGCCTATTAGCGTGGCTTCCCATCGTCGGCGACCCCTTGTGTACGGTCGCCGGTTGGCTCAGGCTACCCTTTTGGCCGTGCGTTGGCTATATGCTGATTGGAAAATTTTTACGCTACGTGTTGATGACCGCAGCGTTTCTCGGTAGCTATCAAGCCCTTTTCGGCAATTAAGCCTTAGAGCCTTTAAGCTGCTACTGGCATCATTTCATCCAATGCGGCTTCGAGTTGCGCTACACACCGATCGGGGTTGTGTAGCTTATCTAAGCCGAACAAGCCAATCCTAAAGGTCATGAAATCCGCAGGCTCATCGCACTGCAATGGCACACCCGCTGCCGTTTGCAAACCTAATGCCGAGAATTTTTTACTGTTGTGCATTCCCACGTCGGTGGTGTAACTCACTACAACGCCTGGGGCTTGAAAACCTTTTGCCGCTACGCTTTGAATTCCACGGCCCTCCAGCAAAGTCCGGACTTTCAGGCCTAGCGCATGTTGCTCAGCGCAGACCTTGTCAAAGCCATAGGTTTGGGTTTCACGCATAACTTCGCTCAAGCGAGTCAAAGCATCGGTTGGCATGGTCGTGTGGTACATGTGGGTGCCGTTTTCGTAAGCCTCCATAATTTGCAGCCATTTTTTAAGGTCGCATGCAAAACTGCTGCTGCTTGTGGACTCGATTACTGTGCGCGCACGCTCACTCAACATGACCATCGCACAGCAAGGTGAACCGCTCCAACCCTTTTGGGGTGCTGTCACGAGCACATCAACCCCAGTGGCTTGCATATCAACCCAAATGGTGCCTGAAGCGATACAGTCCAACACAAAAAGGCCGCCGACTTGGTGAACCGCGTCTGCAACAGCTTTTAAATATCCATCGGGCAAAATCATGCCCGCTGACGTCTCAACGTGCGGTGCAAAAACTACCGCTGGCTTTTCTTTCAAAATAGAAGCTATGACTTCCTCAATAGGGCATGGAGCCCACGGCGCTTGAGATCCTTCTGCGGTACGCCGCGCCTTTAAGACAATCGACTCGGACGGTATATTTCCCATTTCAAAAATTTGCGTCCAGCGGTAACTAAACCATCCATTGCGTATAACCAGTACTTTTTTGCCTGTGGCGAATTGCCGAGCGACTGCTTCCATTCCGAACGTCCCGCTACCTGGAACCAGCACACTCGATTTGGCGTGATACACCGTCTTCAACATACCAGAAATATCCCGCATTACGCCTTGAAAGCGTTGCGACATGTCGTTGAGAGCGCGGTCTGTATAGACCACGGAAAACTCTAACAACCCATCGGGATCAATGTTTTTTAACAATCCAGGCATCGCAGCTTCCTTCCAAATAATTTAGGAACTAAACAAAAAATTCATGACGTCACCGTCTTTAACGATGTATTCCTTGCCTTCAGCACGCATCTTGCCAGCATCTTTGGCACCTTGCTCGCCTTTGAAAGCAATAAAGTCATCAAAAGCAATGGTTTGCGCGCGGATATAGCCTTTTTCAAAATCGGTATGAATCACTCCAGCAGCTTGCGGGCCTGTATCCCCAACATGAATCGTCCAAGCACGAACCTCTTTCACCCCCGCAGTAAAGTACGTTTGCAATCCAAGCAAAGAATAAGCAGAACGGATTAATCGATTCAATCCAGGCTCCGTCTGCCCAAGCTCTTCTAAGAACATCAAGCGATCTTCATCCGACATTTCGCTCATCTCGGCTTCTAGTTTGGCAGAAATAGCCACAACGGGTGCGTTTTGTGCTGCAGCGAATGCTTTTAACCGGTCTAACAAAGGGTTATTCTCAAATCCGTCTTCTGCCACATTGGCAACAAACATGGCAGGTTTAGCAGTGATGAGGAAAAACTGCTTCAGTAGAGGCAATTCTTCCTTACTGAAATCAAGGGTGCGAACCGGTTTTGCTTCGTTCAAAGCGGCTTGGCACTTTTCAAGTATCACGACGAGTTTGGCGGATTCTTTCTCCCCTGAGCGGGCTGTCTTGGTGACTCGGTGAAGTGCCTTATCTACCGCACTGAGATCAGCAAGACAAAGTTCGGTTTGTATGACTTCGATGTCTGCAATCGGATCCACTTTGCCTGCCACGTGAATCACGTTGTCGTCTTCAAAACAGCGAACCACATTGATGGTTGCATCTGTTTCACGAATGTGGGCTAAAAACTTATTTCCTAACCCCTCGCCGGTACTCGCCCCAGCAACCAATCCGGCAATATCAACGAACTCCACAATCGCAGGAACGATTCGCTCGGGGGTAATGATGGTGGCCAGCTGTTGCAAACGTGCATCAGGAACTTCGACAACACCCACATTGGGCTCAATCGTGCAAAAAGGATAGTTTTCAGCAGCAATACCGGCTTTGGTCAAGGCGTTAAAAAGGGTTGACTTCCCAACATTGGGCAGTCCTACGATTCCACACTTCATCTCATCATCCTTAGTTCAATAGAGCCGCTCATCGACGTCAATACATTGGCAATTGCATCGTACAACTGTACGACAAAAAAAAACGCCCAGTCAGAGACTGGGCGTTTTCGCATTAATAGCCTGACGATGACCTACTTTCACACGGGAACCCGCACTATCATCGGCGCTGAAGCGTTTCACTGTCCTGTTCGGGATGGGAAGGAGTGGTACCACCTCGCTATGGTCGTCAGGCATAACTTTTTGCCATCTTGCTTTGGAGTGCTTTCGCAGACCTGGTCAAGACGACCAATTTATAGAGCTAATCAGCTTTTTTTCGATTTCTCGATACGATTTTCTGAGTCGATTTCTCGATTCACTTTATCGTACTGCACGGCTTTCACAGTGCAGGTATTTTGAATGCGTCAACTTGGCATAACTTCCTTGATTTTGCTTTGCAGCACTTTCGTACTGCACAGGTCTATCAAAGTTATAGGGTCAAGCCGCACGAGCAATTAGTACAGGTTAGCTTAACGCATTACTGCGCTTCCACACCCTGCCTATCAACGTCCTGGTCTTGAACGACTCTTTAGGGGGCTCAAGGCCCCGGCAGATCTCATCTTGAAACGAGTTTCCCGCTTAGATGCTTTCAGCG
>CAMDAN010000136.1 GCA_945888535.1 Bordetella parapertussis
TGCAAGTTATGAATACTCGCCAGCATCGGGCCCAGCATTTCGCTGCACCGGTCAAGGTGGTGCAAATAAGCCCGGCTAAAACCCTCTCTCCCGCCTCGGTCCCAAGACATGCCCGAACTGCCAGCGCAGGCGTAACAGGTACAAGTCACATCCAGCGGTTGGGCATCGCTTTTATGGCGGGCGTTGCGAATTTTCAAATCGCCGTAGCGGCTAAACAGCGTGCCGTTACGGGCATTGCGCGTGGGCATCACGCAATCAAACATATCAATTCCGTTTTTCACCCCTGCAATCAAGTCTTCAGGTGTGCCTACTCCCATAAGGTAATGGGGTTTGTGCGCGGGCAAGCGCGGGCCCACGTGCTCCAACACGCGCATCATGTGGTCTTTGGGTTCACCCACGCTCAAACCGCCGACGGCGATGCCGGGAAAGTCCAAGGCCTCTAGGCCTGCCAAGGACTCGTCACGCAGGTGCTCAAACATGCCGCCTTGCACAATGCCAAACAAAGCGTTCGGGTTGTTCAAACGCGCAAACTCTTCTTGGCAACGCTTGGCCCAGCGCAAACTCAACTCCATGGAAAGACGCGCTTCGCGTTCCGTGGTGATCTGGCCTTTGGTCTTGGGCTCCACCGACAAATACGGCGTGCACTCGTCAAACTGCATCACGATGTCGGAGTTCAGCGTGGTCTGAATTTGCATACTGATCTCAGGCGTCAGAAACAATTTGTCGCCATTCACGGGGGACGCAAACTTTACGCCTTCTTCGCTGATCTTGCGCATCTCCCCCAAGCTCCACACCTGAAACCCGCCTGAATCGGTAAGTATTGGCTTGTCCCATTTTTCAAACTGGTGCAAACCGCCAAACTTTTCTACGACATCCAAGCCTGGCCGCATCCAAAGATGAAAGGTGTTACCCAAAATGATCTGTGCGCCCATCTCATGCAGGCTGCGCGGCATCACGCCCTTGACGGTTCCGTAAGTACCTACAGGCATAAAAATTGGCGTTTCCACCACGCCGTGGTTCAAAGTTAAACGCCCGCGCCTGGCGTGGGAAGGAGATTGGGAAGCAGCGTCGGTTTGGAGGATTTCAAATTTCAACATCGTGGGCCATTCTATTTTTTGCGGGCTAGCCACATGGCGTCGCCATAACTAAAAAAGCGGTAGCCACGGGCAATCGCTGTTTGGTACAAGGCTTTAATGGCGTCAAACCCCGCAAAGGCGCTGACCAACATCATGAGGCTCGATTTGGGCAAGTGAAAGTTGGTGATCAAGGCATCCACTTTTTGAAATGCAAAACCAGGCGTGATAAATATGTGCGTGTCGCCTTGGCTCACGCCACTGGCGGCCCAAGACTCTAAGGTTCGCACCGTCGTGGTGCCAACCGCAACCACTCTGCCGCCCTGCGCTTTGCACTGGGCGATAGCCTCTTGGGTTTCCAAAGGGATGTCGTACCACTCGCTGTGCATACGATGCTCCGCCAGGTTTTCGGTTTTGACTGGCTGAAAAGTCCCAGCACCCACATGCAAGGTCACATAGGCCCGCTTCACGCCCTTGGCTTCAAGCTCGGCCAACAAGGCGTCGTCAAAATGCAAAGCTGCTGTAGGGGCGGCCACTGCGCCGGGGTTTTTCGCAAACACGGTTTGATAACGCTTGGCGTCTTCGGCGGCGCTGGGGTCATCTCCATCTTGGTGGCGCTCAATATAAGGCGGCAGCGGGATGTGGCCGTGGCGCTCCATCAAGGCATAGGGATCGTCCCCCGCATCGTTGGACAACACGAATCGAAATAGCGGCCCCTGTGCGTCAGGCCAGCGTCCCAAAAGCGTAGCCCGTAAGCCGTCAGGATGACCCGGCGCACAGTTCAAAGCTAACGTGGCTCCAATCTCCGGTTTTTTACTCACTCGCATATGGGCTGCCACTTGGTTGCCAGCCAAGACCCGCTCCACCAACAACTCCACTTTTCCTCCGGTGGGTTTTTCACCGAACAGGCGGGCGTTGAGGACCTTGGTATCGTTAAAAACCAGTAAATCACCCGCTTGTAAAAGCGCGGGCAAGTCCCGAAAAACCCGGTCTTCGGGCCCCGCCTCATCCACTGCGCTGGCATCGAGTAGGCGCGAGCTGCTGCGCTCGGGTGCAGGGTGTTGGGCAATCAGTTCAGGGGGAAGCGCGAAATCAAAGTCACTGAGCGTGTAAACAGGCAAAGCGCTAGAAGCAGGGGCAAGAGACATGGCGTGCTTGAGGGCCGGACGGGCCCGTTCCAAGTGGAAAGAGGCGCGATTGTGGCACGGCGCTCTGGTGGCGTCTGCTATTGTTGAGTCCGTGACCCATAGCACCCCGTCTTGCGCCAAGGAAATGACGCCTCCAAAAACCGTTGTCAAGGTTAAATCCGCGCCACAAAAGGCCTTGGAAAAACTCGGCCTGCGTCGGGACATTGACTTGGCTTTGCACCTGCCCCTGCGCTACGAAGACGAGACTCAGATTGGCGTGTTAAGAGATGCCCGTGACGGAGAGACGATGCAGTTTGAGGGGCGGGTAACTGACTGCGAAGTGGTGTACCGACCCCGCAAACAACTCATTGTCAAAGTGCAAGACCCTACCGACGAATGCACGCTGCGTTTTTTTAATTTCTATCCCTCACAACAAAAAGCCTTGGCCGTTGGGCAACAGGTTCGGGTGCGTGGAGAAATTAAGGGTGGCTTTTTGGGCTGGGCCATGTTGCACCCCAGTTTCAAAGCAGCGGGAGGCGATTTACCCAGCACCTTAACTCCCATTTACCCCACCGTCGCAGGTCTGCCGCAGGCCTATTTACGCAAAGCCATATTGGCAGGCTTGGCCAGAGCCGATGTATCAGACACCTTTGCACCCGGCGACCTTGCCAGCTTTAAAGGCATAAGTTTTAAAGGTACAAGTTTTGAAGGCGCTAGTGGCCAAGGGGTGTGGACGCTGCGTGAAGCTTTGGGATTTTTGCACCATCCCGCGCCCGACGTGTCGATCGATGCGCTGCATGACCACACGCATCCTGCATGGCAGCGACTCAAAGCAGAAGAGTTACTGGCCCAGCAACTCTCCCAATTGCAGTCGCGCAGGGAGCGCGCCGCTTTGAGAGCGCCTGCTTTGCTTGCCCCAGATTCTGAGAACAGCTTGCACGCTCGGTTACTTAGCAGCCTGCCTTTTTCATTAACAGCAGCACAAGTTCGCGTTAGCAGTGAGATTGCCGCCGATATCAAACGCCCAGTGCCCATGCACCGCTTACTTCAAGGCGATGTGGGCGCGGGTAAAACCGTGGTTGCTGCGCTGGCCGCTGCAGTTTGTATGGACGCGGGTTGGCAGTGCGCCCTGATGGCGCCTACCGAGATCTTGGCAGAGCAGCATTTTCGAAAACTTTTAGGTTGGCTAGAGCCCTTGGGCATCACCACGGCGTGGCTTACCGGAACCCAAAAAGCCAAAGATCGCCGCGCCATGCTGGCCTTGATTGAAAGTGGTGAGGCTAAGTTGGTCGTAGGCACCCACGCGATCATTCAAGACAAAGTGCAGTTTAAAAATTTAGCCCTCGCCATCATTGACGAACAGCACCGCTTTGGCGTTGCACAGCGCTTGGCTTTGCGCAACAAATTACAGCACGATGCGATGGAGCCCCATCTTTTAATGATGACGGCAACCCCCATTCCCCGCACCTTGGCGATGAGCTACTACGCCGACTTGGATGTCTCAACCCTTGACGAACTTCCCCCGGGGCGCACGCCCATCGTTACCAAGGTGGTGCATGAGGCCAGGCGCCACGAAGTCATTGAACGCATTCGCGCCCAAGTGGCCCAGGGCCGTCAGGTGTACTGGGTGTGTCCGCTGATTGAAGAAAGTGAAGTACTCGATTTAAGCAATGCCACCGAGACCCACGCCGAACTCAGCGCCGCTCTCGACAGCCCAGACGCCCATTACCCGGTTGGGCTCTTGCATTCGCGCTTAGCGCCCGATGAGAAAAAAGCGGTGATGTCGGCGTTTGTAGCAGGGCGCACCAGCGTTTTGGTCAGCACCACGGTCATTGAAGTTGGGGTGGATGTTCCCAACGCTTCGTTGATGGTGATTGACCATGCTGAGCGCTTTGGACTTTCTCAGTTGCACCAGTTGCGCGGGCGGGTGGGGCGTGGCGCGGCGGCTTCGGCTTGCGTGTTGCTCTATTCCAGTGGCGATGCACCGCGCTTGAGTGAAGCTGCGCGCGAAAGACTCAAAGCTATGAGCGATACCAACGATGGCTTTGAAATCGCACGGCGTGATTTAGAAATCCGCGGGCCTGGAGAGTTTTTAGGTGCTCGGCAATCGGGTGATGCGATGCTGCGCTTTGCCAATCTTGACGAAGACCAAGCGCTTTTGGAGTGGGCTCGCAAGGAAGCCCCTTTGCTCATGGACAGTCAACCCGCCTTGGCTCACAAACACATTTCGCGCTGGCTGGGAACCAAGGCCGAATTTTTAAAAGCCTAAACACGATAATGCCGGCATGACACTGACTGAACTCAAATACATTGTTGCGGTTGCAAGAGAGCGCCATTTTGGCAAAGCGGCCGATGCGTGTTTTGTCTCACAGCCCACGCTCTCGGTAGCGGTGAAGAAACTCGAAGAAGAGTTAGACGTCAAACTCTTTGAGCGAAGTGCCAACGAAATTACAGTGACCGCGTTGGGCGAAGAGATCGTGCGCCAAGCCCAAAGCGTGCTCGAGCAAGCCGCCAACATCAAAGATATCGCCAAGCGCGGCAAAGACCCCTTGGCAGGCGCTTTAAAACTTGGTGTGATCTACACCATTGCGCCGTATTTGCTTCCTGATTTAGTTCGCCAAGTCATTACCCACCTGCCGCAGATGCCCTTGATGCTCCAAGAAAACTTCACCGTGAAGTTGCTCGAAATGCTGCGCACCGGGGAGATTGATTGCGCCATATTGGCTGAGCCGTTTCCTGACGCGGGCTTGGCAGTAGCCCCTTTGTATGACGAACCATTTTTTGCAGCCGTTCCTAGTCAGCACCCCTTGGCTAAGCTCAGCAGCGTGACCAC
>CAMDAN010000137.1 GCA_945888535.1 Bordetella parapertussis
TTGGGCGACTGCCCGGGTTCAGAAATTTGTAAAAGCGCCATGGGTCTAACTATTCAAAAGCGTCAAAGCGCTGAGCGAGGTCTTCGCTAAATTTATCAATAAACATAAGGCATCGAACCAACGATACCGCTTGCGCGTAGTCTTGCTGCGCATCGAGCAGATTTTCACATTGTTGCAGCAGTGTTTTTTCGGCCGCAGAAACATCGGCCGATAAAGCCTCTAGCACAGAGGCGGACGCAGCCTCTTCGAGATCTTCGCGCCATTGCATTTGCTGCATTAAAAATGCTTTGGGCATGGCGGTGTTGCTGTGCGCGTTCACGGGTGAGCCTTGCAACTCACACAGATAGGCAGCCCGCTTGAGTGGATTTTTCAGCCGCTGGTAAGCCTCGTTGATACGCACCGACCATTGCATCGCCACGCGCTGGGCTGCTGCGCCTTGGGCAGAAAATTTATCTGGGTGGGCTTCGCGCTGCAAAGCCTTCCAACGTATGTCTAGGGCAACAAGGTCTTGGGCAAACTTTTGCGCAAGACCGAATAACTCAAAATCATTGCTCTTAATATTCACACCCGAAACGACTCACCGCAGCCACATTTATCGCGCTCGTTGGGGTTGTTGAAACGAAAGCCTTCGTTCAAACCTTCTCGCACAAAATCAAGCTCTGTGCCGTCAATGTAGGCCAGGCTCTTGGGGTCCACCAATACCTTGACGTTGTGACCTTCGAACACCACGTCTTCAGGCGTGAGTTCATCAACATACTCAAGCTGATAAGCCAAGCCCGAGCAACCCGTGGTTCTCACACCCAAGCGCACGCCTACGCCCTTGCCACGTTTGGCAAGGTAACGGGTCACGTGCCGCGCTGCGGCTTCTGTCAGGGTAACGGACATATCAGTTCAGGTGTTTCTTTTTGTAGTCGTCAACAGCGGCTTTGATTGCGTCTTCCGCAAGAATCGAGCAGTGAATTTTCACCGGAGGCAAAGCCAACTCTTCAGCAATCTGGCTGTTCTTAAGCGCAGCCGCCTCGTCAAGCGTTTTCCCTTTGACCCATTCGGTAACCAAGGAGCTAGACGCAATCGCCGAGCCACAGCCATACGTTTTAAAACGGGCATCTTCAATCACGCCGGTCAAAGGATTCACTTTGATTTGCAGCTTCATCACATCGCCGCATGCGGGGGCGCCTACCATTCCAGTACCTACGGTGTCATCGCCTTTTTCAAAGCTGCCGACGTTGCGGGGGTTTTCGTAGTGGTCTACTACTTTGTCTGAATAAGCCATGGTGTTTTTACCTCTTCAATTCGTTTTAATTCAATTACTTAATGGGCAGCCCATTGGATGGTGGAAATATCAATTCCCTCTTTGTACATATCCCAAAGCGGACTTAAATCGCGCAGCTTAGCAACGTTCAGTTTGATCGTTTCAACGGCGTAGTCAATTTCCGCTTCGGTTGTCCAGCGGCCAATCGTCATGCGCAGGCTGCTGTGCGCTAATTCGTCGCTGCGCCCCAAAGCCCGAAGTACATAACTGGGCTCCAAGCTGGCAGACGTACACGCCGAGCCGCTGCTGACCGCCAAGCCTTTGATACCCATCATCAAAGATTCGCCTTCAACATAGTTAAAGCTCATATTGAGGTTGTGGGGCACACGTTTTTCGAGGTGACCGTTAATAAAAACTTGCTCTACGTCTTTAAGACCAGCAAGCATGCGGTCATGCAGGGCTTGAATACGGACGTTTTCAGTGGCCATTTCTTCTTTGGCGACACGGTACGCTTCGCCCATTCCCACAATTTGGTGGGTTGGCAAAGTTCCGCTGCGCATACCGCGCTCATGGCCGCCACCGTGCATCTGGGCTTCTAAACGAATGCGCGGTTTGCGGCGAACAAACAATGCACCAATCCCTTTAGGTCCATAAGTTTTGTGAGACGTTAGGCTCATCAAATCAACAGGCAGTTCAGTGAGATCAAATTCAACGCGGCCAGTGGCTTGGGCTGCATCGACGTGAAAAATAATTCCTTTTTCGCGGCACAGAGCCCCGATGGCTGCGATGTCTTGAATCACGCCGATTTCATTGTTGACGAACATCACGCTTGCAATGATAGTGTCTGGGCGAATGGCCGCTTTGAAAACGTCTAAATTGACCAAGCCATCTTCTTGTACATCCAAATAAGTCACTTCAAAACCTTGGCGCTCAAGCTCGCGGCAGGTATCTAAAACCGCTTTGTGTTCGGTTTTAACGGTGATGAGGTGTTTACCTTTGGATTTGTAGAAGTGGGCCGCACCCTTTAAGGCCAAGTTATTGGATTCGGTGGCACCCGAAGTCCAAACGATTTCGCGCGGGTCCGCACCAATCAGATCAGCAACTTGGCAGCGCGCTTTCTCAACTGCGGCTTCTGCTTCCCAACCCCACGCATGGCTGCGGGAAGCGGGGTTACCAAAATGCGAACGCAGCCACGGAACCATTGCATCTACCACCCGCTCGTCGCAAGGGTTGGTGGCGCTGTAGTCCATGTAAATGGGGAAGTGAGGAGTGGTTTCCATGGTGTGTCGATGTAGAAAAAATTAAACTTTAGAAAAGGCATCCCCAAGCGCGAAGACCGAATTGGGTGCGTTAATTCGAATCGGCTTAGAAATTGGCATGGCTGAAATAGCGCGCTTTAAGCTAGGCTTTTCTTCCACTTGCAGGCCTTTGGCCAATTGGTCATCGACCAGTTTTTGCAAAGAAATAGAGCTTAAAAATTCCACCATACGGGTGTTAAGGGATGCCCATAAATCGTGGGTCATGCAGCGGGCACCATCACCCAAGCAGTTTTCTTTGCCGCCGCATTGGGTCGCGTCAATGGGCTCATCGACCGACACAATGATGTCTGCAACGGTGATTTCAGAAGCCTTACGGGCTAGGGTGTAACCGCCTCCAGGTCCGCGAGTGGACTCGACCAGTTCGTGGCGGCGCAGTTTGCCAAACAACTGCTCAAGGTAGGACAGGGAAATTTGTTGGCGCTGGCTGATTGCAGCCAACGTGACGGGGCCGCTTGACTGGCGCAGGCCCAGATCAATCATGGCGGTAACGGCAAATCGGCCTTTGGTGGTGAGACGCATCGCAAACTCCTAGAGTCGTGTTAAGTTGACTAACGAAGTCAAGTATACACAACGTCCGACTGTTTTGCTCGGGTAAGTAGACTGATCAGTCACAATTTTTACTATCAGGCCTTTAGAGGCAGTATTAATACGTTGTCAGTACCGGGCGCACCAAAGGCCTGGGCCTTCAAAATTCCCAACTGGTCTCTGACGCGAGCGGCTTTTTCGAACTCCAAATTGCGGGCGTGTTCCATCATGAGTTTCTCTAAGCGCTTGATTTCGCGGGAAATATCTTTCTCGCTCATGTCTTCCACTTGGGCGCGCTGCATCGCGTCTCGTTCTAAACGCTCGGCTTCTTTGCCCGCCTTTTCGCTGTAAACGCCATCAATCAAATCTCGAACTTCTTTAACAATACTGCGCGGCGTGATTCCGTGGGCCAGGTTGTGAGCGACCTGCCTAGCCCTGCGGCGAACGGTCTCGTCGATGGCTTTTCTCATCGATTCAGTGACTTTGTCGGCGTACAAAATAGCCCGCCCATTGAGGTTTCGCGCGGCCCGGCCAATGGTTTGAATCAATGAGCGCTCTGAGCGCAAAAAGCCTTCTTTGTCGGCGTCCAAAATCGCGACCAATGACACTTCAGGAATATCAATGCCTTCGCGCAGCAGGTTAATTCCCACCAACACATCAAAGGCACCCAGCCTTAAATCACGAAGAATCTCAACCCGCTCCACGGTATCAATATCACTATGAAGATAACGCACTTTGACGCCGTTATCCGACAAATAGTCGGTGAGCTGTTCGGCCATGCGTTTGGTCAGCGTGGTAATTAAAACGCGTTCGTGCTTTTCCACCCGAATGCGAATTTCCTGCAACACGTCATCCACTTGAGAAGTCGCGGGGCGAACTTCCACTTCGGGATCAACAAGCCCGGTGGGCCGAACCAATTGCTCTACGACCTGCCCTGCGTGGTCTTTTTCCCATTGCGCCGGAGTAGCGGAAACAAAAATCGCTTGGCGCATCTTGGTCTCAAACTCTTCAAACTTTAGAGGGCGGTTATCTAAAGCGCTTGGCAAACGAAACCCGTATTCCACCAAGGTGGTTTTACGCGAGCGGTCTCCGTTGTACATGCCGCCAAACTGCCCAATCAGAACGTGGCTCTCGTCCAAGAACATGAGCGCATCTTTAGGCAAATAATCTGTCAATGTGGCAGGTGGCTCGCCAGGGGCTGCGCCTGACAGATGCCGAGAATAGTTTTCAATGCCTTTGCAGTGCCCTACTTCGCTTAGCATTTCCAGATCAAACCGCGTACGCTGCTCTAAGCGCTGGGCCTCTACCAATTTGCCTTGGCTAACAAACTCCTTCAATCGATCTGCAAGTTCGACTTTGATGGTCTCAACGGCCATCAGTACTTGCTCTCGCGGCGTCACGTAATGGCTGCTGGGGTAAACGGTAAAGCGCGGAATTTTTTGGCGGATTCGCCCTGTCAAGGGATCGAACAGCTGCAAGGATTCGATTTCGTCATCAAAGAGTTCAATGCGAATTGCCATTTCGCTGTGTTCAGCGGGGAAGATATCAATCGTATCGCCTCTAACACGAAAGGTTCCGCGCGAAAAATCCATGTCGTTGCGTTGGTACTGCATTCGCACCAACTGAATAATCATGTCGCGTTGCCCGAGCTTGTCGCCGGCTCGCAAAGTCATCACCATCTTGTGGTACGCCTCGGGCTGACCAATGCCGTAGATTGCGGAGACGGTTGCCACAATCACCACATCACGCCGCTCCAAAACGCTTTTGGTACATGACAGCCGCATTTGTTCAATGTGTTCGTTAATCGCAGAGTCTTTTTCAATAAACAGATCGCGCTGTGGAACATACGCCTCGGGTTGGTAGTAGTCGTAATAACTGACGAAATACTCCACAGCGTTTTTGGGGAAAAACTCTCTGAATTCTGAGTACAA
>CAMDAN010000138.1 GCA_945888535.1 Bordetella parapertussis
GGCAGCTCCAGTAAATGCGATAAAACTGCTTTTCTGTGGCGCTCGGCCAAGGCCCGAATAGGCACGACGGCCACCGCCGCGTGGCTGATGTGGCGCTGCAGGTCAGCGGTTTTGAGATGGGGATGGAGCAAAGCCCGGGCAGCGTGCCAAAGCTCATGCAACATGGACTGGAAAAAAAGCATAAACCCCACTATAAGGGTTTTCCCTAGTTTCCGATACCAACCTCTGAAATATCTACCAATGCAAACCCAACCGCGTGAAAAGTTTGCTCAATACAAACAAAGGCCCGACCCACAGGTATTGAATATCTTCAAAAAAAGAAGGTTTTTTACCTTCGAGGTGGTGGCCGATGAATTGAAAAATCCAGGCCACCACAAAAATTGCCACGCTTGCAGTCACCAAAATACCGCGCTGGTTGAGGGCGTCCACAATGGTTAGAAGTACCGAGGTGCCCAGCAACATGCAGATTGTGAAAGGCCCAGACAAGCGGGCGTAGTAAACCAAGCTGGCCCCAAAAAATACCAAAACAACGGCAGGGTGAATCGCAAACATCAAACCCGCCAAGCTCAGCATGATGGCGGGAATAGCGATGTAATGAATCAGCTCATTGACAGGGTGGGTGTGGCTCAGGCCGTAATGCGCAAGCAGGGCATCGACTTTGCGTTCTGGGGCATCTACAGCCGCGTTTTCTATGGGTTGGGTCATCGCATTCTCCTAGCTTGAAAGCATAACGGTGATCATAATTTTAAGTATCTTTTAAGCCATTTCACCCAACGCCCTTGGGCGCTGCGACCGCGCCAATAGGCAATGGCGTGGTGGCGGGCTGCAAAAAATACCTTCAGCGGATCTTTGGGCGCTGCGCGCAGTGCGTGCGGCTTCTCGGGTGACAGCGCAGCGCTGAGGTTGTGCGCCAACACGGAGCTGTCTTCGTCAACAAAAAAGATGTGGGAATGGTTGGAGCTGCGTTCAAACGCGTCGGTAGCCACGGTGGCGCTTGGGGCTTCACCAAAGCGTAACATTTCAGCGGTGTCTAGGCCGCTGCTTTCTAGCCATTCGGGTGCCGATTGGGGAATGAACAAAATGGGTACATCGCAGGCCAAGCGCGTGCTCCCTGTCAGCCATACGTCATCATGCGTGAGCGCCGTGACGGGCTCAAACAACACGTCCACACGCTGCGCTTTCAGGGCTGCACGCATGTGTTGGTGTAATTTGTCGGGGTAGCTGTGCTGCGGCTCAGAGGGGCCTGGCAGCCATGTGACTGCAGCAAGCGGCATGCGCTGTCGAATAGCCATTGCTAACTCAAACGCTGAGGTTCCCGCGCCAATGACTGATAGGCGCAACGGTCGGGTCTCACCGAGCTCACAAACCCGTGGCCAAAGGCTGGCAAATTTTTCTAAGGGAGCAACAAACATGGCGTGTTCACGCACACCGGGAAGATTCATTTCAATGCTGTCGCGCTGGGGTTGAGGTTTGGCCGCGGTATTGATTGAAAGTAAGTCAAAAGCGAGGGTACTCCCATCGTCAAGCAGCAGTGTTTTATCGCCTGCGTCTAAGGCGACGGCGTTATTTTGAATCCATTGCACGCCGCTGCGCTCCACCACTTGTGCGATATCGGTAGCGCAGGCATCCAATGGCAGGGCTCCCGCAACCCACTCGGCCAAGCGCCGCGGGTTGATCACGGTGCTGAGGGGTGTGATCAGGGTGATGAGGGTATGGGGCGTGGGGTGTTTGGCAAAAGCGGCGAGAAAGCGCAGATTGGCTTGCCCCGCACCCCAAAGCACCACGCGCTTGGGGCTGGGGGCCGCAGCGGGTTCTTGGTTTGGGGCGGAGTTCGCTTGATCGGCGTCTTCGGTCATGGGTCTATTGTTCCATGTTCTGCGGGTGGCCGTCCACCAGCCGGATTGGCCCGTTTTCTCCCCCTAAAGGCAATACCATCCCAATGATTGCGCTGCCCGAATAGCCTTGCACCTGCAAGGCTTGCAGGCAAGCTGCGGCCTGTAACGCGGGAACGCTGGCGAGCAGACCGCCTGCGGTTTGGGGATCGAATAACAGTGACAAGCGCTCGGTTTGTGTTGGGTCGACCGAGTCTGCGTTGGCCAGCGCCGAGCGCATTCGGGCATTGGCGTTGTGCAGGGAACTGACCTGACCCCAACCCAAACACTCCAACGCGCCGTCTAAGACAGGCAAAGCGTCCAAGCTGATTTCAGCATCGACGCTCGAGGGCCGCGTCATTTCTACCAAATGCCCTAACAGGCCAAAGCCCGTCACATCCGTGCAGGCGTGTGCTCCGTGGGCTAAAAGGGTTTGCGCCGCGACCAGGTTGGATTGCTCCATATGGCTTAAAGCCGCTTCAATCCAGCGGCCGCGCGCTAAGCCCAAAGCGTGCGCGGCAAACAAGGTGCCGGTTCCCAAAGGCTTGGTGAGTAGGAGCACGTCACCCGCTAGCATTCCCGCTTTGCGCATGACGCCTTGGAGTTCGCCTTGCGGCGTAACCTCCACCAAGCCGTTGATCGCAAACCCCAAAGCCAGTTCTTGGCCTTCGCCTGTATGTCCGCCGACCAAGGTGCAACCCGCCGTGTTGAGCACCTCAACCGCGCCCGTCATCATCTGGGTCAGCGTGGCCTGCGTTTGTCGGTCTAGCCCAGGAGGCACGGTCGCAATCGCAGTGGCCGTTTGGGGTCGAGCGCCCATGGCAAAAATATCGCCTAGGGCGTGGTTAGCCGCAATTTTTCCAAACCGGTACGGGTCGTCCACAAAGGCCCGAAAGAAATCAACCGTATGCACCAGCGCATACCCTTCAGGGACTTGAACGATAGCCGCGTCGTCTGGCGATTGGAGTCCGACCAAGACCGCCGGGTTATCAAGCGGCACCAGCGCGGCCAAGGCCGGGGCTAAAACGCTGGCTCCCACTTTGGCGCCGCAACCGCCGCAGCGCATCGCTAGCGCGGAGAGCGCTTGTTCTGATTCGGAGGCACTTTGATCTGCAAATGTGTGCGTGATCGAAGTAGAAGAATTGGGTTGAGCCATCTGCGCAATGCCAAGGTCAGTAAATCGCGCCATAAACCGCCGGTCAATCCAGTCCTTCCAACGCCAAACCCACGTGCCAGCAAAATCCAAAGCCCCGCGCGAGGCCACCGCGTAGCGGTCCCCGGTGCTGATCAGGGCCAGCCAACGGGTTTGGGGACGGTAAGCTTGCAAAGGCTTGCCAAGCAAGGCGTTGCGCAAATTACGCGCCAGTGGCATGCCCATACGCACCGCAAAAACCCCGGCTTTTTCTAGCGCTAAGCCTTCCATGCTCGCTACATCGCCCGCCGCAAAAAAACGCGCATCGGAAATCGATTGCAGCTGTGCGTTCACGCGGACAAAGCCCTGGGCGTCACACGCCAAGCCCGTGTCTTGGAGCCACGCGCCGCCGCCCGCTTGGGTGACCCAAAAAACCGCGTCGGCTGCGGTCCAGTGATCTG
Organism: Bordetella parapertussis; assembly: GCA_945888535.1. Taxonomy (GTDB): domain Bacteria; phylum Pseudomonadota; class Gammaproteobacteria; order Burkholderiales; family Burkholderiaceae_C; genus Allorhodoferax; species Allorhodoferax parapertussis_A. Next base: position 3,465 of record CAMDAN010000138.1, read on the forward strand.
CAGCGGAATGTTCGGGGCCGGATTGGTGAACGCCTTGGGCGCTGACTTGGTCGATCCGCGCGTTGCAATGCACTGTGACATGGCGGTGTTTCAATAAGGCAAGAAATCGATGCTGAACCCGCGTGTTGTGGGTGGGCAAAACAGTGGCGCTTGAAGTAAAAAGTTCAAAAGTGATGGGCGCTGCGCTGGGATTCACAGAGCGAACTTCTGTGTCCAAGCGGTGTTGCATCGCGAGTAACAACTCCACCCCGCCGGCACCTGCACCCACCACTGCGATGCGCTTGGGCCCCACGCCTTGGCGAACCTGCGCTAATAAAGCCAGCCAGCGTTGGTTAAAGGATGCAATCGGCTTGACGCGAACAGCGAACTCCGCTGCCCCAGCGATGGTGTCGGTTTGCGGCGTAGAACCGGTGTTGATCGAGACCACGTCATAGTCCAAGGCCGGACGGCCGCGCAACTGAACTTTGCGATGGTTTCGGTCAATGCCCGTGACTTCGGCTTGGATAAACCGCGCGCCTGCAAAAACGCACAGCCGCAGCAAATCAAGATGCACCGCATCAAAGTCGTAGTGGCCTGCGACGTAGCCGGGCAGCATGCCGGAATACGGCGTGTGGGCGTCGGTACAAATTAAGGTAATCCGAACGCCTGGCAGCGGCTTCATCCCAAAGGCCTTGAGCACGCCCACGTGGCTGTGCCCGCCCCCGATCAAAACCAGATCGCGCAGGATGGGGGTGGAAACATTTTGCATGCGCTGGGCTTTCTCTTTCTTCTCTTTATGAGGCTTAGCCTCTGCGCCAATCGTGCAAGCGGCGTGACAACGTTAAAGCCCAGCCGGGTGCATGCGTCCGCCGCCATAATCCTGCAGCGTACTTATTAGCCTCGCCCCAGGTGGGGTAAGTGTGAACGGTTTGGAGAACGTGGTTCAGGCCCAAGCCATGGCGCATCGCTAAAACATATTCCGCCAGCATCTCGGCTCCGTGCGCGGCCACAATCGTCACCCCCAAAATTTTCCCACGGCCCGGAGTAGTCAATACCTTGACCCAGCCCGACGGTGGCGTTTTCGGGTCAGCGGCATCGCACAAAGCACGGTCTAAATCAGCAACATCAAAACGCGTGACTTCAAAAGCCACGCCTTGTTCAACCGCTTCTTGCTCGTTCAAACCGACCCGCGCTACTTCCGGTGCTACAAAGGTCACGCAGGGAACGGCGTGGTAACTCACCTTAAAACGCTTGAAGTCTCCAAACAAAGCGTTGATGGTTGCGTACCCCGCTTGGTGTGCTGCAGTGTGGGTGAACTGGTAGGGCCCCGCAACGTCGCCAGCGGCGAAGATATTGGGGATCACGGTTTGCAAATAGTCATTGGTGTGAACGGTGTGGTCGGTAGAGATTCCCAAAGCTTCGAGCCCCAAGCCGCTCAAACGCGCACGGCGTCCCACCGCGCACAAAAGCAAATCAAAGGGCAGGGCAAATTCTTTCTGCAATTTGTCATGCGCTACGCCAGTGTTAACCA
>CAMDAN010000139.1 GCA_945888535.1 Bordetella parapertussis
TTTTGATCTGCCCAGCCTCCTATGCTATGGCAGGAACACCGGTTGACGCATCTGACTGGGTTGAAGAAGATGCTGGCGCCGCCCCCGCTTTTTCTAGCAAAACACTGCTGGCTGTTGATATGCCGCCCTACGTGACGCTGAAGATTGGAATAGACCCCAATACGATTCGCTTAGGGTCTGATGGAGTGATGCGCTATGTGGTTGTCATGTTCAACAGCACTGGGTCGGTAAACGCCGCCTATGAAGGGGTTCGATGCACTAGCGCAGAAGTGAAAACCTATGCGCGCTGGACTTCGCAAGGTACTTGGGAGCCAGTCGCGACCCCGTCTTGGAAAGATTGGAATAGCAACTTGCCTTCCAAACACGCCATGGCCATTGCGCGCCAAGGCGCTTGTGAGGGCGGCATCGCCAACCGGCCCAGTGAGATGGTCAAAATGCTCATTGGGAAAACACCGCGCATCAAAAATGGCGGTATTTAAGGCCGCCCCACGGCTTAGCGCATAAGCACTAAGTTATCACGGTGCACCATCTCCGGTTCTGCGGCATAGCCCAAAAGTTTTTCAAACGCCGCCGAAGATTTTCGACACAGAAGTCGCGCTTCTGTGCTGGAATAATTCGCTAATCCTCGGGCAATTTCTAGTCCTGCGGGGTCACGTATGGCGATGACGTCCCCGCGAGAAAAATCGCCTTCGACCGCGACCATGCCGATGGGGAGCAAGCTCTTTCCTTCGTCGCGCACCTTGTTCGCTGCGCCAGCGTCCACCGTGACAGCACCACGCATTTGAAGGTGATCGGCCATCCATTGCTTGCGCGCTTGGGTTTTAAGCGTCGGTGCAACTAACAGCGTGCCAATCGCATGACCCAGGTGCAAGCGTATCAACGCATCTGGCTCACGCCCCCAAGCAATCACCGTTGACGCCCCCGAACCCGCCGCCCTTTTGGCTGCGAGGATTTTGGTGAGCATGCCGCCCCTCCCAATGCTGCTGCCAGCTCCTCCCGCCATCACTTCAAGTGCAGGGTCGCCCGCTTGGGCTTGCTGGACCAAAGTAGCAGAGGGGTCTTTGCGCGGGTCTGCCGTAAAGAGGCCTTTTTGATCCGTCAAAATCACCAAGGCATCGGCCTCAACCAAGTTGGCAACCAATGCGCCCAAGGTGTCGTTATCACCAAATTTAATTTCATCGTTGACCACCGTGTCGTTTTCATTGATCACGGGTACAACGCCTAACTTGAGCAGCGTCAGTAGCGTCGAACGGGCATTGAGGTAACGCTCGCGATCGGCAAGATCGGCATGGGTTAGCAAAACCTGGGCGCTCCCCAAACCGTTTTCACGCAGCTTGGTTTCATACATCTGGGCCAAGCCCATTTGTCCCACGGCTGCAGCCGCCTGAAGTTCATGAACGGCATGGGGACGCACCGTCCAGCCTAAGCGCTTCATGCCTTCCGCAATGGCACCGCTGGAGACCATGATGATTTCACACTTGTGGTGAACCAAGTGCGCCATCTGACGGCACCATTCTCCAATAGCGGCCTCGTCCAAGCCCCGTCCGTCATTGGTGACCAGACTAGAGCCCACCTTAACGACGATGCGCTTGGCATCACGCAACACCACAGAATTTGAATTTTCAGACATAGTCATCAAAGATCAGCGTCACGTCTTAACACCTTAATCAGCAATAGGTTTCACTCGGCTCCAGCGTCTTCGTCGGGGCTTGGGGCCACCGCCAAGAACCGGGGATCAACTTCAATATGAGGCTGCTCAGCGACTTGTTGCGCCTTGATATGTTTGTAGATCGCTTTGATAAGCGGCTCGCAACCTTCACGGGTCAAAGCAGAAATTTCAAAAACGGGTCCCTTGTACTTAAACCGTTTTACAAAATCTTTCACCAACGCTTCGCGCTCATCTAAGGGGACCATGTCCAATTTATTTAGCACCAACCAGCGGGGTTTTTTGTACAGCCCATCGTCATATTTTTTCAACTCATTGACAATGGCTTTGGCTTGAGCCACGGTGTCAATTCCATCGTCAAACGGGGCGACATCCACAATATGCAAAAGCAAACGGGTGCGTTGAAGATGCCTTAAAAATAAATGACCTAAGCCTGCGCCTTCTGAAGCACCTTCGATCAGTCCAGGCAAATCTGCCACCACAAAACTTTGCTCAGGGCCAACGCGAACCACGCCTAAGTTAGGGTGCAAGGTTGTAAAGGGATAGTCTGCGATACGGGGTCGCGCATTGGAAATCGCCGTGATCAGAGTCGATTTACCCGCATTAGGCATCCCTAACAGGCCCACATCGGCGAGCACTTTAAGCTCAAGCTTCAGATTTTTTTTCTCGCCTGGCCAACCTGGCGTTTTTTGTCGAGGCGCACGGTTGATAGCGCTTTTAAACCTCAAATTGCCAAACCCGCCATCACCGCCTTTGGCAATGGTGATCACTTCACCGGGCACCAATAATTCAAAGAGAACTTCGCCTGTTTCAGCGTCTGTAATGATGGTACCCACCGGCATTTTCAAAGTAATGTCTGTGCCCGCAGCCCCAAACATATCAGACCCCATGCCATGCTCGCCGCGTTTGGCATCGTGCCGGCGCGAGAAGCGAAAGTCCACCAGGGTATTGAGGTTGGAGTCGGCAACCGCATACACATGCCCACCCCGTCCCCCGTCTCCCCCATTGGGTCCACCGAACTCTTTGTATTTCTCATGCCGAAAGGAGACGCAGCCGGCGCCACCATCTCCGGCGGAGATGTCAATGTAGGCTTCGTCTACAAACTTCATGGTTTACTCGAATCTATAAATAAAAAACCCCGCGCTTCTCGGCGCAGGGTTATGGGGTGAGCCTGGCTGCAGTTTATGCCGCAGCCGTCACGCTCACCGTTTGCTTGTTCAGTGCGCCTTTGATAGCGAACGAAACGTGTCCATCAACCAGAGCGAACAAGGTATGGTCTTTACCGATACCGACATTGGTTCCGGGATGAAACTTGGTACCACGTTGGCGAACAATGATCGCGCCTGCGCTGATCAACTCACCACCGAAGGTTTTTACACCGAGCATTTTGGGCTTCGAATCGCGCCCATTTCGCGTAGAGCCGCCGCCTTTTTTCTGTGCCATGACCTACGTCCTTTAAGCGACAATCGCGCCGATTTGCAGTTCTGTGAACTGCTGACGGTGCCCTTGGCGTTTTTGGTAGTGCTTACGACGACGCATTTTAAAAATACGCACTTTGTCGTGCTTACCGTGTGACAAGACTGTCACTGTAACTGTTGCACCGGACACCAAGGGAGTGCCAACTTTAAGTTCAGCGCCGTTTCCGACTGCTAAAACCTCATTGAACACAATCTCTTGGCCTACGTCCGCAGCAATCTGTTCTACTTTAATTTTTTCGCCAGCCGCAACCCGATATTGCTTGCCGCCGGTTTTTATGACCGCGTACATGTTGACCTCTTCGACTTGAAACCTGTGAACGGATTTCCACAGAGCCGACGAGTATAACATTGCAGCTCCGATAAGGCAATTCACCTGTTTCCTGCTTTTTAAAGGCCTAGGGGCTCTGCCTATAATCACAAAAAACTACCCACAATGGCCTTGCTGACCTCCCTGCCCCGTCCTGATTCAGGACTCTCCATCGTCGAGCACGACATGCGGGAGGTTGATTCCGTGATCGCACAGCGCCTTCATTCTGACGTCCCGTTGGTGGGGAGCGTGTCACAACACATTATCTCAGCCGGGGGCAAGCGCCTGCGCCCGGTGCTACTCTTGCTCTGCTGCGGGGCTTTGGGGTTCACTGGGAAACAGCGTTTCAACATGGCGGCCGTTGTGGAGTTCATTCACACCGCAACCCTTTTGCACGATGATGTGGTCGATGAATCCACGCTGCGACGAGGCTTTGCCACTGCCAACGACACATTTGGCAATCCAGCAAGCGTCTTGGTAGGTGACTTTTTATACTCCCGCGCCTTTCAAATGATGGTGGACGGCCAGAATATGCGCATCATGGAAGTGCTTGCCGACGCGACCAATACGATTGCCGAAGGCGAGGTGATGCAGCTGATGAATATGCACAACGCAGAACTCAGTGAGGCCGGGTATTTGCAGGTAATACGCTCCAAAACGGCCAAGTTGTTCGAAGCCAGCGCCCGCGTTGGCGCGATTTTGTCAGGCGCTTCGCCCACTCTCGAAGCCGCTTGTGCTGATTACGGACAAGCCTTAGGTACCGCATTTCAGGTGATTGACGACGTCCTCGATTACGCGGGAGATGCCAAACGCATGGGCAAAAATCTTGGCGATGATTTACGCGAAGGCAAAGCCACCCTGCCCTTGATTGCAGCCATGCAACGAGGCACCCCCGCAGAATGCGCAGTTATCCGTAACGCTATAGAAAATGGGGATGCCAGCCTTTTAGGCAATGTAGTCGCTATTGTCCAGCGCACGGGGGCACTCACCGTAGCCTTCGAAGCAGCGCAACACGAGGCTCAGCGGGCCGTTGCTGCGGCAGAGCTGCTGCCGCAAACCCCTTACAAAACGAGCTTGGTTACCTTAGCCCAACAATCGATTTCACGCGATCACTGAGTCTGGGCTTAAGTCGAAGCCCGCGCATCGCCCCAGCGCAAGGGGGAAGTTTCATCGCCGACATACAGCGTTTCTCCATGCCTATCGACGCAGTAATGGCGCGAAACAATCATTTCCTCAAAATGCATCCCTGCGGCAATGCGCGTGTACTCAAACAAAACACTGCGGGTGATTGTCGCCCCTGATCGAATCAGGCTTCCATGACCAATCCACGAAGGGCCAATGATCTTGGCGCCTGGCTCAATACGCACGCTAGAACCAATGTAGACCGGGCCTTCAATGGTGACTTGATCCCAATCCACCGCCGTATTGATGCCCACCCATACGCCGGGGCGCACTTGTTTACCTGGCATGGGCATGGCCGATATTTCGCCATTAAGCACCCGCTGTAAAACGGACCAGTAATC
>CAMDAN010000140.1 GCA_945888535.1 Bordetella parapertussis
GTACCTCCCCTTATCCCTGCTGTTTTGGCATGCGCCCGCTTTGGTGCTTTGGCATGGCTTGTCGCCCAGCAAAAGTTTATTTTTTAGTTTCATCGCTTGCCTTCGCAACTTTTGGGCTATGGCGGTTTACGCAGCGGCGTGGTTTTTAGTCTTTATTGTTGTTGGAACCACGATTGCACTCTTGGCAAGTTTGACCGGAAGTGAAGAGCTAGTCGCCGCCATCCTGTTCCCCACAGCCATGCTGATGGCCTCCATGTTCTTCACCTCCATCTATGTCACATTTGTCGACTGCTTTGGTGAGAACACCGTCCACCTCGCCTAAGCGCATATCACTCGCGCTTAGGTCACAGGCGTCAGTTTGGCAACGCTCAATGCCAACCATTTGGTACCGTGGCGTGGGAAATTAATCTGGGCTCGCGCGTCTTCACCTGCTCCTTCCAAAGTTAACACCGTCCCCTCGCCAAACTTGTTGTGAAAAACCTGCAGGCCCACCCGCAATCCATGCGAGGGATCTTCTTTTCTTGCAAGCACGGGCAAAGCGCGCACGGAGCCACCAAAATCACCTGCCGTTTGCCAAGAACCGCTTCGCATCGCTTGGCGCTGGGGCGTAAGGTACTTCAATGCCTCTTCAGGAAGCTCATCAAAAAATCGACTCTTGAGGTTGTAGCGGGTTTGACCGTGGAGCATGCGTGTCTGCGAATGGCTTAAATACAAACGCTTGCGGGCCCGGGTAATGGCCACATACATAAGCCGGCGCTCTTCTTCCAAACCATCGCGGTCACTCAAGGAGTTTTCATGGGGAAAGAGTCCTTCTTCCATCCCTGTAATGAAAACGCAATCAAACTCAAGACCCTTTGCCGAATGAACCGTCATCAGTTGAATCGCATCCTGCCCCGCCTGCGCCATGTTGTCGCCCGCTTCCAATGCCGCATGGGTTAGGAAAGCCACCAACGGTGAAAGCGTTTCGCCTGTCTCTGCAAAATCAATATCCTCAGGCAAAGTTGAATTCAACTGTGTTGGCGTTGATTCCGGTGAGGCTGGCGACTCCTTTCCAAAACCTTCTAAGCGAACAAAACTCTCAGCTGCATTCACCAGCTCTTCCAAGTTTTCAAGTCGGTCTTCGCCCTCTCTGTCTAAACGGTAGTGCTCCAGCAAGCCGCTCGCATCAAGCATCGTTGAGACGATATCGCGCAGGTTCATCCCTGTGGTTTGTTCCCGCAGGATATCTATTTTTGCAACAAACGCGGCGACTTTGGTCCCCGCCTTACCCGGCATGGCGCTGACCGCATCGTGCAAAGAGCAGCCCATCTCTTTGGCAAAGTCTTGCAATTGTTCTACGCTACGTGCGCCAATGCCTCGCGCGGGAAAATTAAGTACCCGCATGAAACTGGTATCGTCGTTGGGGTTTTCAAGCAAACGCAAATACGCCAACGCGTGCTTGATTTCAGCCCTTTCAAAAAATCGCAAACCACCATAGACGCGGTAAGGAACGCCCGCATTAAACAACGCGGTTTCGATCACACGGCTTTGCGCATTGGAGCGGTACAACACGGCAATCTCGATGCGGGCCACATCATCACGCACCAATTGACGCATTTCGTCCACCATCCACTGCGCCTCCGCATAGTCCGTGGGCGACTCATAAACCCGAACCGGTTCCCCAGGGCCTTGGTCGGTTCTGAGGTTTTTTCCCAAGCGCCGGCTGTTATGGCTTATCAGTGCGTTTGCAGAGTCCAAGATATTGCTGTTACTTCGGTAATTTTGTTCTAGTTTGATTTGGTGATGAACATCAAACTCCCGGACAAAGTCCGCCATAGTGCCGACCCGAGCGCCGCGAAAAGCATAAATACTTTGGTCATCATCGCCCACAGCCAAGACCGCTCCGCCCTGCCCTTTTCCACCTTGGCCGTCGATACCCGCAAGCATTTTGATCCATGCGTATTGCAACTTGTTGGTGTCTTGGAACTCGTCAATCAAAATATGGCGAAAGCGGTGTTGGTAATGCTCTCGAATGGATGCATTGTCGCGAAGGACCTCGTAGCTGCGTAGCATCAACTCGCCAAAATCAACGACGCCTTCACGCTGGCATTGTTCTTCATAGAGCTGGTAGATATCCACTTTGCGCCGCGTATCAGAATCACGAACCTCTACCGCGTTTGCGCGCAATCCTTCTTCTTTGCAGCTTGCAATAAACCAAACCAATTGTTTGGGCGGGAAGCGCTCTTCATCGACGCCGATTTGCTTACACAGCCGTTTAACTGCACTCAGTTGGTCTTGCGTATCTAAAATTTGAAAAGCCTGTGGCAAATTGGCGGTTTTAAAGTGGGCACGTAAAAACCGATTGCATAAACCATGGAAAGTCCCAATCCACATGCCGCGAACATTGACAGGAAGCATGGCGGAGAGTCGGGTCATCATTTCCTTGGCCGCCTTATTGGTAAAGGTTACCGCCATCACCCCACCCTGGGAAACGTATCCGTTTTGCAAGAGCCAAGCAATGCGGGTTGTCAAAACGCGCGTTTTTCCAGAGCCAGCGCCGGCAAGAATCAGGGCATTTTCAGACGGCAATGTGACTGCTGCACGTTGCTCGTCATTGAGGCTATCAAGCAAGGGCAAGTGGACAGGATCGCTGTACAAGTAAGGAATAGACATTGGCCGATTGTAGAAAGGCTGGAGTGGGTTTCTAAACTCGATAGAATCAATCACCGGGCCCAAGCAATTGCGACTCGGTTACAAAATCGATCCCAATCCAAGCGCCTTTGTCTTTCTTTACTTTGATAGATTTTTGCAGGAGCTTGGGTTATGGAAATTTTCGATTACGACAATATTTTGCTTTTGCCACGCAAATGCCGCGTGGACAGCCGCTCACAATGCGATGCCAGCGTTATCTTGGGCGCAAGAAGCTTTCGTATCCCCGTGGTTCCCGCCAATATGAAAACAGTCGTTGATACAGCGATATGCGTCTGGCTTGCCCAAAACGGGTACTTTTATGTGATGCATCGCTTTGATCTGGACAACGTCCAATTTGTCAAAGACATGAAAGCCAAAGGCTTGTTCGCATCGATTTCACTCGGCGTTAAACCGCCAGACTACGCTACCGTCGATACGCTTTCAACCCTGGGGCTGATCCCCGATTACGTCACTATTGATATTGCCCATGGGCACGCCGACAGCGTGCGCGACATGATTGCATACCTTAAATCCAAAATGCCAAGTACTTTTGTGATTGCAGGCAATGTGGCAACCCCTGAGGCCGTCATCGATCTGGAGAACTGGGGCGCGGATGCAACCAAGGTGGGTATTGGCCCAGGCAAGGTGTGCATCACCAAACTGAAAACTGGATTCGGAACCGGCGGCTGGCAATTGAGCGCACTCAAATGGTGTGCCCGAGTGGCGACAAAACCCATCATTGCCGATGGTGGAATTCGCGAACACGGCGATATCGCCAAATCGATTCGTTTCGGGGCCACCATGGTCATGATCGGTTCGATGCTGGCCGGACACGAAGAAAGTCCTGGAAAAACCGTGGAGGTTGATGGAAAACTTTACAAAGAATATTACGGCTCAGCCAGCGACTTCAATAAAGGCGAATACAAGCACGTTGAAGGCAAGCGGATTTTGGAACCCGTCAAAGGTTTGCTTGCAGAAACCTTGGTAGAGATGGAACAAGATATTCAAAGCTCCATCAGCTATTCAGGGGGCAAAAAACTGATGGATATTCGCAAGGTAAATTACGTAACGCTCGGTGGCGATAACGCTGGCGAACATTTATTGATGTAGGAGCACTTTGATGCGTGTCGCTGTTTTGGGTTTAGGCCTGATGGGTTTACCGATGGCGCGTCGCTTGTGCCAAGCTGGCTTAGAGGTTCACGTTTGGAACCGAACGGCAGCCAAAGCAGAGGCGTTGTTACCTTTGGGTGCGACGGTTCACCTCACCCCTGCGTTGGCGGTTGCACAAGCGGACCTGACCATCACCATGCTCGAACACGGCGGCATTGTGGAGTCTGTTGTTTTCGATCATGGCGTTGCGCAAGCCATGCGCAAAGACAGCCTGCTTGTTGACATGTCGTCTATCGAGCCGGCCCAGGCCAAAGACCATGCCAAACGATTGCAGGCTTTGAACATCCGCTATCTTGACGCCCCCGTTTCTGGCGGCACGATAGGCGCAGAACAAGGCACCTTGGCCATCATGGCTGGCGGTAACTTAATCGATTTTGAAACTGCGTGCCCCGTCTTGGCGCATCTCGGCCGATCCACCTTGGTCGGACCCACAGGCTGCGGTCAATTGGCAAAGTTAGCCAACCAAATGATCGTGGGCATCACCATAGGCGCGGTCGCAGAAGCACTGTTGTTGTGTGAAAAGGGAGGCGCTGATATGGCCCAAGTCAAGGCAGCGATCACAGGAGGCTTTGCAGACAGCCGCATATTGCAAGTCCACGGGGAGCGAATGATTGCGCGTGATTTTGCACCCCGCGGTCGCATGTCCGTACAACTCAAAGACCTGCGCAACGCACTCAACACAGCCCAATCGCTCGGCTTTGAAGCGCCTGTGACGCATTTACTTGAAGACCTCTATGCACAAGGCATAAAAAACGGCATGGCCGATTTGGACCATGCCGCTTTATTCCTCGAACTGGCCCGCCGCAATGGCATAGCCTGATCAACGGATTTAGTCTGCGTTGCGCGCGGGACGTTTTTTAGCGTCTCGTGGAACAAATACTTTGCCCCCATTGCCGGGTTTAGCAAAACCAGGCGGCTTGCCAAAAGCAGGTTTGCGTGCGCCGAAATCTCCACGTGGCGCTCCAAAATCACCACG
>CAMDAN010000141.1 GCA_945888535.1 Bordetella parapertussis
TTGACAGCCTGAACCACGATGGGAATACCGGCAAAGGAACCATGCAAATCCGTGCTGGCTAAAAGTTTTTCTCCGGCGCCCACTTCGCCTTTTTTGAATTTAATGGCTTTGGCGCGCAGCATGGTGTGCGGAAAGTCCAAGTTGAATTCATGCGGTGGCACATACGGACACTTGGTGAGGTAACACAGGTCGCACATATAGCATTGGTCAACCACTTTCCAGTAGTCTTTTTTGTCAACGCCATCGACTTCCATGGTCTTGCTCTCGTCAACCAAATCAAACAGCGTTGGGAACGAACCGCACAGACTCACGCAACGGCGGCAGCCGTGGCAGATATCAAAAATCCGCTCCATTTCATGGAAAACGGATTCTTCGCTGTAATAGTCCGGGCCTTTCCAGTCAATCGGGTGACGGGTGGGCGCTTGGAGGTTGCCTTCTGTTGCCATGGGGGGTCTCAATAGGGGTAAGGAGGGAAAAAGAAGCAGAGGGAATGTTCTGAATTGGGTGCTGCAAGCAACACCCAAAACGGACGATTCACTCGGAAGGCCTCGCAGAGGCCCTCAGTGAAAAATCAATCGACTAATTCAGCCAACGCCTTGGCGTAGCGATTAGCGTGTGAACGCTCAGCTTTTGCCAAAGTTTCAAACCAGTCAGCCACTTCGTCATGGCCTTCGTCACGGGCTGTTTTAGCCATGCCGGGGTACATGTCGGTGTACTCGTGGGTCTCGCCAGCAACGGCTGAGGCGAGGTTTTGACGGGTGGCGCCGAAAGGCATGCCAGTTGCGGGATCACCGCACTGCTCAAGCCATTCGAGGTGACCGTGCGCGTGGCCGGTTTCACCTTCAGCGGTCGAACGGAACAATGCAGCCACATCGGGCTGGCCTTCAACGTCGGCCTTGTTCGCAAAATACAAATAACGGCGGTTGGCCTGTGACTCGCCTGCGAAGGCGGCTTTCAGGTTGTCTTCCGTTTTGGAGCCTTTAAGTGCTGCCATGGAAATCTCCTTAGGGGTTAAAGAAAACGCGTTTGCTTTGAGCAAAAATTTGCCAAAGACAGGGTTAGCTTAACTGCCTAATATGACTGCGTCTAATTGGCTCGTTCAATGCCTCTGATTGAATAAGCCTATTGATAAGGCATTATTCAAAGAGAGCGTCAAAACCTGTTGCGGGCTCAAAACGCTTGTTTCGCCAGTAAAGGCGCGACGGTCCGGGCAGGGCGCGTTCAGTGACGGAGTGGCGCTCGTCTCCGGGGTAACAAATCACCCGCTCCTCGTTTTCATTGAAAGCCTCAGGCATCACCATGGGCGGTGGGCGCAAAGCAGCTTCTTTGAGAACGCTGGCAACCGAAGCATGGCGCGCTAAATGCGCCAAGCTCATGATCTGTGGCGGGGCGAGTTCAATATCGCGGCTCCAATATTGCTCCAAGGCTTTGCGCGGTTGCAGCCAAGCGCTTTCAGTGGCTTCTACGTTGTCGTGCTGTGCGTGCTGCCCATCGGGCATAGCGGCCACGAAAAAGCGGGTGTCAAAGCGCTTAGAGGTGACCGAAGGCAACTTAGGAGTGACCCAACGAACCCAGGGTTGGACCGCGCTGGTATGCAGTTGCAAAGCGTTGGCCGCTAGGCGTTCATGAAAACTTCCATAGGGTGGCTCTTTGGTGTCTTTGTAGGGCTTGCCAAATAAAACGCCAGACTCTTCAAAGGTTTCGCGTAGGGCTGCCACATACAAACCCAAAGCCGTGTCCTCTTGCAAAGTGGGTTCCCCCAAGGCCTGAAGCATTTGGGGTAGGGCGAGGTCGAAATGCGGAATGTGCAATGGGGCGCAATCACTGGCGTCCAATTTCCCGCCTGGAAATACATAGGCTCCGCCCAAAACATCCGACAAGCCATGCCGTTTGACCAAAAATACTTCCAATCCGCCCGGGCTATCGCGAAGCATCACGACGGTCGCAGCGTCGCGGGGTGGGTGGGTTGGGATGTCAGAGTTCAATTCCATGGAAGTCACATTCGTTGCAAGAGTCAGTTAAAGCGAGATGCATATGCAGTAGAGTATCTTCAGTTCATTATTGCGAGGATAAGTATGACCGTTGATTTCAAAAACCGTGTCGCCATTGTCACTGGCGCTGGCGGCGGCTTGGGACGCCTGCATGCCTTGGGCTTGGCTGCGCGAGGGGCCAAAGTGGTGGTGAATGATTTAGGTGGCGCTCGCGATGGTTCTGGCGGCTCGGTGACTCCTGCGCAATCGGTTGTCGATGAGATTCGCGCAGCCGGGGGAGAAGCCATTGCCAATGGCGCGTCGGTCACAGACTTTGCGGCTGTTCAAGCCATGGTGAAACAAGCCATAGACACTTGGGGGCGGGTTGATATTTTGGTGAAAAACGCAGGAATCCTTCGCGACAAAAGCTTTGCCAAGATGGAGCTTGAAGACTTTCGCTTGGTGCTTGATGTTCACCTCATGGGCGCGGTGCACTGCACCAAAGCCGTTTGGCCGCACATGGTGGAGCAAAAATACGGGCGCATTGTGATGACCACTTCTAGTAGTGGTTTGTACGGCAACTTTGGCCAAAGCAATTACGGCGCTGCCAAAATGGCACTAGTGGGCTTGATGCAAACGCTTTCCATTGAAGGGGCGAAACACCATATTCATGTCAACTGCTTGGCTCCCACCGCCGCAACCCGCATGACAGAAGATTTAATGCCTGCGCCCGTGTTAGAGGCGTTAAAGCCCGAGGCTGTTGTCCCGGCGATGCTGGTGTTGGTGGCTGAAAATGCACCTACTCGGACTATTTTGTGTGCCGGTGCGGGAAGCGTAGAGGCGGCCCACATCACGATGACTTCTGGAAGCTGGATTGGTTTGGGCGACGAAGCTCCAGAGCGTTTGCAAGCAGCGATGGCGCAGGTGATGGATTCTTCACAATCGACCGTGCCCGCCAGTGGTGCGAGCCAAGGGATGCATGAAGTGGCGCGCGCCATGGAGCATCTCGGTAAATAAAACATCCATGGCTTGCAAATAGCCCTTTGACCCTCATTTGTAACCATGGTGTGCTAACTTAGCAACTGGTTGACGTAAAGAGAGGGCCTTATGGGCATGGATAAAACGACACAGGCCCCAAGCGGTCTGGGCAAACAGCGAATTTTAGGAATTCGCCGTGGGATAGAAAAAGAAAGCCTACGTACGCACAGCAACGCAGCGTTGGCAATCAGCCCACACCCTGCAGCTCTGGGCTCAGCCCTGACCCACCCGCATATCACCACCGACTTCAGCGAATCTCAAATCGAGTTGATCACTGGGGTTCACGCAGGTATTCAAGACTGTTTAGACGAACTGCGCCAGGTTCAAAAATACACATTGCAATCGATGGGCTCCGACATGTTGTGGGCTTCCAGCATGCCGTGTGAACTACCTGCGGATGAAGATATCCCATTGGGCCAATACGGCCACTCCAATGTGGGTCTTGCCAAAACCGTGTATCGCAGTGGTTTGGGCTACCGTTACGGTCGCTGTATGCAGACCATCTCCGGCATTCACTACAACTGGTCTCTGCCCGATGTTTCAAGCCAAGACTACTTCGGGCTGATCCGTAACTTTCGTCGCCATTCATTTTTGTTGCTGTATTTGTTTGGGGCCTCGCCAACGGTCTGCTCTTCGTTTGTAGAAGGCCGCTCCCATCCATTAAAGGCCATGGGGTTAAACACCATGGGCTTGCCCTATGCGACCTCGTTGAGGATGGGTCGCTTAGGCTACCAAAGCGATGCCCAAAGCGCATTGGCTGTGAGCTACAACAGTTTGGAAGGCTACGGCGCTTCCTTGCAACACGCGCTCACGGCGCCTTACCCCGCCTACGAGGCCATTGGCGTTCGCGCAGCAGACGGAAGCTACCGTCAACTCGGAACGAGCTTGCTCCAAATTGAAAACGAGTTCTACGGAACGATCCGACCTAAGCGCGTTATTTTTCAAGGGGAGCGACCACTGCATGCACTGCGCGAGCGCGGCGTTGAATATGTGGAAGTGCGCTTGATGGATCTAGATCCGTTTGAGCCCTTAGGAATTAACGCCCAGACTCTGCGTTTTTTGGATGTGTTTTTACTGTACTGCCTCACCCAGCCTAGCCCTGACGATACGCCGCAAGAAATTGCTGCAATGGCCCGCAACCAACAGCGCGTAGCAGAGCGCGGACGCGAGCCCGGCTTAGAGCTGGAGCGCGATGAAAAACCCATCGGCTTGGCTGTTTGGGGCGAAGAGATTGTTAAAGCCTTAGCTCCGATTGCAACAGCACTTGACGCCGCCCACGGCACGAATAATTACAGCCTGTCTCTGGTGATGGCCGAGCAGGGCCTGCGTAATCCAGACACTTTGCCGTCTGCCCGTGTGTTGCGGGCCATTGAAAAATCAGCAGAGGGAACGTTCGCGAGTTTTATTCAAGCGCAATCTTTGCAGATCAAAACCACAGAGTTGTCCCAAGCTTTGACCGCGTCCGAGCTGGCGCATTTTCAAAAGTTGGCTGATATTTCCCATATCGACCAGGCCCGCAAAGAAGCCGCCGACAGCATGAGCTTTGAGCAGTATTTACAGCAATACCTTTCTCCTGATCGCTTAGGTACTCCCGCCGCACGATAAAATACCGGATGGCTATTCAATGGTTTCCCGGGCACATGCACCTCACGCGCAAAGCGATTGGGGAGCG
>CAMDAN010000142.1 GCA_945888535.1 Bordetella parapertussis
GCAAGACACGGTCGATGCGCTGGAGTATGTGCGTCAGTTGTTTGAAGCGGGGTGTATTCAAAGCGGTTTCTTTCACCGCTTTACCTGTACCGTGCACTCCCCCGTAGGCCTAGACCCCAGCGCCTATGGCATCACCCTCAAACCCATGCCGGCTGTCACCTTTGCGAAAAATGACATTGGCTTTGATGATCCCACGGGCGTTGACCATGCTGCGCTTGGCGTGGGTCTGAAAAAAGCGATTTACAACTTTATGCACGGACTCGGATTAGAAGAAGATGTTCGCAGCTGGTTTGACATGGGCTCGGTGGCGTGCCCCAAACCTTTAGTGAAACGAAGTTTCATTGCTAAGGCTTTGACCTCGGCTTGAAACTACCAAGGGATTGTGCGTCCCTCGTAATCCACAAAATGTGCGCGGCCTGTTAGAGGTAGTGACTCCAAAACGCTTAACAAACGCGCAGCCGAATCCAAAGGCTCCATGGCGCTGGCTTGGTCAACAAAAGACTGCGTTAAGCGCGACTGAACCGTTCCCGGTTGTAAAGCGGCAAAGACTGATAAAGGGCGCTTTCGGTGTGCCTCAATCGCCGTACTTTGAAGCAACATATTGAGCGCAGCTTTAGATGCCCGGTAGCTGTACCAGCCGCCTTTGTGATTGTCCTCAATGCTCCCTACCCGAGCCGACAGGGATGCAAAAACAGTACGTTGGTCGATAGCTAAGATAGGCACAAAATGTTTCATCAGCAACGCGGGGCCAATCGCATTGACTTGCATCGCCCGCATCAGGCCTTCAGCACTCAGCGCGTCTAAACGCTTTTCGGGCCCCCGGCCATCAATCACCAAGGCTCCCGTGGCATCAATCACCAGATGCACCACCCCGTCGGTTGCGACATCTTGAGCACATCGAATGATGCTCGGCTCGTCTTCTAATGAAAATCCAGGGGCGCTGCTTCTGCAAAAACCTTGAACACTAGCGCAGCGAGGGTCGGCCTCAAGCAATTGCATAAACGCTTGGCCGATGGCGCCGCTAGACCCAAGCACCACCGCGCGAAAATTTTGTGGAAAAGCGCTGATCACTCGTGACACAGCTAGACGAACTTATACAGCGCCCGCAGCGATTTTGCGCAAAGCATTTTCAAACACTTCGACAGGCTGCCCACCAGAGATGAGGTGACGGTCATTGATGATCACGGCTGGAACCGAGTGAATACCGGCTTGTTGAAAAAACTGCTCTCGCGCGCGAACTTCTTGGGCATAGGTATCACTGGACAAAATCGCCTGGGCTTTTTCAGCATCCATCCCTGCAACGCGCACTGCGTTTAATAGAACGGTATGCGACTCGACACATTCTGCGCGTCCTTGATAAGCCTCAAGGAGGGCTTTTTTCAACGCGTGTTGGGGCCCGTTGGCCCCTTCCAATCCGGCCCAATACAGCAAGCGGTGGGCGTCAAAGGTGTTGTAAACGCGGCCTCGGCCCTCCCTGTTAAATTTGAAACCCACTTCTTCACCACGCAGGCGAATGGTTTCGCGAATGTGGTTTTGTTGCTCAAGCGTGGAGCCATATTTTTCGCTCAGGTGCTCACCAATATCTTGGCCGCCCGCAGGCATGTTCGGATTGAGCTCAAAGGGCTGAAAATGAATCTGCGCGGTGACCTCTGGGGCCAGGCGTTGAAGTGCACCTTCTAGAGCGCCTAAACCCACAGCACACCAAGGACATGCAATATCAGAAACAAAGTCAATCTTGAGTGTGGTTGTCATACGCGCCTATTGCCTATTTATTGAAGGTAAAAACTGTCCATTGCCAACATGCCGTAAAGCACTTCGCGGCTCAAATAATGAACTTGTGATTTTGAGTTAAGGCCTGCGGCGCCAAGAGCGAAGAATAGCGGTAAAAAATGGTCTTCGCTGGGGTGGGCGCGATGGGCGTGGGGCGCCAAGGTTTGATAGTTCAAGAGAGACTCCCAATCACCCGCCACAACACGACCTTCAATCCAGCGACTAAATTCCAAAACATAGGGCGCAGTAGGCGCACCGTCGCCAGCGAACTCGCTTAAGTTGTGCGTCATGCTGCCAGAGCCAATGAGCAAGATCCCCTGACTCCGTAATCCGCTAAGCGCCTGCCCCATGGCAAACACCTCTTGCGGGCCAAACGATTGTGGCAAAGCCACTTGAATGACCGGGACATCTGCGTGGGGGAACATATGCATCAAGGGAACCCATGCCCCATGGTCTAAAGGACGCTTGGCATCGGCCTGCGCTTCAATACCTGCTGCTTCTAACAATCCAATGACTTGTTGCGCCAAAGCAGGCTCGCCGGGTGCGGGGTATTGCAATGTGTACAAGGCATCTGGGAAACCACCAAAGTCATGCAAAGTTTCAGGCTGGGGCGTGGTCATCACGGCCGGAGTACGGGACATCCAGTGGGGCGACATGATCACCACCCCGCGTAATGTGTGTTGGGCTTGTACCTCTTTGGCGAAGCCGCTTAAAGCCGCGCCAGAAGCACCGGGGGCTAATGCAAAAAGGGGTGCGCCGTGGGATACAAAGAGCGTAGGAAGCAGTTGGTTTTTCAAAAAATAAACCTATGCCAATTCAGCCAAACCCGCAATAGCCATGGCATAGCCCTTGACGCCAAAACCCGCCATGACCGCTTTGGCGACCGGCGAGATAAAGGAGTGGTGGCGAAACGCTTCACGCGCATGCACATTGCTGATATGCAACTCAATCAAGACAATGCCAGTGCCTTTGATTGCGTCATGCAAAGCGACACTGGTGTGGGTATAAGCGCCCGCGTTGAGAACAACCCCAGCGATTTTTCCAGCAGCCTGCGCTTTGCCTGCTTCATGAATCCAATCGACCAACTCCCCTTCGTGGTTGGATTGGCGAAAATCCAAAGCAAAACCATGGCTTTCGCAAGCACTTTGGCACAAGGCTTTGACATCATCCAAGCTTTGGGAGCCGTAGACCAGAGGTTCTCGCGTTCCCAAGAGGTTGAGGTTGGGCCCGTTCAGTACCAATACAGTTTTCATACGAACTCCAAAAATTTAAGATGCGCGTTTGGGGGAAACCGCTGCGATGGGCTCCAGCGTGGGCTTGACATCGGCGCACTGCGCACGGTGACGCAAAGCGTGGTCCATCACCACCAAGGCCAACATCGCCTCAGCAATCGGCGTCGCCCGGATACCCACGCACGGGTCATGACGTCCTTTGGTAACCACTGACGTGGGCTTGCCTTGGACGTCAATCGACTCCCGGGGAGTCGTAATTGAACTGGTTGGCTTGATGGCGATACTGACTTCCAAATCTTGACCCGTCGTGATACCACCCAATAAACCCCCAGCGTTATTGGTTTGAAAGCCTTGGGGCGACATGGAGTCACCATGAACCGAGCCGCGCTGTGTGACGCTAGAAAAACCAGCGCCAATTTCAACGCCCTTGACGGCATTGATTCCCATCATGGCGTAGGCAATCTCTGCGTCCATTTTGTCAAACAGCGGCTCGCCCAAACCCACAGGAACGTTCGAAGCAGTGATCCGAATTCGCGCACCACATGAATCCCCATCCTTGCGCAATGCATCCATATAGGCTTCAAGAGCGCTGACATCAGCGACGGGCGCAAAAAAAGGATTGTTGGGTACATGATCCCAAGACTCAAAGGCAATTGGTAATTCACCCACTTGCGTCATGCAACCTTGAAAAGTCGTCCCATACTGAAGTTTCAGCCACTTTTTTGCAACGGCGCCAGCCGCAACCATAGGCGCAGTAAGGCGAGCAGAGGACCTGCCGCCACCGCGGGGATCACGAATGCCGTATTTTTGAAAATAGGTGTAATCCGCATGGCCGGGCCGAAACGACTCCAAAATATTGCCGTAATCTTTGCTGCGCTGGTCGGTGTTTTGAATCAACAACGCGATCGGCGTTCCTGTGGTTTTACCCTCATAGACACCGCTCAGAATTTGAACCACGTCCGGTTCTTGGCGCTGGGTCACATGGCGACTGGTGCCTGGACGTCGGCGGTCAAGGTCGGTTTGAATGTCTGCTTCCGACAATGCCATGCCCGGCGGGCAGCCGTCAATGACGCAGCCAATGGCTGGGCCGTGGGATTCACCAAAGTTGGTGACAGCAAAAAGGGTTCCAAAAGTATTTCCGCTCATAGACTGTGATTATCCCTGAGCGCCAGCTTGGTTTGACTCACGCCGCTTGCGCCCCTTCTTCAGGGGTTGGCCAATCGCGAATATAGGCTTTGAGCATCTGGTTTTCAAAGTTCTGGCTGTCGACCACGGCTTTGGCCACGTCGTAAAAGCTAATCACCCCCATCAACATGCGCTTGTCCATCACCGGCATGTAGCGGGCGTGGCGGTCGAGCATCATGCGCCTGACTTCGTCCATCTCTGTATCCATCGTGCAGGTCAGGGGAGCGTCGTCCATCGCGGTACGAACCAACATCGCCCCGATCGCGCCGCCGTTTTTAACCACCGATTGAATGACCTCGCGAAAGGTCAGCATGCCCACCAAATCGCCGTGCTCCATCACGACCAAAGACCCAATATCGCGCTCAGCCATCAGAGCGGCAGCGTGCGCCAAGGGTTCGTCGGGCTGGGCGGTGTAAAGCGTTCCGCCTTT
>CAMDAN010000143.1 GCA_945888535.1 Bordetella parapertussis
GTTCCCCTCTAAAGCGCAGATCAAGAAGAATTTAGCCTCTAAAGCCGCAACGGCTAAAAAAACGGCTGCTAAATCGGCAGGAGCAAAAAGACCTGCGGTTAAAGCGCCTGTCGTTCCTTTAAAGAAAGTCATCGTCAAAACGAGCGCACAGAAACCAGCGGCCAAATCTGCGGCTAAACCAGCAGCCAAGCGAGCGCCCGTTCGCAAGGGTTGAAACGCCCATGCGTTTGGTGATTGTTGCGGTCGGTCAGCGGGTTCCTGACTGGGCGCAACATGCTTGGGATGATTACGCCAAGCGCTTCCCCCATGAAATCAAAATTGAACTCAAGGCGGTTAAAACCGAGCCGCGCGGTTCTAAAACATTAGAAACGCTTTACGCCGCAGAGCGTGCTCGTATTGAGACGGCCATCCCCAAGGGTGCAAGGGTGGTCGTACTTGATGAGCGAGGAAAGCAATTAACCACCCTGGCTTTGTCTAGCCGTTTGACCGACTGGCAACTCGGCGGTGACGACGTTGCTTTAGTAATCGGCGGGCCCGATGGGATTTGTCCTGCGTTTAAACAGTCTGCGCATGAGCGAATTCGGCTTTCTGATCTGACCTTGCCACACGCTTTTGCAAGAGTGCTTTTGATTGAGCAGTTGTACCGTGCGTGGTCCATCAACGCCAACCATCCCTACCACCGAGAATAAACTGGTTGCATGAGTGACTTTATTTATTTGGCATCGCAAAGCCCAAGACGCAGCCAGTTGTTAACCCAGTTGGGCGTTAAACATGTGCTTCTTTTGCCCGATGCGAGCGAAGACGCGGAATCGATGGAAGTCGTTTTGCCCAATGAGGCACCTCAAAAATATGTGCAACGCGTGACTTATTTAAAGTGGATTGCCGCCCACCGCCGCAGAGAACTCAAAAACTTACCGCCAGCGCCCATTTTGTGTTCTGACACCACCGTGGCCTTGGGTCGAAAAATTTTCGGAAAGCCAGAGAGTTTTGACGACGCGGCTCGCATGATTAAAGCCCTTTCTGGCCGAACCCACCGCGTATTGACAGCTATTTCATTAGGACACAGTAACCCGCCGGTACTCGCTTGCAGCATCTCTTTGGTGACCTTTGCATCACTTTCCGACCAAGAAATTACAAGCTATATCGAAACCGGTGAGTCGATGGGGAAAGCGGGCGCTTATGCGGTTCAGGGTCTAGCGGCAGCGTTTATTTCTCGTATTTCTGGCAGCTACTCTGGCATCATGGGACTTCCATTGTTTGAGACGGCGCAGGCTTTACGCAACCTAAAATAAAGACATGCAGCAAGATATTTTGATTAATTGGTCACCGCAAGAAACGCGCGTGGCGGTTATTGAACATGGCGCAGTCCAAGAATTGCATGTGGAAAGAACATTGGAACGCGGCTTGGTAGGCAACGTTTACCTTGGCAAAGTTTCCCGCGTTTTACCGGGGATGCAATCGGCCTTTATAGACATTGGTTTAGAACGCGCCGCTTTCTTGCATGTCGCAGACGTTTGGAATCCGCCAGCAGAGGGGGAGACGATTAGCGCTGCGCGAGCAACCCAGTCCCAAACCCCGATAGAGCGCCAAGTGTTTGAAGGCCAATCCTTGATGGTGCAGGTCATTAAAGACCCGATCGGCAGTAAAGGGGCACGCCTGTCGACCCAAATCAGTATTGCGGGTCGCTTATTGGTTTTTTTACCGCAAGATGACCATATCGGCGTATCTCAAAAAATCCCACTTGCTCAGCGTGAAGAGCTTAGAAACCGCATGCAATCAATCTGCGGTAGTCAAGGCGGCGGCTTCATTTTGCGGACCAATGCAGAAGACGCGAGCGATTCCGAGTTAACCGAAGACATTGCTTACCTTCGCAAAGCTTGGGCTCGGGTTAAAGAGGCTTCCATCACTTTGCCAGCGCAAAGCTTGCTCCACCAAGATCTCAATTTATTGCAACGTGTTTTGCGTGACTTGGTGGGGGAGGGGACCCAAACCATTCGTGTCGATTCACGAGAACAGTTTGAGGCTTTGCGTGCTTTTGGTTCTGAGTTCATGCCTATGGCGGCCCAAAAACTCCAGCATTACAAAGGTGAACGTCCGATTTTCGATCTTTATTCTGTCGACGAAGAAATTAGCAAGGCCTTAGGAAGACGCGTCGATCTGAAATCTGGCGGCTACCTGATCGTTGACCAAACCGAGGCTCTCACGACCGTGGATGTGAACACCGGCGGATACGTCGGCGCTCGCAACTTTGACGACACTATTTTTAAGACCAATTTAGAGGCCGCTCAAGCCATTGCTAGGCAACTCAGACTGCGTAATTTAGGTGGCATCATCATTGCGGACTTTATCGACATGGGACGTGAAGACCACAAAGAAGAAGTGCTTGCAGAGTTCAAAAAACAGCTTCAACGTGACCGCGTAAAAACCATGGCGGGTGGCTTTTCTCAATTAGGTTTGGTCGAAATGACACGCAAACGTACCCGAGAATCCTTGGCGCACATGCTTTGTGAACCCTGCGCCGCTTGCGAAGGCAAAGGGATTGTCAAAACAGCTCGAAGCGTGGCCTATGATATTTTTCGTGAAATATTACGAGAAGCACGCCAGTTTCATCCCCGTGAATTTCGAATTGTTGCCTCACCCAAAGTGATTGAATTGTTCTTAGACGAAGAAAGCCAACACCTTGCAGGTCTGAGTGAGTTCATCGGCAAGCCCGTGTCGCTGCAAAGTGAAACTGCTATGGGGCAAGAGCAATTTGATATTGTGTTGATGTGAGCTGCAGGACCAGCCCGTTGAAGCCCTCCATCTCCATTCTCTTAGCCACCTATAACTGGCCCCAAGCTTTGGAGTTGGTGTTGGAGTCGCTTAACGCGCAAACCGACAAAGATTTTGAAGTAATGATTGCCGATGACGGGTCTAGGTCTGACACGGCGCATCTGATCAATGCCTTCACCAAGATAGCAAATTTTCCAATTCAACACCTTTGGCAAGAAGACCTGGGGTTTCGTAAGACAACGATCTTGAACCAAGCGATTAAGCGTGCTCGGGGGGACTATTTGGTTTTTCTCGACGGGGATTGCATTACACAACCTGACTTTGTAGCTAAGCACCGTGCTTTAGCGCAATCGGGGTATGTGGTTACAGGCAGCCGCATCCTTTTGGGAAAGCGATTAACCAACGATCTCATCGCGCCTGAAAGAAACCTCAAGGAGCGATTTTTCAGTTCACTTGGACATTCCAAATTACTCTTTGCTGTTAAGCGACTAGTGGGTCAGTTGAATAAATGTGCGCCCCTTTGGATCAAAATCCCTGACAACCGCTGGCGTGTTTACCCAGGCTTTGTTTGGAAGCGCATCAAGGGGTGCAATATGGCCTGCTGGAAAGACGATGCGGTTCGCATTGGCGGATTCGATGAAAGCATGGTGGGTTGGGGCCACGAGGATGCTGATTTTGTGTTTCGGTTACAGCAAAGCGGCTTGAAGCGTAAATCAGGCGCATGGGCGACAGAAGTACTCCACCTTGACCATCCCGTGGGCGACCAATCAAAAGC
The DNA here is from genome assembly GCA_945888535.1 of Bordetella parapertussis. GTDB lineage: Bacteria > Pseudomonadota > Gammaproteobacteria > Burkholderiales > Burkholderiaceae_C > Allorhodoferax > Allorhodoferax parapertussis_A. Next base: position 3,548 of record CAMDAN010000143.1, read on the forward strand.
TGCTGCTAATGCAGCAAAAGTACGGGAAAAGATTCTTGAAAAAGGGAGGGCTTATGATAGAGGCCAAGAGGTCGGCAATGGCCCGTAATTTTTGACCCTTTTATTGACGTCATGCTCTATTTTTTACCAAACTTATTCAAGCCCAAAGCGCTCATCTTAGGAGCCCTGTGTATGGGGTTTCTTTCCAGCGCATCGGCCCAATTTCGTGTAGAAGTGTCCGGCCAAGGTCTGACGCAGATGCCTATTACGGTATCTGCTTTCCGTGGAAATGAAAGCATTCCGCAAAAAATAGCCTCGATTGTGATGGCAGATTTAGAGCGCAGTGGCCAGTTTCGAAGTGTCGATGCTTTTGGGTCTGCGGTAGACGAAAACTCGCAATCCGATCCAAGCGCTTGGCGTAAAAAAGGGATTGATGCTTTCGTAGCCGGAAGCGTAACTCGGATCTCCGAAGACCGCTTTGATGTTCGCTTTCGGTTGTGGGATGCGGTTCGGGGTCAGGACCTTGGCGGGCAAAGTTATGTCGTCTCTGGCGCTGATTTGCGCCATGTAGCGCACAAAATTGCCGATACCGTGTATGAAAAACTCACCGGTGAAAAAGGAGTTTTCTCCACCCGAATCGCTTATGTCAGTAAGAGTGGCCCTACTTACAACTTATGGGTGGCCGATGCCGATGGCGAAGGTGCTCAATCCGCTTTACGAAGCGCCGAGCCGATTATTTCTCCTTCCTGGGCGCCTGCCGGTAATCAATTGGCTTATGTGTCGTTTGAATCGCGCAAACCCGTGGTCTATGTTCACGATGTGGATTCTGGAAAGCGCCGCTTGGTTGCCAACTTCAAGGGTTCTAACAGCGCACCGAGTTGGTCCCCTGACGGACGGACTTTGGCATTGACCCT
>CAMDAN010000144.1 GCA_945888535.1 Bordetella parapertussis
GCTTGCATTGCGAAGACCCGCCGTGTGTCCCGGTGTGTCCTACCGGGGCGAGCTACAAGCGCGCCGAAGATGGCATCGTTTTGGTGGATTACGACAAGTGCATTGGATGCAAATACTGCGCATGGGCGTGTCCGTATGGCGCTCGCGAATTAGATGAAGAGCGCCAGGTGATGACCAAATGCACGCTGTGCGTGGACCGCATTTATGACGAGTTGTTGCCAGAGGCGGACCGCCAACCCGCTTGCGTGAAAGCGTGTCCTACGAATGCACGTTTGTTTGGCGATGTCAAAGACCCAGACTCTGAAGTGTCTATAGCCATTCGTGAGCGGGGTGGTTACGCGCTGATGCCAGAGTGGGAAACCCAACCGGCGAACCAATATTTGCCGCGGCATATCACTCCATCGTCTCAAGGCTAACCCGCTATGCACCCGGCTTTTTCTATTCTCTTTTTTACTACCTTGGCAGGCGCGGCGCAGGGCTTGATCGTTGCGTTGGCCGTGGCGTTGCTGTGTGGTGTTCCTATGGGCGAGGATTTTTTCTTGCAAGCCTTGGCCTTGGGCGAAGTGCTCTTGGTCTCCGGCTTAATCGCTTCGTTCTTCCATTTGGGCCACAAGATGCGAGCCTGGCGCGCAGTGCTGATGTGGCGCACCTCTTGGATGTCGCGTGAAGTGATCGTGATGCCTGCGTTTATCGGTTTGGTTGCTGTGTGGTGGTTGGCTTTGGCGCTTGATGTGCAGGGCTTTGCCATGCAGGTCTTGCCTGTCGTGGTCATTCTGGGCGCACTGGGCTTGTGGTACTGCACGGCCATGATTTACGCTTGCTTGCGATTCATCCGCGAGTGGGCGCACCCCCTGACCGTTTGGAATTTTGTTTTGATTGGATTGTCTTCAGGCGCGGTGTTAGCTTGCGCCTTGGCGGCTTTTCACAATGAGTACGCCTTACTCGCGTTAACGGGTCCGTGGGCGCTGGGGCTCACGCTTTTGGCCGGCGGGGTGCGCTGGATCAGTCTGCGACGCAATGCCACTTTGGTGCCCGTCTCAACGTTGCAGTCGGCCACAGGAATTTCAGCCAAGCACTTGGTGCAAAAGTCTATGGGAATGTCCGCCGGAGCCTTTAACACCCGGGAGTTTTTTCACGGAGCGAGCCACGTCGTGGTTAAAAGCACCAAGTGGTTTTTTATCGTCTGTTTGTTTATTGCACCTTCCGCTTTAGCGCTGTGGGCGATCATGCAAAACGTTCCCTCGCTGTGGCTTGTGATTGCTTTAATGCAGGCCAGCGCACTCATCCCAGAGAGATGGTTTTTCTTCGCCCAAGCCCAGCATCCGCAAAACTTGTATTACCAGACGGTGTCTTAGCTTGGTGTCGCCTTTGCGCGCAGATTTTTCTATAAGACCTATATCGTTAAGTAGGGTAACAAATAGCACCTTGGCGGGTGCCACCCTTACTTCGACTTTTTAATGAAGGTTCTTTATGCGAAAAAGTATTCTGCGGGCAGTTGCCTCAATATGTTTTTTATCATTCTTTAATTTGGGATCAGCGGTGGCAGAAGACAACCATATTGACACCATCCGATCGGATGCGCCCGAGCTTGCGAAATACGGCAAGTTCAATGTTGGAGTTAAAACACTTAAAGTAACTAACCCAAAGCAACTTGACATTGTTAAATTCAAAGCAGGGGCACCGATGCCTTTGTATGACAGGCCGCTTACTTTGGAGGTTTGGTACCCCGCCCAACTCGCGCCAGGACAACTTCCTGCGGGTCAATACAAAGCGATTACGCGTGATGGAAAGACTGAAGTTACGCTTTTTGGCCGTGGAGTACGTGACAGTTCAGCTGATACAAAAAGCGGGCCATACCCACTTTTAATTATTTCGCACGGCTATCCCGGAAATCGATTTTTGCTAAGCCACTTGGCAGAAAACTTAGCAAGTAAAGGGTATGTAGTGGTTTCTATTGATCACACAGATAGCACCTATGACAACCAGGCTGCTTTTGGTAGCACTTTGTTAAATAGGCCACTTGATCAGCTTTTTGTGCTCAATGAAATGGCCCGTCTTAACGCAACCGACCCCACATTGAAAGGCATGATTAATGCGGATCAAACTGGACTCATCGGTTATTCGATGGGCGGATACGGCGTGGTCAACACCTTGGGTGGTGGTTTTACCGCGGCCAGTGTAGGTTTCGCATGGGGAACACCTGACGGCGCCTTGGCGGTACGTCAGTCTGGTAATCCTGCGCACACTGCCAGTTTGGACAAACGGATCAAAGCAGCCGTAGCATTTGCCCCATGGGGATGGAATGCAGGGTTTTGGGATGCTGCAGGTTTGGCAGGGATAAAAACACCCGTGTTTTTTGTGGCTGGTAGTGTGGATAGTGTTTCAGGGTATTCGCCTGGCGTGAGAAACATTTTTGAAGCAAGCGTAAACGCGCCGCGTTACCTCCTCACATTTGAGAATGCCAACCACAATGCGGGTGCACCAATACCTGCGCCGAAAGAAACTTGGACTCCAGTTTCTACACTTAATTTTGTTCCCGCCGAGCATTACAGCGACCCCGTTTGGGATAACGTTCGGATGAACAATATTGCCCAACATTTTGCGACTGCATTTTTAAATAAGTATTTAAAAGCAGATGCGGCAATGGACCCTTTTCTTAATGTGACAGAGAACTCAAAAGACGGAAAATGGTCAGCGGAGAAGGATGGCCAATTGAAAGCGGACCATACTTACTGGAAAGGATTTCCTCAAAGTACAGCAGTGGGACTCAAGCTAGAGCGCCGTAAACCCTAGTTCCCCACCCGCGTCTCCGAGCGCCCAAAGACCCAACTCAATCCCAGCCCCACCGATTGCCCGGTGGACTGCAAGGCCAATGGGCTGCTCAGGTTGGCGCCTAAGCTGTATTGGTCTTGCCTTGCATAGGCAAACAGTCGCAGGTCGGGCGTGAGGCTTTTGCTGCTGCTGAGGCTGGCGCGCATTCCGATGAGGCCGGCTTGGGCTTCAAAGGCGGGGCGCTGTGCGGTGGCATAGGTGTTAGAAACCCCATAAAAATACTGGTTGAGTTGCGCATCGCCCCAGACCAAACCGCCACTGGCTGTGAGGCTCCATCCGCCTCCGATATCGCGGGTCTCCCACACCAAAGACGGTTGAAATGCAAAGCCTTGCGAGCGCAGTCCGCCATTGATCTCAAACACGCCGCGCACCGGTAACTCCAAGCCCACCCGCGAACCAGGCTGGGGCCTTGCCAATGTGAGCTTTAGCACAGGCCCAAACTCCAGCAAAGTTCCTAAATCCGGCATCCCTTGGCGCACAGCAATGTCCGCAGAGCTTGCGGGTAAGGAACCAGCAAAACCAATATCGAGCTCAGTATCTGGCCCCATCATCATCCGAGCGCCGATGCCACCGCGGTCCACCCGCAGAATATCGCCGCGGTAAATGAAGTACGGAAGGGCCAAGGTCCGAGTCAGCCGTTCTGCCGATCCAGGGTAGGCAGGGCTTGCGAGGGAACCCGCAAAAACTCCGACTTCCCACAAAGGAAGTCCGACGTCTTGGGCTTGTGCGCTTACTGAGAAAAGCAATGCAGTGGTGAGTGCAAGCTTGGCTGGGATGGCTGGCGGCGTTGTTAAAAAAACCATGGCGGTTCGAAACATAATAGGGCGTCCCTTTTTTGGAAGTTTGAGCCTATCACAGGCATGTTGAAAGTGTGTCTTAGCTAAACAATTGGCCTCGCGCAGCGTCCGTAATAGCGACCACGCATGGATGCGTAATGCGCCGCTCGACCGAGACCGCAAAAAACTCTTCGACCAATTCCTCCGTGCGTCCGATCAGTTGAACGCCGAACTGCGCAATGGTTTCTTCCTCCATCACCGTGGGAACCATGAAAACGCCGCGCCCTTCTCTGCCAAAGGCTGTCATCAAAGCGCCGTCATCAAACTCGCCCACAACGCGTGGCGTGATGGCGTGGCGGGTAAACCACGCCTCAAGCTGTTGGCGTACCGGGGAGTGGGCGCCCTGAATAAGCATAGGCGTATTGCTTAAACACGCTGGAAATTTCCCTTTGAGCTGGTTAGCCAAATCGGGCGAACTAAAAAAACTCATGGTGCTTCGACCCAGAGGGTGGTTAAAGGCCCGGACGTTGATACGCCGCGACATCGGCTCGTCAGCGATCACAAGATCCAAGCGGTTCAAGGCCAACTGGGCCAGTAACTCCGCAAATTTGCCCTCGCTGCAAATCATACGAACGCGCTCGCCTACGCTCAATGCGGGCTCTAACAAGCGGTAGGCCACCGATTTACTCACCGAGTCAGCCACGCCGACCCGAAACTCCAAAACCTTTTCGCCACCATGCGCTTGGCGAACGGCGGTTTCTAACTCGTTACCCAGCGTGAAAATCTGGTCGGCGTAACCCAAAGCAAGTCGACCGTCCTCG
>CAMDAN010000145.1 GCA_945888535.1 Bordetella parapertussis
CGCGCCATCGACGACGATGTCGAGGTGCCTGAAGTGCAGCAACAGGAGGTCGGCTCAGGCTTGGTAGCCTGGCGCTGGGACTTACAACCGAATTTCATGAGCCTGGACGCGGCCCAATACTCATTTATGCAAGCACTGGCAGCGGGTGACTCCATCCAAGATGCGGGCGATCGCTTTGCCGACACAGAGGTTTTGCCCTCGCCCGAGGTGCTTGGCGCGTGGTTACAAAGCTGGTTGACTCAAGGCTTGTTAAGGGCTTAGTTAATCTCCTCACAATTTTGACCCACACCACCATGTCATTGATCATTTCTGAATCTCGTTTTTCCGTACTCATGCAACGCTTTCGGTCCCTTCCGCGTGCTTGGATGCGATCCAATGGTCTAGCGACAACTTACCCGGGCCCTGCATCATCAGCAGCAGCAAGACACTGGCCCACACGCCATGCGTTGGGTAGGCGCCGGGGTAGACCAGCAACTGAATCACCGCCGTCATGCCCAAGAGCGCCAGCGCTGAAAAGCGGGTCGCCAAACCTAGCAAGATCAACAGCGGAAAAGCATGTTCGCCAAACGCCGCCAAGATCGCACCTAACGCGGGCGGCAGCAAGGGCAGTTTGTATTCGGTTTCAAACAAATCAATGACCCCATCGGCCAAGCGCGGCCAGCCGAGTTGAAAGTCGCCCGTCACAAAATTCATAACAAAACCTTGCACCTTGGTCTGGCCCGATTGCCAAAACACGCCTGCTATCGAAAATCGCGCCAGCAGAGCCAGACCGCTGTAGGGGAACGCCTGCATCTGCTTGATCACAGGCGCGAGCCAGTGTTGGTAATGGGCAAGCGCCGTCTTGGACTTGGAATTGGGATTGGGGGTGTCCATGTCATCTCTCCAAATGTGGGTTGTCGTTTAAGTGGGTGATCAATTGGTGTTGGACTAGCAGGCTCAAGGTTTGCTGCATATCGGGGGCTGTCAAATCCAAGTCCAGGGCCCAACTACTGGCCTTTTCAAGAGCCTGGCCTAAAGATTGGCCCGCATACAAATGCTGTAACAAGCACAGGTCGGCCAAGGCCAGCGGCACACATATCACTGCATCGTCTGCGCGAAACACCGCCACACCTTCGGCACTGTCCAGAGTCAGTGCAGCCAGCAAGTCGTCGCGTTGTCCTGTGTCTTGTTGATGGGCTTGCCACAGCGAGACCACGGCCCAGGCAGAACCGATCAAGGTCAAACTGGGCTGCAGCGTAAAACTTAAGCGGTGTAAATGCGCTGGTTGAATCAGTGCCGCGTGCAACTTCGTCAGCGCTGAACCAGGGAGGTTATCGGCTATATCAGCTGAATGGTAGGCCCGTACACGCGCTATCTCCAAGCATGCCAGGTCACTTAAATAAGGCAGAGACAGCGCGGGTGAGAAGTGGTGCACAAACTCGGCAAAGCCGTCCCCATAAAAAGCCATGCGCCTGCTGCGCGGCAAATGTTGCTTTGCAAAGGCCAGTGCCATAGCCTTGAAAAAATCATCGCCCACCACACTCTGGGTTACGGGAAAGGTGTCGACCAAGGCCTGCACGCAGGCGCTCAACACATTGTTGCGGTGAACTGCAAAACGCTGTGCCACCTCCGAGCCATTGGCACTGCAGATCCCGCTGGGCAAGGCCCAGACGTCGCGGTGCAAAGCCGCCACCCAACCCTGTTTGGTCAGGTGGTTTGACAAAGCGCATGGATTCATACCTGGCTCAATAAGCCTTGCGCGGCTCGTACCTCTTGCATCAAGGTGTGAAATGGCGGCAGGTCTTGGTCACGCTCAATCAAGGTGGGCACAGCACCAAGCCGTGCCAGCACCCATTCATACGCTTGCCAAACCTCAGAGGCAATCGGCGCGTCGTGGCTGTCAATCAACAGCACATTGCCCAGGCTGTCCTGCTCGGTGGCAAAACCTGCCAAGTGAATTTGCCCAACCGCATGCAGAGGGAGCGCTTGCAAATAACGGTGCAAGTCGCGCTGGTGGTTGGTGCAAGATACCACCGCGTTGCTGACATCGAGCAGCAGACCGCAGCCAGTTTGGCGCACCACTTCACTTAAAAAATCGGCCTCGGCGTGTTCGCTGGCTTCAAAGGCGATGTATGTAGCGGGGTTTTCAAGTAGCAAGCATATGCCTAAGGCCTCTTGCGCTTGGTCCACATGGGCACAGACACGGGCCAAGGTGTCGTCGTTGTAGGCTAGTGGCAGCAGGTCGGGCAGGTAATGTCCTTCATGGGTGGACCAAGCCAGATGCTCAGAGAACTGCGCGGGCTGGTAGCGGTCTATGAGCTGGCGCAAATCGGCCAGGTGCTCACTATCCAAGTCTTGGCTGCCCCCTAAAGACAAACTCACGCCGTGCAAAGACAGTGCCATCTTGTTGCGTACCGCGCTTAAGTGACGGTGAAACGGACCGCCATCGACCAGGTAGTTCTCAGCATGCACCTCGACAAAGTCAAGATTGCCTGGGGCTGTACTTAAAACCGCATCGACGTAGACGGTTTTGAGCCCAATGCCAAGACCACAAGGCAGCGCCACGGGCCTCAGGACTTTTTAGTAGTGAACTCTTTCAACTGGCCAAAGCCCGTGGATGAGCTTGGCGAGGCGGTTTTCACGCAAGTGCCGGAGGGCACGAGTTTCCAGGCGTTGGCTTGGTGATCGGTTTTAGAAGAACCTGCACAAGTGGTGCCAGCACCTGCCGCGCAATCGTTTTGAGCTTTAAGCGCTACGCCAAAGCATTTTTCGGTTTTGGCGGCTTGTGCATGGGCGCCCATAGTGGCCAGGCTCAAAGCAGCACCCAGGGCCAGCGCCAAGGTGGCTTGTGTTGCGGTGTTGGAAGTGATTTGCATGAGGATCTCCTTGAAGGGGTTGTTTAGAACGTCAATCTGCGTTCGTACCCCTGCAATTCGACGCAGCCAGTCAAAAGGTTTCATATTCCGCAAAAAAACTTCAAACTTAATAAAACATGAAAAAATCCGCCGAAGCGGGCTTTCTTTCTACCCATGAACCAAAACTCAGCGTTTTAAGCCGGCGCAACGTGTCTGGTGATGTCGAGATTGCAATGGCCCTCGAGACGGGTGCGACGCCGTATTCATCGGCAAGACCACCCACCCGCACCCAACCCTTGGGGAGTTCATCGGCATGGCTGCCGAAGTGGCGTATGGGAGCGAGATGGATTTTACGCTGTTGCTCAAGTAGACTAACCTGCAACTAGAACGGCGTTTGAGGATCCGTTTGACGGCTGCGCCTTGAAATGGGCACCAAGACTACGACTACTGGTACCTCAACGGCTGCTTGTTCCCGCACATGGCCAGCGTGATGGTGCCGCTGGTTTAGCTGCAACAAACTGGATAAGGTACCAGTCCATACCATCAAGGCCGCAGACATAAACCCGAGTGATCCTTCTCAGCCCCAGTTTCAAACCAAGAAGGACCACGTGCCGCCCGTCAAGCTGTGAAAGCATGAAATCTGTTTTCTATAAAGTATTCTTATAGTTTTCTCCGGCCCTGAATTCACTCCCTAAACCAGCTCTTCCACATTGCGGGCGTCGGGTTCCGTCGATTGTGCACCGGCGCTTAATTGAGTGTTAATTAATTCCAGAGCGTAAAATTTTCCAGGCATACATTAGGATTTTCAAGAAAACGAACGCCAAACTTTCTATGCTTGAATTAAGCCTTAGCCAGTGCTGCCAAAACTCGGTCTGGGGTCATTGGCGCTTCACGTAAACGCACCCCGGTCGCATCAAAAAACGCGTTGGCGATAGCTGCAGGCACCAAACGGCACGAAGCCTCGCCCGCTCCTGTGGAGGGCAGCTCAGGGTTATTGAGCAACACAACGTCAATCGATTCAGGTGCATCGGGCAAATTCAATATGGGGTAAGTAGCCCAATCGGTACTGATGACTTTATCGGGCGCGAATTGCACTTCTTCAAAAAGAGAGCGGGACAAGGACTGAACCACAGCATTTTCAATTGTCATACGCAAAGTTTGCGGATTTATGATCAATCCGCAATCGTGCGAGACCGTGAATTTGCGGCCCCAGATATGACCGGTTTTCTTATTCACTTCGATTTCAGCTACGATCGCCAAGATGGTGCCGCCACGCGTCGCATAAGACAGTCCACGACCTGTTAACACCTCACGGTTAAGGTCACGCACTGTATTGCCCCGGGGTTGCCAACCACTTCTTTGCGCAGCTGCTTTTAGCACCGCTATGTCCCGTGGTGTCTTCAAATGTTTGATGCGAAATGCAATCGGGTCTTCCTTGGCTATAAAAGCCAATTCATCTATGAACTGCTCACT
>CAMDAN010000146.1 GCA_945888535.1 Bordetella parapertussis
CCGGCCATGATCGGAACCCGGCCTGCGGCTTGGGTTACGGAGACGCGAATGATTTCGCAATGTTCTTCCACGCTGACAGTGGGCGACTCGCCGGTTGTGCCAACCACGCCGATGCAATCGGTGCCTTGGTCAATGTGCCAGTCGATGAGCTTGCGCAACGCGTCATAGTCCACAGAGTCATCTGCAAGCATGGGGGTGACAAGGGCGACGATGCTTCCCCGAATAGGGTGGTGTGAAGATTTCATTGCACGCAAAGTTGGGATTAAAACGCTGATTTTACCTAGAGCGGATAGACCGTGGGAGCCTCGGTTGCCGACTTTACTGTAGGTTTGCGAACGGCGGCAATCCGCTGGACGCAGCGCATGGGATTGTCAAGCGTGCCATTTTCATAGGCCACCACTGTAAAGTCTTTGCAAGCAGCCAAAAGTTCGCCCGGTTCGAGTAAAAAATCAGGCCGACTTGGGCGGCCAAAAACCGCGTTGCCAGCGGCAAAAGTTTCGTAAATCAAGACCCCGCCGGGCGCCACGCTGTGGGTAATCGCCGGCAGCACAGGCCGCCACAGGTAATTGGTCACCACGACCGCGCCAAAGGTTTGTTTAAGCGGCCAAGGCTGGGATTCAATGTCTGCTTCAATTAAAAGAGCAGTGGGGCAGGCTATTTTTGCAGTCTGAATATCGCGGTCAAGTCCTGTGACCTCATGGCCTCGGTTTAAAAACCAAGCCAAATGCCGTCCAGATCCACACGCAACATCTAAAACAGTGGCGTCTGGAGCGACCAAATGGGTCCAGCGTCGCACCCAAGGCGATGGCTCGCTTAGCGCGTCGTGGGCGTTTACTTTCCCCAAACGCACATCCCCCAAGCTCATCGGGGCTTGACGTCGTCTTTGAGCGCGTTCATCGCCATGCGCTCTACCACCGCCGGAAAAAGGAGTTTGATAAAGCGTCCGAGTTTTCCTTTGCGCGTCATCACCACTTCGCGTTCGCGCTGTTGCATGCCACGCAGGATTAACGCGGCACATTCTTCTACGCCCATCGCATCGTCTTCTTTGAGTCCACTGGAGCCTGCAGTCAGTCCTTGGGCATTGAGTCCGTGGGTGCGAATATCGGTCAAAACCACACCGGGAAAGGCCGTCGTGACACTGACACCCGCACTGCGTAACTCAGAGCGCAAGGCTTCAAAAAACCCGGTCATCGCAAACTTGGTTGCGCTGTAGGCTGTGCGTCCTGGAACGCCGATCAGCCCAGCCAGGGAAGAAACGGCCACGATGCTGCCGCGCGAGGCTTTGAGGTGGGGCAGGGCGGCATGGGTACACCAGACGCTGCCCCACAAGTTCACCCGCATCAGTTGTTCATACCAATGCAGGTCAGACGCCTTAACCTCAGAAAACAAAGCCTGCGCAGACACGCCGGCGTTATTAATCAGCCCATCGATGTGGCCCCAGTGTTTGATGGTTTTATCAATCAGTTCTTGGCATTGGCTTTGAACGCTCACATCCGTCGCAACGACCAAGCACGTTGCGCCTAGGCCGGTGCATGTGTCGGCGACTGCTTGTAAATTGGCTTGGCTGCGCGCCGCAAGGACAAGGCCAATGCCGCCAACGTCTGCGCCATAGCGAGATGCCAATTGGCGGGCCATTTCCGCACCAATCCCATCGGAGGCGCCCGTGATGATGAATACTTTTTGATTCGGAGTCGGATTCTGGTGGGTTGGCATCAAGCGATATCTTTAAGGGTTCACGGGGTTTAAAAACACGACCAAATTTGATTGGCCATTTGGACTAAAAAGTCCGGTTGGCCATACAGCGTAAAAATGCCGCTGAGAACCGCCACCAGAACGAAAGCCCGAACGCTCCAAGCCCATCGGTGGTCTGACATCAAATCAAAACGCGAAGGTGCTTGCATCGGATTAGGCCCCTGCGGGAGCGGTTCCCGGCGTGGGGCGAAGAATGGCGGTTTCTTTGATAGGAAGATTGATCAAACCGGCAAAGATGCCAAGCGCGATGGTGATGTACCAAACCACGTTGTAGCTGCCAGTGCGGTCATACAAAAATCCGCCCAACCACACGCCCATGAAGGAGCCCAGTTGGTGGCTTAAAAAGACGAAACCGCTGAGCATGGATAAATGCGTGATGCCAAAAATCTGAGCGACTGCGGCGTTGGTCGCTGGCACGGTAGATAGCCACAGCAACCCCATACAGGCTGAAAAAATATACACACTCCAAGGGGTAAGAGGCGCCCAAATAAACAAGGCGATCACCACTGCGCGAGCAAAATAAATGAACGCCAAGATGTGGCGTTTTTGCAAGTGTTGGCCCATCACGCCCGAAAGATAGGTACCAAATACGTTGAACAAGCCAATGAGCGCCAAAGCGTAACTTGCGACTTGAGGCGACAAGCTGTTGTCTTTAAGGTAGCTTGGCATATGAACGCCAATAAAAACCACCTGAAACCCACATACAAAATACCCGGCCATCAAAAGTTGAAAGCTGCGGTATTTAAAGGCTTCTTTGAGCGCTTGGCCGATAGTTTGGTGTCGGTTGGGCTCGGTGCTGGTTTTTCCGAAGTTGGGTTCACGCAGGCCCCAAGCCGTCGGAATAATGATCAAAGCGGCAAATCCCAAGACGACCAAAGCTTGCTGCCACCCGAGGTTACTAATGAGAGCGCCTTCAACAGGAACCATTAAAAACTGACCGAACGACCCTGCGGCAGCGGCTAAGCCCATGGCCCAAGATCGCCGCTCCGCTGGCACGTTGCGCCCAATCACACCATAAACCACGGCGTAAGTTGTCCCCGCTTGGGCGATACCAATGAGCGCTCCCGCTGACAGCGAAAGCATCAAAGGTGTTTGGGCGTTTGCCATGCCCATTAAACCCAAGCCGTAAAGAACTGCTCCCACCACCAAAACGCGGTACGCGCCAAACCGATCGGCCACCATACCCGCAAAAATCCCCGCAATCCCCCACGCGATATTTTGAATCGCCATGGCCAAAGCAAAAGATTCTCGGCTCCAGCCATTTTCTTGGGTCATGGGCTGCATCCACAATCCAAAGCCGTGGCGGATACCCATGGAAAGAGTCAAAACCAAAGCGCTGCAGGTTAAAACCTGGGCGACGGAAAGCGGTTTTAACGCGGCGGTAGAAGTGTTCATGGGCTTAATGTAGCCAATTTTGAGGACTTTTTAGGACCAAAGGACTTCGCGGAGCTGTCTTTTCATACAGTTAAAATTTTCTCCACGGCTACAATTCCGCCTTATGCCAGCTAAACCCTCTACCGCCCAAACCGCCCCGCCCGAATATTCGGAAGGGTCTATTCGTGTGCTCAAAGGCCTCGAGCCTGTCAAGCAGCGTCCGGGCATGTACACCCGAACCGACAATCCTTTGCACGTGATTCAAGAAGTCTTGGACAACGCCGCAGACGAGGCCTTGGCCGGGCACGGTAAGAAAATCAAAGTGGTCTTGCACACGGACGGATCGGTCACGCTCGAAGATGACGGCCGCGGCATTCCGTTTGGCATGCACCCCGAAGAAAAGGCCCCTGTGATTGAGTTGGTGTTTACCCGCTTACACGCAGGCGGCAAGTTCGACAAAGGTAAAGGCGGCGCTTACAGCTTCTCTGGAGGCTTGCATGGGGTGGGCGTGAGCGTGACCAATGCGCTGGCCAAGCGATTGGAAGTCACGTCTTACCGCGAAGGCGCGGTAGCCCATTTGGTTTTTCAAGGCGGTGATGTCACCCAGGCTTTGCAGATTCGTAAAACCGGCGAAGGCGATCGCAAATCGGGAACCACCGTGCGCGTTTGGCCCGATGGAAAGTATTTTGAGACATCTGCTTTGCCGATGGCAGAACTGGCCCACTTGCTGAGAAGCAAAGCCGTTTTGATGCCTGGCGTGACGGTGACGCTCTTTGTAGAAAAGACCAAAGAAACCCAGACATGGCTTTACAAGGGCGGCTTGGGCGACTATTTGATGCAGTCGCTTAACGGCGAGCCGGTGATTCCTTTGTTTGACGGCGAAGGATTTGCCGATGCGCAAAGTGAAAACTTTGCCGATGGCGAGGGCGCTTCCTGGTGTGTGGCTTTTACGGAAGACGGCCAGCCCGTTCGCGAAAGCTATGTCAATTTAATTCCAACCAGTGCCGGCGGTACCCACGAAAGTGGCCTACGCGACGGCTTGTTTACCGCAGTCAAAGGGTTTATTGAGTTGCATTCTTTGCTGCCTAAAGGCGTCAAGCTGATGCCTGAAGACGTCTTTGCCCGCGCCAACTATGTGCTTTCGGCCAAGGTGTTGGACCCCCAGTTTCAAGGACAAAT
>CAMDAN010000147.1 GCA_945888535.1 Bordetella parapertussis
GGGACTGTTGCGAGAGCCTTGGATTCAAGAACGCCAAACTCTAAGGAGCGAAGCGTCTAAAGCAGCCTGGTTACAAAAGTTCGGCATTACTTGGAAAGGCGAAAAACTCATCTCCTTGTTTTGCTATGCATCAGCGCCAGTGGCTGGACTTCTGGAATCCTTAGAGAATTTTGGTGAGCCCGTTCGCCTTCTTGTTACCGAGGGCCAAGCCAAGACTGCGGTGCAAAAAATACTGAGGGAACGCAACAAACCCCGTTCTTTCGATATGAGCTTCCTCCCTTTGATGTCGCAGACTGACTATGACCAACTCCTCGGGGTTTGCGATTTGAATTTTGTCAGGGGCGAGGACTCTTTGGTGAGAGCACTTTGGGCGGGCAAGCCTCTGGTTTGGCAGATTTATCCCCAAGAGGATGGGGCGCACCACGCCAAGCTCCACGCCTTTTTGGATCGGATGGAGGCTCCCGCCTCTCTACATCAATGGCACCAATCCTGGAGCGGATTGACCCATCAAGATTCCCTACAAACGCTGAATCCTCCGCTTTTGGCCGAGTGGCAATCCACCGCCGAGGCCTTTCGCGGCCATTTAAAGTCACAGCCCGATTTGACGCAGCAACTGATTGAATTCGTTACGGATAAGCGAGAAGCGGTTAAAAAACGATAAAATCTAAGGCTTTGCTGATGAAGCCGCACCTTTAGCGGAAAAAATCATGCCCCGCCGCAATCAGCGGCCTAAACAACGCTTTTAGCGACACACCACATTTTTCACCTATGAAAACCGCTCAAGAAATTCGCGCCGGCAACGTCATCATGCACGGCAAAGACCCGATGGTTGTTCTGAAAACAGAATACAGCCGCGGTGGCCGGAACTCGGCAACCGTGCGCATGAAGCTTAAAAGCCTGATTGCCAATTTTGGAACCGAGGTCGTTTTCAAAGCCGACGACAAGATGGACCAGGTCATCTTGGATAAAAAAGAGTGCACTTACTCTTATTTCGCTGACCCGATGTATGTTTGCATGGACGAAGAGTTCAACCAATACGAAGTCGAAGCGGAAAACATGGGTGATTCATTAAGCTACCTCGAAGATGGCATGTCCGTCGAAGTGGTGTTTTATGACGGCAAAGCAATTTCTGTTGAATTACCAACCAGCGTAGTGCGCGAGATCACTTGGACTGAGCCTGCAGTCAAAGGCGATACCTCTGGCAAGGTGCTTAAGCCCGCAAAAATTGCAACTGGCTTTGAAGTCGGCGTTCCTATTTTTGTAGCCCAAGGCGACAAGGTAGAGATCGACACCCGTACCGGCGAATACCGTAAGCGCGTATAAACGGCACTGCCCATCAAAGAGCTCCTTTTAGGGGGTTTTTTTTTCGTCTGCACGCGCCAGTTTGCTTCACAATGGGGGAATGGAAAACACCAACAATTTGTCAGAGAACCGTTTGGCCGATGCCTGGGCGGAGTTAGGGAACTATGCGGGGAAGGCCTACCTTTTAGAGGCCGATGCCAATCGGCTTGCGTTTGCTGATCCTGAATTTTTACTGCGAAGAGAAACCCGGGGCATCCGATTTCAACTGGAAATGCTCAAGCCAGAGCTCAGCCAAGCGCAGCAAGGCATCGAACACACCGTAGTGGTCTTTGGAAGCGCCCGCTTTTGCGCACCGGATGTGGTCCAAGCCGCTCTGTTGCAAGCCAAACAAAGCGATAACCCGACCGCATTGGCGCAAGCACAACAGCAGGTTCGCAATGCAGCGCGTTATGAACAAGCACGACTTTTTGCGCAATTGGTTGCTAAAGATAACTTAAACACCCCGTTAGACAAACGCTTTTTCATATGTACAGGCGGCGGGCCTGGAATCATGGAAGCCGCTAACCGCGGCGCCCATGAAGTGGGCGCCATGACGATTGGGTTGAATATCACCCTACCCCACGAGCAGCAGCCCAACCCCTACATCACGCCCTCATTGAACTTTAAGTTTCATTACTTTGCAGCGCGAAAAATGCATTTCGTCATGCGAGCAAAAGCTCTGGTGGCATTTCCCGGTGGATTTGGAACCTTAGACGAATTGTTTGAGATCATCACCTTGGTACAAACCCAAAAAGCCAAGCCGGTTCCTATTATTCTTTTTGGCAGTGACTATTGGAAACGTTTGATGGACTTTGAGGTGCTGGCGGAAGAAGGAACGATTCATCGCTCCGACCTAGACCTCATTCATTACAGCGATGATCCGCAAGAAGCGTGGGATTACATCAAGAATTTTTATCAGCTTTGAGCTTTTCTTACGCGTTCTTTTAAGGCCGAATTTTCCAAGCCACGCGCGATCCCAATGCGACCATGGTACCCACGGTCCAAAAAACAACAGGAACCCCAACCAGCATGCCTGCAGTGCCAAAAAGCAAAGGCATCACTACGCTTGAAAAATTAATAGCCATCAAGCGCAACCCCAAAGCTTGGCCGTGTTGATCGTGCGGCGTGATTTGGTGGAGCATGCTCATGATCATAGGTTGTACCGAACCCAAGCTGAGCCCCAATAGAACAGAGCACAACCCCATCGCCCACGCTGAATACATCAAGGGGTAGACCATGAACAAGGCGGCAGTCATAAGCATGGCTAACGCAACAACGACCCACTCTTTAAGGTAAGAAGCCCACAGCGGCATCAGCACGCGAATGAAAGCGGCTGCAATTGCAAATCCGCCAAGAATGGTTCCGATAACGGAGGCACTCAAGCCCCTTTCGTGCCCCAAAACAGGAACGATAAAAGTATGTACATCCCAGCATGAAGACAGCAGCCAATTAACCAACAAGAGATGTCGCATCCGTGGCGCATGCAATAAATGCCACGCAGAGCGGGGCAGCTCTCCTTGATAGGTCGCCACCGGCGGCAGCTCGTTTGTTTGGCGAATACACAACCAACTCAAAACCGGCAGGAGGCCCATGGCTAAAAAAGCGATTCTGAATCCAGAAAAGTCCAAGTAGGCCGACACACCTTGACCCGCATAATCAATCAGTAAACCAGCGCACACGGGCCCTAGAAAATTAGAGACGGCTGGTCCGATCGCTAACCAACTAAAAAACCGTTTGAGCTCAACCGCGTCTTTGGCACTGCGACCGACATGGCGCTGCAAGGCAATCGAAGTAGCACCGGTTGCTCCGCCCATGCACAGGGCGCTTACGCACAACACTGCGTAGCTCGGCCAGAGCATGGGCAAGGCGGCCCCCACCATGGCCACAACAACTCCAATGCCCATGGGCCGACGCAGCCCATGTTGATCTGCGAAGCGGCCTGCAGGTAACGCTAAAAATACCTGCGTTAAAGAGTACAAGGCCAGTAATACACCAACGTGTAACGCACTGTGGCCGAGTTTCAGCGCCAACAAAGGCGCAGCCAGGCGCATACCAGCCATGCTGGCATGTAAAAAAACATGCCCTACGATCAAACGTGTCAACGCCCAAGAAGCACCTTCTCCCCTGAAGGAGAGAAAACTCACAACAAAGATCCGCTGGAGTTTGGCGAGGAAGAATCAGACATCGAATCTGGATCGGTATCGGTATCGGTGTCGTGGTCTTTGTCCATCGGAATCAAATGGGGCACTTGCGCGTCTGGCAAAGCTTCCACTTTTTTCAAGGCGCGGCCCATGGCACGGCTACGTACCTCGGCGTTGTCTAATGTTTTGAGCACACCTTCGGTTTGGGATTTGACCTTGGCAAGTACGTCGCCAAACTTTCCAAACTCGGTTTTGACCGCTCCCAATACTTGCCAGACTTCGCTGGAGCGTTTCTCCAGTGCCAAAGTCCGAAACCCCATTTGCAATGAACTCAGCATGGCCAGCAAGGTGGTGGGGCCGGCTAAGGTAATGCGGTGTTCGCGCTGCAGGACTTCCATCAGACCCGGACGGCGCAAAACTTCAGCGTACAAGCCTTCGGTTGGTAAAAACAATATCGCAAAATCCGTGGTGTAAGGAGGCTCGATGTATTTCTCTGCAATCGACTTAGCCTCCAGGCGAATCCGTACCTCTAAGGCTTTTCCGGCCGCTTCCGCATCAACCACATGCGCTCTGCCCTGGGCGTCTAATAAGCGCTCGTAATCTTCGTTGGGAAACTTTGCGTCGATGGGCAACCACAGCGGCGTTCCGTCGTCGGCCTTCCCCGGCAGTTTGATCGCGAAGTCCACCACGTTTTTACTTCCCGGGCGGGTAGCCACTTGAACGGCGTACTGGTCACTGACAAAAACCTGTTCCAACAACGAGGCCAATTGCGCTTCACCAAAAATACCCCGGGTTTTTACGTT
>CAMDAN010000148.1 GCA_945888535.1 Bordetella parapertussis
TGGCACGCTGCCCGGGCTTTGCTCCATCCCCATCTCAAAACCGCTGACCTGCAGCGCCACATCAGCCACGCGGCGGTGGCCGTCGTGCCTATTCGGGCCTTGGCCGAGCGCCACAGAAAAGCAGTTTTATCGCATTTACTGGAGCTGCCCCCCGAAGATCGCTATTTGCGCTTTGGATACGCCGCTCAAGACGCCCAAATTCAGACCTATGTTGAGGGGCTCGACTTTGTCAAAGACCAAGTTTTTGGCATCTTTGACCGGCGCTTGCGCCTGATCGCCATGGCGCATTTGGCCTACTCCGAAGACAGCCATGCGGAGACCTGCGCCGAGTTCGGCGTCTCGGTGTTGCCCCATGCCCGCAGCCGCGGCTTGGGCAGCAAGCTGTTTGCACGAGCGCAAGTCCATGCCACCAACGACCGCATTTCCTTGATGTTTATCCACGCCTTAAGTGAAAACTCCGCCATGCTGAAAATCGCGCGCCGCGCGGGCGCTTCGGTGGAGCGCCAGGGCAGCGAATCGGACGCCTATTTGCGCCTGCCCGCACCCTCAATGCACACCCGCGTGAGCGAAATGGTGGATGATCAAATCGCCGATACAGACTACCGGTTGAAAGTTCAGGCCAAACAGTTTTGGGAGATATTGGCCGATGTTCAAGAGGTGCGCCGCTTAGCGCAAGACGCTCAAACCAAGGTCTCGCCCTAGGCAACCCGCAGAATTTCACACCAGTGCAGCACGCATCGGCTATCCTAGCGACTTCGCAACCACGGCATCCCTTGCCCCACGTCAGTGTCAGACCCTCACCCCGCGCATTCCCCTGAAAAAGAAGACAAGCGTACTTTTCTTCAAAAGCTCGCTGAATTTATTCACCCGGGTCCGGACTCTACCGACGAGTTAATTGAAACCCTGGCCGAGGCCGAAGACAACAACATCATTGGGGCCCAGTCCCGGGCCATGCTTGAAGGCGTCATTCGCATGGCCGACATGACCGCCGGGGATGTGATGGTTCCCGCTACCCGAATGGATGTCATTGACATTCAAGCGCCCATGGATGACTTGATGCACACCGTCATTGACACCGCACACTCGCGTTTCCCGGTGTTTGAGGGTGAGCGTGAAAACATCATTGGCACGCTGATGGCCAAAGATTTACTCAAATTGCAGCGCGCCCCGGAGCTCAATATTCGCGCCTTGCTGCGCCCCGCTGTTTTTGTTCCCGAGACCAAGGGCCTCAACGACCTGCTGCGCGATTTTCGCGGTTACCGCAACCACTTGGCGATCGTGATTGATGAGTTTGGAAGAGTCGCGGGGCTGATCACGATTGAAGATGTTTTAGAACAAATCGTCGGCGAGATTGAAGACGAGTTTGATATTGAAGACGACGAAGGCGACATCTTCGCCTTGGCAGACCAAACCTTTCGCGTTGGCGGCGATACGCCGATTGAACGGGTGAATACGGCCTTTGGGGTTCAGGTTCAAGGCAGCGAACCCGAAGACGACTTTGACACCATCGGGGGCCTGATTGCCCACGCCATGGGCCATGTCCCCAAACGCGGAGAGCGCCATGTAGTGGCTGGCTTGCAGTTTGTTGTTTTGCACACCAAGGGCGGCGCAGTGCGCTGGTTCAAAGTGTCCCCTGTGGCGCTCGCGCCCAAGGCCTGACGACCGTGTGGCCGCTGCTTTTTCTGGCGGCGCTGGGGCATGCTGCCAGTATCGCCTGGCCTTTTCAATTTGGTTTTGAAAGCGGCCAATCGCTGTGGGCTTTGCAGTGGCTCTCCATGGCGGGTTTGGGATTCGCTTTACAAAAAGCCCAAAGCACACGCCACGCCTTTGCCATCGGACAAGGCTTTGCCACCCTCACTTTAAGCGCGACATTTTGGTGGTTGTTTGTAGCGATGCACACTTACGGCGGGTTGCCAGCGGTGTTGGCGGTGGTGTCGGTGGTGGCCTTGGCCGCAGCCCTCGGCTTGTATTACGCATTGGCTTGTGCGTTGTGGTGGCGACTGGCCCAGAAAAATCCTCGCACCGCGGCGCTGGCCTTTGCCGCCTTGTGGACGATCGCGGAGTTAGCGCGTGGTACGTGGCTCACGGGGTTTGGCTGGGGCGCAGGCGGTTACGCCCACCTTGAAGGTCCCTTGGCGTTTTATATTCCTTGGTTGGGCGTGTACGGCGTTGGGGCACTATCGGCTTGGGCGGGGATGGCGCTGGCCCAAGGAAAGAATGGGCCACGCTGGCAAGGGGCCGTTCTGGCCTTGTTAGTTCTGATTTCAGTAGCGATCCCACACGCTTCAGAGCGCTTTAGCCGTAGCAACGGAGAACTCAGCGTGACCGTCTTGCAAGGCAATATCGCGCAAAACGAAAAGTTTGAAGCCCGCACCGGTATTGCCCAATCGCTGGAGTGGTACCGCCAATCGCTTTTTAACGCGAAGACGCAGTTGGTGGTGGCCCCAGAAACTGCGCTTCCCGTGTTGCCGCAGCAACTCCCCGCGCAGTATTGGAATGATTTACGAACCCACTTTCAGCGCAACGGCCAAGCCGCGCTCGTCGGCATTCCTTTGGGAGACAACACCTTGGGTTACACCAATTCGGTGGTGGGCTTCCTGCCTGAGTCCAAAGTGGTGTTGCGCTACGACAAACACCACTTGGTTCCCTTTGGTGAATTTATACCGCCCCTGTTTCGCTGGTTCACCGAATTGATGCACATCCCCTTAGGCGACTTCAACCGTGGCGCAGTCGCGCAAGCGCCGTTCGCCTTTGCAGGCCAGCGCCTTGCGCCGCATATTTGTTATGAGGATTTATTTGGCGAAGAACTCGCGCAGCGCTTTGCTGAGCCCACTTCCAGCCCCACGGTGTTTGTCAATCTCAGCAATATCGCGTGGTTTGGGGACACCGTTGCGATTGACCAGCATTTGAATATTGCGCGGATGCGGGCCTTAGAATTTGAGCGGCCTTTTGTTCGCGCAACCAACACCGGGGCCACCGTGTTGATAGACCACCATGGACAAGTCACCCACTCCGCACCCCGCTTAACCCAAACCGTTTTAGTCGGCCAGGTCAACGCCCGTGAAGGGCTAACGCCTTATGCGTGGTGGGCCAGCCGCTTTGGCTTGCTGCCGATTTGGCTGATCTGCTTGGCGCTGGCCTTATTCAGCCTTGCCCCATTCGCACTAAGCGGCCGGGTCGCGCATCCGAAATAACCCCATCAACTTGTACCTGTTCTCCGGCAACCCAGGTGGCGACGTAGCCCTTGGCCCGTTGCACGAAACGCTTACCGCCGGCTGGTAAATCGTGTTCGAGCTTGGGCAAGCCTACGCTGAGTTTGGTAGGGTCAATCGCATTCAAATCGGCCCGCATTCCCGGGGCAATGACTCCGCGGTCGGTTAAACCCAAATAGCGCGCATTGCGCTGGGTCAGCATCTCAACCGCCCGCTCCAAAGGCAGCGCATCGCGGCCGCGATCTCTAACCCAGTGGGTCAACATGAACGTCGTGAAGCTGGCATCACACACTGTGCCCACATGAGCGCCCGCATCGCTCAGGCTGCTTAGCGCACGAGGATGATCAAGCATTTTGCGCACCGCGTCTAATGAGCCTTCGTTGTAATTAAAAATCGGAAAGTAAATTAGCCCTTCGCCGCTGCCTGCGCACAAGTGATCGTAAATCGCTTCTAACGCAGATATGCCCGACTGCTTCGCACGGACCAAAAAGCTTTGCATCACCGAAGGCTCGTAGTTCAGGGTGTCTTCCAGCGCAAACATTCGCCCGCTGATCAACTCAATTTTTGCCAGCAAGAGATCGACCAATGGCGGGATGGCGCTGCCGTCGCCAGCCAATCGATCCGATTTTTCTTTGAGTAAGCGGGCTTTGCGTTCGGGTTCGCGCAGCGCTGCCGCCCGCTCTACCAAAGGTAAATGGGCCACGGCTTTGTAGGAAGCAAAGCCCATGAAGGGGTGAAAGCTGGCCTCCAAACCAATCAATACCCCGATACCCCGCGCAGCCGTTTGCAAATACAAAGGCAGGCCTTGGGCAACGGCGGCGTCCACCCGCGATTGAATTTTGAGGTACTGCTCGCCGCCCGGATCGCGCTGTAACCAAGTTAAAGACACGGGCTTGCCACTGGCATGGGCCAAGGTTTCCACCAAATCAAATTCCGCATCAAACTCGCCCGGTCCTTGCAACAGGTTGTAATCACTGACTAACTGAATGACCCCGTGGTTCAAACCTTTCAAAGCACCAGCCAAGCCGGTCAGTTCTTGGGCGCTGGCGTT
>CAMDAN010000149.1 GCA_945888535.1 Bordetella parapertussis
GGGGTCGCGGTTTTAATTTAGTTTATATGTTGCTCGCTACTCCTCAATCCATGCATTTTGAAGCGCCGCTTGCGTTAAAGAGCGGCGCGTCGATTCGTGCCTACAACCTCACGTTTGAAACCTACGGCACGCTGAACGCCGATAAATCAAATGCGGTTTTGGTATGCCACGCACTCAACGCCTCACACCATATAGCTGGAACCTACGCCGGCCAAGCCAAGTCCGAAGGCTGGTGGGACAGCATGATTGGCCCGGGCAAGCCTTTAGACACCCAGAAATTTTTTGTCATCGGGGTCAACAACCTGGGCTCATGCTTTGGCACCACCGGCCCGATGCATACCAACCCAGATGGCCCGAACGGCCAGGTCTATGGCGCTGATTTTCCAGTGGTGACCGTTGAAGATTGGGTCAACTCCCAGGCCTTGTTACTTGATCGCTTAGGGATTCAAACACTTGCCGCGGTGATGGGCGGCAGCTTAGGCGGCATGCAGGCCTTGGGCTGGGCTTTGCAATACCCCGAGCGCGTCAAACACGCAGTGGTCATTGCCAGCGCCCCCAACCTGACTGCCGAGAACATCGCATTTAACGAAGTCGCCCGTCGCGCTATCGTGACCGATCCCGATTTTCATGGCGGCAATTTTTACCAACAAGGCGTGGTGCCTAAGCGCGGCTTGCGCATTGCTCGCATGATTGGTCACATCACCTATTTAAGTGACGATGTGATGAACGAAAAGTTTGGTCGCACTTTACGCACCAGCATCGCCCAGACCGCAGGCGACTATCTTTACAGCACCCAAGACGTGGAGTTTCAGATTGAAAGTTATCTGCGCTACCAAGGCGATAAGTTTGCCGATTACTTTGATGCGAATACCTACCTGTTGATTACGCGTGCACTGGATTATTTTGACCCCGCGCGAGACTTTGGCGGGAACTTAAGCGAGGCTTTGGCAAGAGCCACTTGCAAATTTTTGTTAGTGAGCTTTGTGACCGATTGGCGGTTTGCGCCTTCGCGCAGCCGTGAGTTAGTGAAGGCATTGTTAGACAAAAAACGCGATGTGAGTTACGCCGAAATTGACGCGCCCCACGGCCACGATGCCTTTTTACTAGACGACGCCCGCTACCACGGCGTAGTTCGAGCCTACTTTGATGCGATAGCGCAGGAGGTGATCGTATGAGCGATCTAGCGACCCAAAACGCGATTGCCCAATTGGTTCCCAAGGGTGCCCGCGTATTGGATTTAGGCTGTGGTGACGGCGCGATGTTGGCGCACTTACAGGCGACCCGCGGATGCAGCGGCTATGGCATTGAGATTGATGACGCCAATGTATTGGCCTGCGTTCAACGCGGCGTCAATGTCATTCAACTCAACTTGGACGAAGGCTTGGCAATGTTTGACGATGCGTCGTTTGACGTGGTCTTGCAAATCGACACTTTGCAACATCTTCGCAATGCTGAAGTGATGTTGCGCGAAACCGCCCGCGTGGGGCGTATTGGGATTGTTGCCTTTCCTAACTTTGCACATTGGCCCAACCGCTTGAGCGTTTTGCGCGGACGCATGCCGGTAACCAAACGCTTACCGTACCAGTGGTATGACACACCCAACATCCGCGTCGGAACCCACGCCGATTTAGGCCAACTCGCGCAGCGCAGCGGCCTGCGCGTGATCGACAGTTTTGGCCTGCAAAACGGCGAAATGGTGCGCTGGCTTCCAAACCTGCGAGCGGGAACATCCGTGTACAAGTTGGAGCGCTAAATGGCTCCCATCGGCTTTTACCAGGCCCTGCGCTTTTGGTTCAAGCTGGGCTGCATCAGCTTTGGCGGTCCTGCGGGGCAAATTGCAATCATGCACCGCGAGCTCGTGGAAGAACGCCGCTGGATTTCAGATCGGCGTTTTTTACATGCCCTGAATTACTGCATGCTGCTGCCTGGCCCGGAGGCGCAGCAACTTGCCACCTACTTGGGATGGTTGATGCACCGTACTTGGGGCGGCGTCGCGGCAGGTGTTTTGTTTGTACTGCCTTCTCTGTTCTTGTTAATCGGGCTGAGTTGGGTGGTGGTTGCGTTTGGCGAAGTGCCTTGGATTGCGGCTGTCTTGTGGGGGATTAAGCCCGCAGTCGCCGCACTGGTGATCCAAGCGGTGCACCGCATCGGTTCTAAAACCTTGCGCTCCCCCCGCCAGGCTCCCCTGTTGTGGGCGATTGCTCTATTGAGTTTTGTTGCTGTGGCTATCCTTCAGGTTCCGTTTCCTGCTGTCGTCTTCGCAGCCGCTCTGAGCGGTTGGTTGGGGCAACGTTGGGTTCCTCAGCAATTTTCTGCGAGTGCCGCGCACGGCGCAGGCAATACCCCGAGCCACGCGGGACATGCGCCTGCTTGGATTGACGACAACACGCCAACACCCAACCACGCGCTGTTTAGCAAGCATAAGTTAGCACGTGTTATTGGCGTTGGCTTAGCCCTTTGGTTGCTGCCGATGGCGGGCTTGGTAGGGGCCTGGGGTTGGGATGGAACGCTTACGCAAATGGGGTGGTTTTTTACCAAGGCTGCTTTGCTCACTTTTGGTGGAGCCTATGCCGTTTTGCCGTATGTGTACCAAGGCGCAGTTGAACATTTTGGCTGGCTCACGGGTCCGCAAATGATGGACGGTTTAGCACTGGGTGAAACCACACCGGGGCCGCTGATTATGGTGGTGACGTATGTTGGGTTTTTAGGCGGATGGAGCAAAGCGGTTCTTGGGCCCGACTCCCTTTTTCTGGGTGCGACCTTGGCTGCGGTAGTGGTGACTTGGTTTACCTTTTTGCCTTCGTTTATTTTTATTTTGGCGGGCGGCCCCTTTGTTGAGTCCACCCGTGGAAAATTGCAACTGACTGCGCCGCTGACGGCCATCACAGCTGCAGTGGTCGGGGTGATTGCCAGCTTGGCGGTTTTTTTCCTGATGCACCTCGCCTACCTGCCCGCCCAAGGCGGCAACCCTGCCGCGCTTGACTGGGCCGCTTTGTTTATCGCAGTGCTTGCCGGGTTTGCTTTAATGCGCTTTAAGTGGGGGGTGGTTGTGGTGATCGCCTGTTGTGCAGTTTTGGGCGTTGCGTTCCGCTCTCTTTTTTAGTCTCTTTGTTTTTATTTGTATGCCACGTTTTGCTGCCAACCTCAGTTTTCAATACAACGAATACGCTTTTCTAGACCGTTTTGCGGCCGCCGCCAGCGACGGTTTTAAGGGGGTAGAGTATTTATTTCCCTACGCCTTTGCGCCCGCAGTCTTGGCCGAGCAGTTAAAGCGCCATGGCCTTGAGCAGGTGCTTTTTAATGCCCCACCAGCTGGCAAGACCTTGGCGGATATGGCTACGGCGTGGGAGCGTGGCGAGCGCGGTACCGCCTGTTTGCCAGGGCGTGAAGAGGAGTTTCGCGCTGGTATGTTGCAGGCCTTGGAATATGCAGAAAGCTTGAACTGCAAGCGAATTCACGTGTTGGCGGGCTTATCCCCAGCAGACGTATCGCGCACTGTATTGCATTCCACTTACGTTCACAATTTGCAATGGGCAGCACAACTTGCTGCAAGTGCGGGAGTGACTCTGATGATCGAACCCATCAACGGACGAGATATGCCTGGGTATTTTTTGCAATACCAATCCGATGCCCACGCCGTGGTGAACGAGGTGGGGCTAGACCATTTGCAAGTCCAGATGGATATTTACCATTGCCAAATCATGGAAGGCGACATCAGCCACAAGCTGCGCACCTATTTGCCAGCGGGGAAAGTGGGGCATCTGCAAATCGCAGGCGTTCCCAATCGGCACGAGCCCGATCGAGGCGAACTCCATTGCGCAGCTATTTTTGATGAAATTGACCGCTTGGGTTACACAGGCTGGATCGGTTGCGAATACCGCCCAGAACGCGGAACGGCGCCTCACGCAACCCGCGACGGTTTAGGCTGGATGCCTCGCTAACAGCCAAGCTGGTTTGCTAAGTCGTTTAAGTCATGCGCGTGGAAGTCGTTGGCTGATCGGGGGCTAACGTCTTTGGGTCTGCCTAAGCCGAATTCATGCGGTCGTTCCACATAAGCCGTTTGCAATCCACAAGCCTTGGCACCCTCGAGATCGTCATGGTGTGCAGCAACGAGCATGACCTCACGGGGTGAGACATCAAAAACACGTGCAACGCCACCATAGGTTTTCGGGTCAGGTTTATAGGCTTGAAA
>CAMDAN010000150.1 GCA_945888535.1 Bordetella parapertussis
ATTTGATCGTAAGCCTTCGCTTGGCCACCAAACTTGGCTGCCAACACGGTGGTGATGGCCGCTGTGAGCGTGGTTTTGCCATGGTCAACGTGACCAATCGTGCCTACGTTAACGTGGGGCTTAGTTCGTGTGAATTTTTCTTTTCCCATAAATTTTCTCCAAAAGAGCTAGTTCCCGTGTGTGATTTAACGTCTGCACGGTATTGCTTATTCACCTCGCACGGGCACGAGGCGGCATACCGTCGCAGACAACTGAAATTACTTAGCGCGTGATGCCATGATGGCTTCAGACACATTACGCGGAGCTTCCGTGTAGTGCTTGAATTCCATCGTGTAAGACGCACGACCTTGTGACATAGACCGCAGAGTTGTGGAGTAGCCAAACATTTCCGACAGAGGAACTTCCGCCTTAATTGCCTTGCCGCCACCAACCATGTCTTCCATACCTTGGACCATACCGCGGCGTGATGACAAATCGCCCATCACGTTACCGGCGTAGTCTTCGGGTGTTTCAACTTCAACAGCCATCATGGGCTCAAGAATAACGGGGCCCGCTTTGCGGCAACCTTCTTTGAAACCAAAAATCGCAGCCATTTTGAACGCCAACTCGTTGGAGTCAACGTCATGGTAGGAACCGAAGTGGAGTGTGACTTTCACGTCAACCACAGGGTATCCCGCCAAAACGCCTTGCGTTACCGCTTCATGAATTCCTTTTTCAACCGCAGGGATGTATTCACGAGGAACCACACCGCCCTTGATCGCGTCAACAAACTCAATGCCTTTGCCGGCTTCGTTGGGTTCGATCTTCAAAACCACATGGCCGTACTGGCCCTTACCACCGGACTGGCGAACAAATTTACCTTCCGCGTCTTCAATGGTTTTGCGAATGGTTTCGCGGTACGCCACTTGAGGCTTACCGACGTTGGCTTCCACGCCAAACTCACGCTTCATGCGGTCAACAATAATTTCCAAATGCAACTCGCCCATTCCGGCAATCAGAGTCTGACCTGATTCTTCGTCGGTTTTTACGCGGAAAGAAGGATCTTCTTGGGCCAAACGCTGCAAAGCAATACCCATTTTTTCTTGGTCTGCTTTGGTCTTTGGCTCAACGGCCTGGGTAATCACAGGCTCAGGGAAAATCATACGCTCAAGCATCACGATGGCCGATGGATCGCACAGGGTTTCGCCTGTAGTCACGTCTTTCAAACCGATACAAGCGGCGATGTCGCCAGCCACAATTTCGCTGACCTCTTCACGCTTGTTGGCGTGCATTTGAACAATACGTCCGATACGTTCTTTTTTGCCCCGAATCGGGTTGTACACCGTGTCGCCTTTTTGCAAGACGCCGGAGTACACGCGGACAAACGTCAACTGACCCACAAATGGATCGGTCATCAATTTAAACGCCAAGGCAGAGAATTTCTCAGTGTCAGACGCTTGACGAACCACGGGGGCTTCGTCTTCGTCCATACCATTGACCGGTGGAATGTCCACTGGGGAAGGCATGAATTCGATCACGGCATCAAGCATTCGCTGAACACCTTTGTTCTTGAACGCAGAGCCGCAGTACATCGGCTGGATTTCACTTGCAATGGTGCGAGTACGAATTCCGAGTTTGATTTCGTCTTCAGTCAAATCACCTTCTTCAAGGTATTTGTTCATGAACTCTTCAGAGGCTTCGGCTGCAGCTTCCACCATTTTTTCGCGCCACTCTTTTGCAAGCGAGAGCAGTTCAGCTGGAATATCGTGGTATTCGAAGAGCATGCCTTGAGACGCTTCGTCCCAAATGATGGCCTTCATTTTGATCAAGTCAACGACGCCAGTGAAGTTTTCCTCAGCGCCGATTGGGATCACCATAGGCACTGGGTTCGCTTTCAAACGCAGCTTCATCTGGTCTACAACTTTGAAGAAGTTCGCGCCAGTGCGGTCCATCTTGTTGACAAATGCCAAACGTGGCACTTTGTACTTGTTAGCTTGACGCCAAACGGTTTCGGACTGAGGCTGCACGCCGCCGACTGCACAGTAAACCATGCAAGCGCCATCGAGCACGCGCATGGAGCGCTCTACTTCAATCGTGAAGTCGACGTGTCCGGGGGTGTCAATGATGTTGATACGGTGCTCAGGCAAGGACTTGTCCATACCCTTCCAAAAGCAAGTCGTTGCAGCAGAGGTGATCGTGATGCCACGCTCTTGCTCTTGCTCCATCCAATCCATAGTGGCCGCGCCATCATGGACTTCACCGATTTTGTGGTTCACGCCGGTGTAAAACAAAACGCGCTCAGTCGTTGTGGTTTTACCAGCGTCGATATGCGCAGAAATACCAATGTTGCGGTAGCGCTCAATAGGGGTATGGCGAGCCATGTGAAATCCTTCGTTGATCTAAATCTTCATAACGCTGCGCTACACAATGTTGCACAGCCTGCAGCACTCTCACCAAGCACAATTCCCGCAACCGCACCCAAGGCACAGTTCGGGAATATGAGCCCTGGCAAGGGCTGCGATAGCTCCGGTTCTTAGAAACGGAAGTGCGAGAACGCTTTGTTAGCTTCGGCCATGCGGTGAACTTCATCACGCTTTTTCATAGCACCGCCACGGCCTTCTGTGGCCTCTAACAATTCATTGGCCAAGCGCAAAGCCATGGATTTTTCGCCACGCTTACGCGCAGCTTCTTTAATCCAACGCATGCTCAAAGCCAAGCGACGCACAGGGCGAACTTCGACTGGAACTTGGTAGTTTGCGCCACCCACACGGCGAGACTTCACCTCAACCATGGGCTTGACGTTGTTAATAGCAACGGTAAACGCCTCAAGCGGATCTTTACCAGGATGCTTTTTCTCGATCTGCTCGAGGGCACCATAAATGATGCGCTCAGCGACCGCTTTTTTGCCGCCTTCCATGATCACGTTCATGAATTTGGACAGCTCTACATTGCCGAACTTAGGATCCGGCAGAATTTCACGTTTAGGGACTTCGCGACGACGTGGCATTTTTTCACCTCTTTGCTTCAGTTGGCATCTTTTACGATGCCGCGAAGGTCATATTGACCTCCACTTACTCGACCACCGAGACAGGATTATCTTTTTGGGTCACTACGCCTAATCACCGCGCCACGCGGCAAATCAGCACCAATTAATGTTTAAAAACCTCGGCTTATTTAGCCTTTGGCTTTTTCGCACCGTATTTAGAACGCGACTGCTTGCGGTCTTTCACTCCTTGCAAGTCCAGCGATCCACGCACAATGTGGTAACGCACACCGGGCAAGTCTTTGACACGACCGCCGCGAACCAGCACTACGCTGTGTTCTTGCAAGTTGTGGCCTTCACCGCCGATATAGGAAATCACCTCAAAACCGTTGGTCAAGCGCACTTTGGCAACTTTACGCAAAGCGGAATTGGGCTTCTTTGGGGTCGTGGTGTACACACGGGTGCACACGCCACGACGCTGGGGAGAGTTCTGCATCGCAGGACTCTTTGATTTGATCGTTTCGACCTCGCGCCCCTGACGCACTAGCTGGTTGATGGTTGGCACTTAAGCCTCCTAAATATAAACGTCCCTAAACGTTTGGTAACTAAATTTCAAAAAACTTCGAAAACGTGAATCCCTTCGGAATTTCCGAAAAGCCTTCTAATATAGCAGATTGGGGGAGTGAAAGCAAAAATTTCTAGCGAATCCACAGCCGAATGGCGTCCCATGCCCGACCAAAAATGCCGGCTTGGGAGACCTCTTCAAGCGCCAATAAAGGCACCTCGACCACCTGCACACCGGCAGACTTCACTCTCAAGAGTGCTACTTGTTGGCCTTTTGCAACAGGTGCCAGCAAGGGTTCGCGGCGAACAATCTCAGTTGTCAGCTTGCCCGCACTGCCTTGGGCCACGGCGACAACGATGGCATGGGGTCGGCCCACTTTGATCGTTCCGGAGCTGCCTTTCCACACCTTTTGGTTAAGCAAAGACTGGTCTGAGTCGAATAATTTCACTGGCTCAAAGGCCACAAAACCCCAATTTAAAAGCTTTTGGGACTCGTTAGCTCGGGCGTTTTCGCTAGAAGTTCCCATCACAATGGACAACAGTCTGCGCCCACTTTGTGGCGTGCCTACCGGGCCTAAATTAGCGTAATCACGCTTGGCAGTCGCAACCATGCAATAACCGGCTGC
>CAMDAN010000151.1 GCA_945888535.1 Bordetella parapertussis
GAGATTGACATCAACCCAGCCGATGTTCGGGTTGACACCTTTCGCGCCAGTGGCGCTGGCGGCCAGCACATCAACAAAACCGACTCGGCCGTGCGACTGACCCACATCCCCACGGGCATTGTGGTGCAGTGCCAAGACGGACGCAGCCAACACGGCAACCGCGATGTGGCTTGGAAACGCCTGCGCAGCCGTTTGTATGACTTTGAAATGCGCAAACGCCAAGAAGAACAACAAAAGCTCGAAGACTCCAAGACCGATGTGGGCTGGGGCCACCAAATTCGAAGCTATGTTTTAGACAACAGCCGTATCAAAGACCTGCGTACCAATTACGAAACCTCTGCCACCCAAAAAGTGTTGGACGGTGATTTAGACCCCTTTATTCAAGCCTCGCTCAAGCAAGGCGTGTGAGACCTTTGGAGAATTAGTTCATGTTGACACTTCGTGAGGGCGCCGCCCCCGCCGCTACCACCGTTTACCGCGGCGACTACCAAGCGCCCGCTTTTTGGGTTGATACCGTCGCCTTAAGCTTTGACCTCGATCCCGCCAAAACCCGCGTACTTAACACCATGCGTTTGCGCCGCAACCCGGATGCTCCGCTTCAGGCTTTGCGCTTAGACGGCGAAGACCTGAATTTGTCCCGCGTGATGGTTAACGGCCAAGGGACCTCTTTCAAAATCGATGGCAACCAATTGGTCTTGGAGAGCTTGCCAGAAGGCACAGAGGCCTTTGATCTAGAGATTTTTACCACCTGCGCCCCGGTTAAAAACACCAAGCTGATGGGCTTGTATGTCAGCAACGGATCGTTTTTTACCCAATGCGAAGCCGAGGGCTTTCGCCGCATCACCTATTTCCTAGACCGCCCAGACGTCATGGCGAGTTACACCGTGACCTTGCGGGCCGACAAAGCCCTTTACCCCGTCTTACTCTCCAACGGAAACTTGGTAGAACAAGGCGACTTGGAAGACGGTCGCCACTTTGCCAAATGGGTCGATCCGCATAAAAAACCCGCGTATTTATTCGCTTTGGTCGCCGGGCAATTGGTCAGCCGCGAACAACGGATTACCTCCCTCGCTGGCAAAGACCATGTGCTTCAGGTTTATGTGCGTCCAGGTGATTTAGACAAAACAGAACACGCGATGAACTCGCTCATGGCCTCGGTTGCTTGGGACGAAGCGCGTTTTGGATTGCCGCTTGACCTTGAGCGTTTCATGATCGTTGCTACCAGCGACTTCAACATGGGCGCGATGGAAAACAAAGGCCTTAATATTTTCAATACGAAATACGTATTGGCCAACCCCGCTACCGCCACTGACGTCGATTACGCCAACATTGAAAGTGTGGTCGGGCATGAGTATTTTCACAACTGGACAGGCAACCGCATCACGTGCCGAGATTGGTTCCAACTCAGCCTCAAAGAAGGTTTAACCGTTTTTCGGGACCAAGAATTCAGCCAAGACCTGTGTGGCGATGCGTCAGCCCGGGTGGTCAAACGCATTGAAGACGTTCGCGTCCTTCGCACCGCGCAGTTCCCTGAAGACGCGGGCCCCATGGCCCACCCGGTGCGCCCCGACAGCTATGTAGAAATCAATAACTTCTACACCGTCACCATTTATGAAAAAGGCGCAGAAGTGGTTCGCATGATGCAAACCCTGTCCGCTGACGGCGCCAGTGTTTCTTCCCGCGCGGGCTTTGCTCGGGGCATGAAGCTGTACTTTGAACGCTTTGACGGCCAGGCCGTCACATGCGATGACTTTGCCCAAGCCGTAGCCGATGCCAACCCGCAATCCAATCTGACTGCGCTGTTACCGCAATTTAAGCTGTGGTACAGCCAAGCAGGCACGCCGCGCCTGACGGCCAGCGGCAACTTCAACGCTGAAAAACGCAGTTACACGCTGACCTTCATGCAACACTGTGCCCCCACGCCCTGGCAAGACAGCAAACAACCCTTTGTGATTCCTATCAACATTGGTTTGCTTGGCGCACACAGCGGCGCAGCCATCCCGCTTTATACCGAGCCCTTCACCGAAGGCCAGAACAGCGCACAACCCCAAGACACGCACCTCTTGGTGATGAACGCGCAAAACCAACACATCACTTTCTTTAACGTCAACGAAGAACCGGTTCCCTCCATCTTGCGCGGCTTTTCTGCCCCCGTGGTTCTGGACTTTGAATACACCGATGCGCAACTGTTAGTGTTGCTTGCGCATGACAACGACCCCTTTAACCGTTGGGAAGCCGGACAGCGTTTGGCTATGCGCAGCGCCTTGGCTTTGCTGGAATCGAAAAACGACAGCGCCTTAGCCCATGCGTCAGCGCTTAATCCAGCGCTCCTCCAAGCCCTACGCGATGTACTTCGACACCCCACCCTTGACGCCGCATTCAAAGAACTCGTGCTCACCCTGCCCTCAGAAACGTATATCGCAGAGCAGTTAGACGCAGTGGACCCCCAGCGCATTCACGCCGTGCGTGAAGCCATGCGCTTGCAACTCGCAACCGCGCTCCATGCCGATTGGGAATGGGCTTTTGCGGCCCACCAAAACCACGGCGGCTACACCCCTGACGCAAATTCTGCAGGTCGTCGAGCCCTGGCTGGCATGGCTTTGTCCTATTTGTGTTTATCTGACACCGCTCAAAACAATAATGCCTGGCCCGAAAAAGCGTTACAGCGCTTCAAAGCGGCAAGCAATATGACGGACCGCGCCAATGCTTTGCAGGCCTTGGTCGGCAGCGGCAACGCTCTAGCGGCCCAAGCCTTAGCAATGTTTCACGCGCTCTTCAAAGACGAAGACTTAGTGATTGATAAATGGTTTTCATTGCAAGCCGGGGCCTGTGATCGCGGTGGCGATGTGCTGCCGGCGGTGCGCCAATTGCTCAAACACCCCGACTTTAATATCCGCAACCCCAACCGCGCCCGCAGCGTGATTTCTAGTTTTTGTAGCGCCAACCCGGGCGCGTTTCACCGCCAAGACGCCGCAGGCTACGTCTTTTGGAGCGAACGCGTGATGGAGCTCGATAGCATCAATCCCCAAGTGGCCGCTCGCTTAGCCCGCGCTTTAGACCGCTGGAAAAAACTGACCGAGCCCTACCGCAGCGCCGCGCGTGAAGCCTTGCTGCGCGTTGCCGCTAAAACGGATTTAAGCAACGATGTGCGTGAAGTTGTTGAGCGGGCATTGGCTTAAGTACACTCACTCTGCCTTTAAACAGAAAGAAACCCATGGCCTCCAAAGTTTCCCTTACCCGCTATTTGGTTGAACAACAACGCGTCAATGGCTTGATTCCTGCGCAACTGCGCTTGCTGCTAGAAGTCGTTGCCCGCTCTTGCAAAAGTATCAGCCAAGCCGTCAACAAAGGCGCACTCGGTGGCGTATTAGGAACGGCAGAGAGTGAAAACGTACAGGGCGAAATTCAAAAGAAACTCGACATCATCGCCAACGAAGTTTTGATTGAAGCCAACGAATGGGGTGGCAACCTCGCTGCGATGGCGAGCGAAGAGATGGAAGACATCTATGTGGTTCCTAACCGCTACCCGCAGGGCGAATACCTCTTGCTGTTTGATCCTTTAGACGGATCGAGCAACATCGATGTCAACGTGAGCATCGGTACTATTTTCAGCGTCTTAAGAAAACCCGAAGGCAGCCAAGTCTCGGAACAAGACTTTTTACAAGCCGGATCAAAACAGGTTGCTGCTGGCTATTGCGTCTATGGGCCGCAAACCACGTTGGTACTTACCGTGGGAAACGGCGTTGCCATGTTCACCCTGGACCGCGAACAAGGCTCCTTCGTCCTGACCCAAGAAAACGTCCAAGTCCCTGCAGACACCCAAGAATTTGCCATCAACATGAGCAATATGCGCCACTGGGATGCGCCTATCAAACGCTATGTCGATGAGTGTTTAGCCGGCAAAGAAGGGCCGCGCGGGAAAGACTTCAATATGCGCTGGATTGCCAGCATGGTGG
>CAMDAN010000152.1 GCA_945888535.1 Bordetella parapertussis
ACCGTTGGAGGTGCCAGTGATGCAGGACATTAAAAATATGAATTCTCGCCGTCAATTTTTCAAATTCGCAGGTATTGCGGGTGGCGCTGTTGCCGCTGCCGCCGTCAGCCGCGTCGCCATGGCTGCTTTGCCTGAACCGGTTTTCCAAAAAAGCCCCGACACCATGGCGCCCTTGGTTCCCAATACAGGACGCCCTTACAACCCAGTCGTCACGCTCAATGGCTGGACGCTGCCTTGGCGTATGAACAATGGAGTCAAGGAGTTTCACCTTGTAGCCGAGCCGGTGGTTCGCGAGATGGCACCCGGTTTCAAAGCCCATCTCTGGGGCTACAACGGCCAGTCACCGGGCCCCACCATTGAAGTCGTCGAAGGGGACCGTGTCCGAATCTTCGTTACCAACAAGCTTCCGGAGCACACCAGTGTGCATTGGCATGGACAGCGACTCCCCAATGGCATGGATGGCGTGTCTGGGCTGAACCAGCCGGCTATTCCTGTGGGTAAAACGTTTGTGTATGAGTTTGTGGCCAGACGGCCGGGTACGTTCATGTACCACCCGCATGCGGACGAAATGACGCAAATGGCCATGGGAATGATGGGATTCTGGATCACCCATCCCAAGGTAAAGCACCCACTGATTGATGACGTGGACCGGGACTTTGTGTTTTTACTTAACGCCTACGATATTGATCCGGGCGCTTACACGCCCAAGATCATGACCATGCTGAATTTCAACCTCTGGAGCTGGAACAGCCGTATCTTCCCAGGCATTGATCCGCTGGTGGTTCGGAAGAACGACAAGGTAAGGATCCGCGTGGGTAACTTGACGATGACCAACCACCCCATCCATTTGCATGGGCATGAGTTCCACGTTACCGGTACCGACGGTGGACCGACGCCAAAGAGCGCACGCTGCTACGAAGTCACCACCGATGTCGCCGTAGGCCAGATGCGTCAAATCGAGTTCCTGGCTGACGAGGAGGGCGACTGGGCATTCCATTGCCATAAGAGCCACCACACCATGAACGCCATGGGGCATGACGTTCCGACCTTGATAGGTGTCGATCACCGTGGGATAGCGAAGAAAATCTCCAATCTGATCCCCGATTACATGGTGATGGGGGAGCGCGGGATGGCAGACATGGCTGAGATGGAGATGCCGATTCCCGATAACACCGCCCCAATGATGACGGGCGCTGGCCCGTTCGGCTCGGTCGAGATGGGCGGGATGTTCTCTATGGTCAAAGTACGCAAGAATCAAAAAGCTGGCGATTACAAAGATCCGGGTTGGTACAAGCACCCCGCCGGCACGGTGGCTTATGAATGGACCGGGGCTCTGCCTAATCCTTCTCGGTTTGCGGCTGAGGGTGGCAATACCATGCCCTCGCAGAACATGCCAGCCAAAGACATTGAAGTCCAGGTGCGCAAGCCCATGGGCTCTATGAAACATTAATTTTGCATCAAAATTACTTAAGGAAAATTATGAAAAAATTCAACTCTGCAGTCCTCGCCGCTCTCATCATCAGCGCCAGTACTTTCGCCTTGGCCCATAACGAGGCAACCCATGCAAAAAAAGCTGGGCCGGTCAACAAGGAGCAAAAAGAATGGGGCATCGCTGGCGACGCTAAAGCCGTCAACCGGACGGTGACTTTCACCATGACTGACAAAATGCGGTTCAACCCAGAGAAGCTGGAAGTCAAGCAAGGTGAAACGATCAAGTTCGTGATCAAGAACGGCGGGAAGGTCATGCACGAAATGGTGCTCGGTTCCAAGAAAGACTTAGACGAACACGCCGCAATGATGGTGAAGTTTCCCGACATGGAGCACGAGGAACCCTACATGGCCCATGTTGGTCCCGGCAAGTCTGGCGAGATCATCTGGACCTTTAACAAGCCAGGAACTTTTGACTATGCCTGCCTAATCGCTGGCCACTACCAGGCCGGAATGGTAGGAAAAGTCACTGTATTGGCTTCTAAGTAACAGCTCCGTTCTAATAAAGGCTTCTATGCAAAAACGATTGTTTCTCAAAATTCTTCCGGTATTTGTAGCTGCTACACAGCTCGTTCTTAGTGGCAACGTATTTGCCAAAGCCCGTCCTCTGGTTGAAGTGTGGAAAGACCCAGAATGCGGATGCTGTAAAGACTGGGTTGCACATTTGGTGAAATCTGGGTTTGACGTCAAGGTCAACGAGACCGGAAACAATGCGGCACGCTCCGCTTTGGGTATTCCCGCAAATTTGGGTTCTTGTCATACCGCCAAAGTGGACGGCTACGCCTTTGAGGGACACGTCCCTGCCAAAGAGATGAAACGTATTCTGCGCGAAAGGCCTAAGGCAGTCGGGCTGGCTGTCCCTGGTATGCCAGTCGGGTCCCCGGGAATGGATGGAGCCATCTACAAAGGACGCAAAGATCCTTATGACGTGTTATTGGTCTTGCTAGATCAATCGACCAGCGTTTACCAAAGTTACCGTTAAAGAATGCAACCATGACTCACCTTAAATCCATTTTTATTGCGATTACTTTTGGTTTATCAGCCATGGCCTGTATTTCTGTCTTTGCGCAATCTGCGGCAGACATGGCACTCGGCGAGGTTCGTAAGATAGACAAAGAGGCCCGTAAGATCACGATCAAACACGGCGAAATAAAGGAGCTCGAAATGCCGCCGATGACCATGGTTTTTACATTGAAAGACCCTGCGGTTCTTGAAAACTTTAAAGTCGGCGACAAAGTTAAATTCAAGGTGGTGCGTGAGGACGGAAAAATGCTGGTGACTGAGCTACAAAACCAGTAAGTTGGCCTGCGCAATCTCCCATGACTTTGAACCCGCTTTACACGTCGAATGCTCCGACACGCGAATCGCTTGACGCTTTAACCGGCACCACTGTTTTACTGTTCGGGGTGAATTGGTGTGGCCATTGCCAAACCGCGGCGCCTTTGATTACCGAGGCTTTTGCGAACTTCCCTGACATTAAGGTACTACGCATCGAGGACGGAGCAGGGCGCCCGCTAGGGCGTTCGTTCAAGGTCAAACTTTGGCCTACCTTGGTGTTTTTGGTGAACGGACAAGAAGTAGGTCGCGTGGTTCGTCCTACCGATTCAAACGTTATTTTGGATGTTCTAAATAAACTGCCAAAAAAGGTTAATTGAAGCGAATTTTTTGAATGTGTTGAATTTCCAGCGCACAATCCAACGATAACTATATTTCGTTGGAACGGGCTTTATGTCTTGCTGCTGGTGTTGCGGCCGCGCATGGGTGCGCGGTGTTTTGTTGCTTGTGTTGTGTGCTTTGGGTTCCCCGGCTTTTGCGTGGGGCTCGCAGGGCCATCAGGTGATTGCCAATGTGGCTTGGCAAGCGCTCACCCCCAAATCGCGTGATGAAGTTTCTCGGCTTTTAGCTTTAGAACCTGGCCAGACCTTGGAGTCCATTGCGACATGGGCGGATCAGCATCGCAGCCCCGCCACCAGCGCGTGGCACTACGTTAATTTTCCAAGAACCACTTGCAAATATGAGCCCGAGCGCGATTGCGAAGGTGGGCATTGCGTGGTGGGGGCGATTGAGAAAAATACTGCGGTGTTGGCTTCGAATGCGGATGATATAGTGCGTCTCAAAGCGCTGAAATACCTGGTGCATTTGGTTGGTGATGTTCACCAGCCGTTACATGCGGGCTACAAAGACGACAGGGGCGGAAACACTTACTCCTTACGCGCTTTTATGCGGCAAAGCAATCTCCATTCGGTTTGGGATTCCGGCTTGATTTCTCAGCTAGATATAGACAACCAAGCATTGACGCGCATTGTGCAGCGAAATGTTGTATCGAAAGAGGCTCGCGAAATCAGTGTGGTTGGAATGGCTGAGGAGTCATGCCGGCTGGTGGCAAGCCCAGGGTTTTATCCAGAAGATAAAGTTACGCCGGA
>CAMDAN010000153.1 GCA_945888535.1 Bordetella parapertussis
GCCGGAGCAGTTTGCGCGGGCGGTGGTGATTGAAAAACAATTCAAAGACCTCTCGCGCACGCATTTGCGCGGCATGGTCAATTCGGTGATTTTTCGCTCTGGGGCCAACCCGGTTGAATTTTTGACCGCGATTGGTGATCTCGAAGGTGGCAGCGAAGCCTTGGCAGACTACTTTGCAGAACGCTGGAGCCGGGTGGAGGCGTTTGCCAGAACGGGTTTGTTTGATACGGTTGAAGACGATGGCGAGATGCTCACGGAGACCGAGCTGTATGCCAACGCCTATGCCAAACCCCGCTTAGACGAGGACGAAGTGGCTGACCAAGATTGGATGCAAATGGCATTTACCTTGCGTTATGAATGTCCTGATTTATTTATTGAGATGCTCTTGGTCTTGCGGGCTAAGGCCCGCGCCCACGACATGGGCCGCGGCGAAGAGGCCGAACTGGAAGAAGATGACGGCAAAGTAGAAACTGGCGACACCGACCGCGGCAAGGCCACGCCAGCGGCCTTAGACGCTGACGAAGAGTCGGCCATTTAATCGCTATGGTGAAGCCCAACGCAGAAATTGCGCTTTTTGAGAACCGTCCTTTTTTTGAAAAGGCGCTGCGCTACGGCATTCAACACGGGCTAATTGATAGCGCCAAGCTTCAAGCGATACGTACCGAAGCGCCCAAAGGCATGGTGCAGATTGCGCGGTATTTTGGGACTGAATATTTACGCCCTGAACTAGAAACAGCCAGACTGCGGATGGTGAACCTGGTGAGCTTGTATT
The DNA here is from genome assembly GCA_945888535.1 of Bordetella parapertussis. Taxonomy (GTDB): domain Bacteria; phylum Pseudomonadota; class Gammaproteobacteria; order Burkholderiales; family Burkholderiaceae_C; genus Allorhodoferax; species Allorhodoferax parapertussis_A. Next base: position 773 of record CAMDAN010000153.1, read on the forward strand.
TAGAGCGCAGCAGCGCAGCAGACCTGCACCACGCCGCCCTTCAACTGCGAGAAAACAGCTTACTTTCCCGTTCTAAAGGCGGCTCCGATATGCTCAAAGCGATGTTGGCTTTGCCGCAGAACACGCACTTTGGGATGCACGAAGGGCGCGGATTTCGGGACGAGCAGATTCCGATTTTGGAACGCTGGACGCTCAGGTCTTTAGACGAATTCAACGCTGAACTTTCCAAGCGCCAGTTGGTAGCCCAGGTCATGGATGCAGCGATTTGGTTTGCCCAAGAGTGGGGGCTTGATATTGACACACTTGAAGACGAAGGCAAAGATGCGGAGGCGGTGATTCGCACTGCGCTGATCATGGGGTCAGGTTCGGATAAACAAGATGCACCTGACTGGGTTCGCTTTCAAAAGCGCATCGAAGCATTAAGGAAAAAATCTAGCGCTACAAAACCGCCCGCCTTCGCCCTGCCCTCGGATTTCCCCCAAGAACTAACATCTGCAGCCCTTGCGTTGATGGATTCCGTGCGAAAAGATTGGCCGAAAATGATGGACGTTTCGGTGAGCGTTAAAAAACTGTTTAACCAAACCCCCGCGTTCATTGGCCGCTATTTCTGGCTGGATGACGGGCTCGCTGAAGTAGATGAATACGAGCGCGAGGTGTCTGCCGCGTGGGACAAAGCCACGGGCGGGCACGAGGACGAGGGCTCTTTGCTCACGCTGTTTTTGGGCTTGGCCGCGGGTGCCACGCCTAAAACATTGTTGAGTGAAAAGTCGGCTGGAACGCTGATTCGAAAAATCCGGAAGTCTGGCTTTAGACCTGAGTTGGCGACGCAATTTATCCAAACCCATGCGCCAGCGCAGTTTCAAGTGGACTACGCGCAGATGTGGGAATCGTTTGTGGAAGAAGGACGCGCCACGCTAGAAAGCGACGCAGACTACGCATTACACGATGCCTTGGCCCTGTTACGCCGAGAGTGCAACGTCACCAAAACCTGAAGCTAAGAGACAACGATTCCTAACGCAGATGTTTGAACATCTTGGCGGAAAATCGTTCGGGAATACTAGCGCGGCGCGGGCCGGGAACCAAAGTAAACGTCTCCCCCGCTTGCAGCGTACCGGGAACATCCACCGCTAAATAAAATCCGCAAAATCCACTGAGCGCCATCGCTTTGGCCGCCGTGTTGTAGCCCATCGCGACGTTAAATTTAAAACAAGGTTCACGCGGCTGCGTGACCCGTAAGACGCAATTTTCAAAGCGCAACACATCGCCTACCCACACATCCGTTTCCAATACACCTGAAAGGGTTAAGTTTTCGCCCAAGGAGCCGTAAGCAAGCGCAGTGTCAATACCGCCAAGGCCTTCGGCCTCTCGCGCTTTGCGCCAAAAATCGTAATGTTCTACCGGGTAGGCATAGACCGCTTTTTCTAAGCCGCCATGCACCGACGGATCAGCTTGTTCATCCGCTTCTAACCCCAAGGAGCCCACAGAAGTGGCTTCGGTCAAAGCCGTTTTGTGCATGGCCGTCAAAATGCTGCGGCCTTGCATCATCACTTTGCGGGCTTTACCCGCTTGAACTCCTAGAACTTTCATTACAAAGATTTCTGTAAACGCACTCCGCTGCGCGATGAATATTTGTCGGTGGCTTCCATCTTTTCAAGTTCGACGGATGCGTTACGGCTGCCGTACACATTCGCTCTAAGCCACTCACATTCGGCTTGCACCGCCGCTTCGTCGCTTAAACGGGTATGCCACACTTTTTGATCCCCGTTCCAGCGGTAGCCGCGCTGTTTGAGTTTGTCTTTGGCTTCAAACGGCGCTTGGGTGGCTTGTAATCGAAACGCGGGGTTTTTTGCCGCGGTCAGTAGCGCTGCAAACCCAGTGGACGCGGCCTTAGGCAGTGGAGCTGCTAAAACTGCGATCAGTGCGTGGCAGTCCATTTCTGCCCGATGCGCATCGTAAAAAAGACCTAAGGCGTGGGCGAGCATTTCGAGCTTGCTGGAACTTCGGCCTTGGACTTTCCAGTCAATATCTGCAAACGAACAGGCCCAAGCGAATTCTTTGAACAAAGGCAAGCGCGATTCACAAAACGGGCGGTCAAACCCAGCGTTGTGGGCAATGATGACATCGACGCCGTCAAGCATCTGCGCGATTCGCGCTTCATCGAGCTTCTTACCCTTGACGTCGGCGTCTGTAATGCCGGTAATTTCGGTGATTTGGACTGGAATGGGAATGCCTGGGTCTTCGAGTTCATCAAACACAAGTACCTCGCCCACAGGCAAGCCAGAAGCGTTATCAATATCCACCCGCAACAAAGCCAGCTCAATAATTTTTTCACGCGAAGAGTCCAGCCCCGTGGTTTCGGTGTCTAACACCAGCACCCGCGTCACACTGGCCGCCCCCGCAGCGGGCCAATGTAAACGCGGTTTTAAACGGCGCATCACCCGAAAATCAGGATCGGCTTGGAGCGTTTGCGCCAAGGCCTCGAGATCGTTAAGGTTGGGGAGAATCACAGGCGCTTGGGTCTTCACAACACGGGGCTTCTTTTTTTGGGGAAGGACAGGATCGACCCGCAACTCGGGAAACAGGTCGTCATTGTGGGGGGCTGCGTTCAAGGTTGCGTCCTATGCAAAGGGGTGCATCAAAGGGGCCATTATTGCCTCTATCATCAAGCCTTGATTTTTAGACCCATCGACAAAGCTTGCGCATGACAAACTCTCTTTCCACCGCAAAACCCCTTCGCCCACTTAAAGGCGTTCGCATTGTGAGCTTGGCCTTGAACCTGCCAGGACCTGCCGCCATGATGCGCTTTCACGCTATGGGTGCCCATTGCACCAAGCTCGAGCCCCCAGCTCCTGCGAACGCCCCCAAAGGGAGCTCGGGTGACCCCATGGGCATATACAACCCGGCGGCCTATGGCGTTTTGCACCAAGGCATCAAAATCGCAAGTCTCGACTTAAAGTCTGAAAAAGGACAAAAGAAACTGCACCAAACGCTGGCAAAAACTGACGTTTTGTTAACGTCGTTTCGCCCTTCGGCTATGGTCAAACTCGGGCTCGACTGGAAGACATTGCACCGCCAACACCCCCACCTGTCGTTGGTGCAAATTTTTGGGGCGAGCGGAGACCG
>CAMDAN010000154.1 GCA_945888535.1 Bordetella parapertussis
GCCAAAGCATAGGAGGCTGGGCAGATCAAAAAACAAAGAGCAAAAGCCCATGACTTATTCATAAGTAGACGGAAGAGAGTGATTGGGATCGCCGTCTTGCTGGGACTGGCGCAAAAAGCGCGTACGGGTTTCAAATCGCGGCAGGAAGCGAGAAAGCTCAGTTAACGCCATTTCGTATACGCCGCGTTTGAAATCAACGACTGCATCGAGTGGCACCCAGTAATCATTCCAACGCCAAGCGTCAAATTCTGGGTGATCCGTTGCGCGCAGGTTTAAATCTGAGTCAAACCCTGTCAATTGAAGCAAAAACCAAATTTGTTTTTGCCCTTTGTAGTGGCCCCGCGCATCACGGCGGATATATCGGTCAGGCACCTCGTAACGCAACCAGTCTCGGGTACGAGCAACGATCGCAACATGCTCCGGTTGGAGGCCTACTTCTTCATGCAACTCTCGGAACATGGCTTGCTCTGGGGTTTCGCCCCGGTCAATGCCACCTTGCGGAAATTGCCACGAGTGGGTACGTATGCGTTTGCCCCAAAAAACCTGATTTTTCTGGTTGAGTAGGATGATGCCGACGTTGGGCCGAAAGCCGTCCCGGTCAAGCATAATCAAACCCCAATTTTTAAACTTCGCCCATTATGCACGGCACATGCCGCGCGTGGGGCATCTCCACCGCACCGTTGATCAAGAGTCCCCTATGAAAGCTTCGCAATTTCTCATCTCTACCCTCAAAGAGGCACCTGCTGATGCCGAGGTTGCCAGCCACAAATTGATGATGCGTGCGGGCATGGTTAAAAAACTAGGGGCTGGAATTTACAGTTATATGCCCATGGGTTTGCGCGTGATTCGAAAGGTGGAGGCGATTGTTCGCGAGGAAATGAACCGGGCTGGCGCCGTAGAAATCAGCATGCCAGTGATTCAACCGGCAGAGCTGTGGCAGGAGACCGGGCGATTTGAAAAAATGGGACCCGAGTTACTGCGCATCAAAGACCGGCACGAGCGCGACTATGTGGTTCAACCCACCAGCGAAGAGGTGGTGACCGATATTGCCCGACAGGAAATCAAAAGCTATAAACAGCTTCCCAAAAACCTGTACCAAATTCAAACCAAATTCCGCGATGAACGTCGCCCCCGCTTTGGCTTGATGCGCGGGCGGGAATTCACGATGAAAGACGCCTACAGTTTTGACCGCGACCCGGCCGCTGCCAAAGCCAGTTATGACGTGATGGCGCAGGCGTATCGAAAAATCTTCGATCGCTTTGGCCTAACTTACCGTGCAGTCGCCGCCGACAGCGGAGCCATAGGTGGAGATCTCAGTGAAGAGTTTCAGGTGATTGCCGCGACCGGTGAGGATGCCATTGTTTATTCCACCGAAGGTAACTATGCCGCCAATATGGAAAAGGCGGAAGCTGCAGCGCCGGCAATAGTCCGCCCCGCGCCAAAACTCGCCATGGAAAAATTAGCAACGCCAGGCAAAAGCACCTGCGCAGCCGTGGCTGAAATGATGGGGTTGCCTTTAAAGGCGACGATTAAATCCTTGGTGCTCGCCACCGATGAGATCGACGCGACAGGAAAAGTGGTCAAGACCCAGGTTTGGCTATTGCTGCTGCGCGGTGACCATGACATGAACGAAGTCAAGGTAGGTAAATTGCCAGGTTTGGCAGGTTTTCGCTTTGCAAGTATTCCTGAAATTGAGACGCACTTTGGCTGTAAGCCGGGCTACCTCGGTCCCATAGGCATGCTTGCGTCGGTGCGCATGGTGGTAGACCGTGAAGTGGCTGTGATGGCTGATTGGATTTGCGGCGCCAACGTAGAAGACTTTCACATCACCGGCGTGAACTGGTGTCGCGATTTGCCAGAGCCTGAGACAGTGGCTGATCTACGCAACGTAGTTGCTGGCGACCCTGCTCCTGACGGCCAGGGCGTTTTAGCCATTGAGCGCGGCATTGAAATCGGTCATATTTTTTACTTGGGAACCAAGTACAGCCAAGCCATGCATGCGACGTTTTTGGATGTGAATGGAAAACCACAGTTCATGGAAATGGGGTGTTACGGCATCGGAATTACCCGCTTGCCAGCCGCTGCGATTGAGCAAAACCACGATGAGCGCGGAATTATTTGGCCCGATGCTTTAGCGCCTTTCACGGTGGTCTTGTGTCCGATCAGCCCAGACCGATTTGCCGATGTCAAAACTGCGGCTGACAGCTTGTACGCCGAGTTCACTGCCTTGGGTGTGGACGTGATCTTGGATGACCGAGGAGAGCGCCCTGGCGCCATGTTTGCCGACTGGGAACTCATAGGTGTTCCCCATCGTATTACCTTGGGTGACCGAGGCATCAAAGAAGGGTTGGTCGAGTATCAGCACCGCCGCGATACCGCTGCGACCAGCATCGCCTTGGGCGAGGTGGTTGCCTTGGTTCGTGAACGTTTAAAGGTCTAAGGCCATCGCTGTGTTTGAGGCGGAGTCAACCCGGCGCTGTTGGCTCACAGGGGCGGGGGCTGTGTTTGCATTCGCGGGTCTTGCGCCGGATGTATTTGCGGGCGCTCAGTTGGAAGAGCCTTTGACCGACGCAGTGCGCAGCGCCTTAAGCGCCGCACTGCGCTCAGATCCCCCTCCGACCCCTGAATTCGCCCATTCCAGCGATGTGCTTCGTTACCAGCGTTGGTTGGAGGACATGTATCCCCGCTTGTCCAAAAAATTCCCGCAGCCCCAAGGGCGAAAAGAGTTTTTGCAAACCGTTTGGTATGAAAGCCACCGCGCTGGTTTGGATGTGGCCTTGGTTCTGGGGCTCATCCAGGTGGAAAGCAATTTTCGAAAATTTGCTATTAGCCCCGCTGGAGCACGTGGCTTCATGCAGGTCATGCCGTTTTGGGTGCGTGTGCTATCGCGAGGCGATCCCAGCGTTTTATTTCATTTGCAAACCAATTTGCGTTTTGGTTGCGTGATCTTGCGCCACTACGCAGACCGCGAGCAAGGCGATTGGGTTTTAGCGCTAGGGCGCTATAACGGCTCAAGGGGTCAGTTGCCTTATCCCCGCGCTGTGCTGGCGGCCCAGCGCCAATGGCAGTAGCAGTAAAGACTAGGCGGGCTTGGTGCCCAAGGCTTGCAACAATTCGCCGGACTCATACATCTCCATCATGATGTCTGAGCCGCCGATGAACTCCCCTTTGACATACAACTGAGGAATCGTCGGCCAGCTGCTGTATTCCTTGATGCCTTGGCGAATACCATCGTCTTCAAGCACGTTGACGGTTTTCAGGACTTTGGTGTCCACTCCGCAGGCTTTAAGAATTTGGATGGCGCGGCCTGAAAAGCCACATTGGGGAAAGCTGGCATTGCCTTTCATGAACAAAACCACCTCGTTGGTTTTAACGAGGGAATCAATACGTTGCTGTGCGTCGCTCATAGCGTGTCCTTTGGTTCGGTAAATTCTAAAAGTGCCCAATTATTTCACTTCTTCGCATCTATCTCCGCGTTTTCTGCACCATCTGTGTAAATGCGTGGGGTTTTTCAAGATAATCAAGCCCTTCTGACTCCATCTCACCTGACTCACACCCATGAAAATCGCCAAAGACTCCGCTGTCACACTGCACTACACCGTGCGCAACCCACTGGGTAAAGTTCTCGAAGAGAGCCAAGAACCCATGGCGTATTTGCATGGAGGCTACGGAAACCTCTTC
>CAMDAN010000155.1 GCA_945888535.1 Bordetella parapertussis
CCGGCGGCTCCGTAAGTGCTGGCATGGCAATTTTTGACACCATGAACTTCATTAAGCCCGATGTCTCTACCTTGTGTATCGGTATGGCTGCAAGCATGGGCGCCTTTTTACTGACAGCGGGCGCCAAAGGGAAGCGGTTTTGTTTGCCCAACTCCAAGGTCATGATTCACCAGCCCTTGGGCGGAACCCAAGGCCAGGCAACAGAAATTGAAATTCATGCCCGTGAGATTCTTAAAACCCGCGAGCAATTGAACAAAATTTTGGCTGATCGCACCGGCCAGCCGCTTGAGAAAATTGAACGCGATACCGAGCGGGATTACTACCTGTCGGCCGAAGAATCCAAAGAATATGGGTTAATTGACCAGGTTATTTCAAAACGCCCTTGAAAATCACCGGTTAAAGCACTATCTACAACGGTGTCTTTCTCATAGAAAGACACCGTTTTTATTTGGTTATCATTGCATAAATTAGCGAAAAGGCAAAAGTCCCATGGCCGATAAAAAAGGCGCTTCTGGCGAAAAAAATCTGTACTGCTCTTTTTGCGGAAAGAGCCAGCACGAAGTTAAAAAGCTGATCGCTGGGCCTTCAGTCTTTGTGTGTGACGAATGCATTGACTTGTGCAATGAAATCATTCGGGATGAAGTCCCCTCTATTGGAGACGCGACCAAAGCGCGCGATGAGCTTCCCACCCCCGCAGAGATCAAAGCCAACCTCGACAACTACGTCATCGGCCAAGAACCTGCTAAGCGTACTTTGGCGGTGGCTGTCTATAACCATTACAAGCGCTTGCGGCACAAAGAAAAGTCTAAAAAAGATGACGTTGAGCTCGCTAAAAGCAATATTTTGCTGATCGGTCCGACGGGTTCAGGAAAAACTTTGTTGGCGCAAACCTTAGCGCGAATGCTTGATGTGCCTTTTGTGATGGCTGATGCCACAACACTAACCGAGGCCGGTTATGTGGGTGAAGACGTTGAAAACATCGTCCTCAAACTGCTTCAAAGTTGCAATTACGAAGTCGATCGCGCTCAGCGCGGTATCGTTTATATCGACGAGATCGACAAAATTTCTCGGAAATCTGACAACCCGTCGATTACCCGTGATGTGTCTGGTGAAGGTGTTCAACAAGCCTTGCTCAAACTCATTGAAGGCACGATGGCAAGCGTCCCTCCACAAGGCGGACGCAAGCATCCCAACCAAGACTTCGTCCAAATTGACACCACCAATATTTTGTTTATCTGCGGTGGCGCTTTTGCGGGCTTAGAAAAAGTCATCGAAAATCGGACCCAGTCCTCGGGTATGGGCTTTGGGGCATCGGTCAAAAGCAAAGCTGAGCGCAGCTTGACCGAAGTCTTTAAAGAGGTGGAGCCTGAAGACCTGATTAAATTTGGTCTGATTCCTGAGTTGGTTGGTCGTATGCCTGTGGTTGCGACTTTGGCGGAACTGTCTGAAGACGCCATGGTGCAAATTTTGACTGAGCCTAAAAATGCGCTCGTCAAACAGTACGCCAAATTGATCGCCATGGAAGGCGCCGAATTAGAAATTCGTCCAGAAGCGCTGCGTGCGATTGCCAAACGCGCTTTAGACCGCAAGACCGGCGCCCGTGGCCTGAGGTCTATTTTGGAGCAATCCTTAATAGACACCATGTACGAGTTGCCCAACGCCATCAACGTTGAAAAAGTGGTTGTTGATGTAGCCACCATTGAAGAAAACCAAGCCCCCTTATTGGTTTACCGCGAAGCCGCTAAAAAAGCCTAATCCGAAATACGTGAAAGGTTTTTATGTCTAATCCCGCGACCCTGCCAGCCACTCCGATTGATCTGCCCTTGTTGCCTTTGCGCGACGTGGTGGTGTTTCCGCATATGGTGATTCCCTTGTTTGTGGGACGTCCCAAGAGCATCAAAGCCCTCGAGGCCGCGATGGAATCCGAGCGGCGCATCATGTTGGTGGCCCAAAAGACGGCGGCTAAAGATGATCCAGTAATATCGGACATGTTTGATGTCGGATGCGTCTCGACCATTTTGCAAATGCTCAAGTTGCCAGACGGCACGGTCAAAGTCTTGGTTGAAGGCCACCAGCGTGCGACCGTCAATAAAATTGAAGACGGAGAGTCTCACTTTGTTGCCAATGTCACCCCGATCGAAGCGCCTCCTGTGGTTGCCGACGACGATAAAAAAATTGCCAGCGAAATTGAGGCCTTGCGCCGCGCGGTGATGCAGCAGTTTGACCAGTACGTCAAACTCAATAAAAAAATCCCACCTGAAATTTTGACGTCGATCGCAAGTATTGATGACCCGGGTCGTTTAGCCGACACCATTGCCGCCCACTTGCCGCTTAAATTAGAAAGCAAACAAACCGTTTTGGGCTTGTCGGTTGTCAAAGAACGTTTAGAGAATTTATTCGAGCAAATTGAGCATGAAGTCGACATCCTGAATGTCGATAAAAAAATTCGTGGGCGCGTTAAGCGACAGATGGAAAAAAATCAGCGCGATTTTTATTTGAACGAGCAAGTTAAGGCCATTCAAAAAGAGTTGGGCGAAGGTGAAGAGGGCTCTGATATTGAAGAGATCGAGAAAAAGATCAAAGCGGCCAAGATGCCTAAAGAGGCTCTAAAGAAAGCCGAATCCGAGCTCAAAAAACTCAAGCTCATGTCGCCCATGTCGGCAGAAGCGACGGTAGTGCGTAACTACATTGACGTGTTGGTCGGTTTGCCGTGGACGGCTAAAACCAAAATCAAGCACGACTTGGGTAATGCAGAAACCGTGCTGAACCAAGACCACTTCGGCTTAGATAAGGTCAAAGACCGTATCTTGGAATACCTTGCGGTTCAGCAGCGGGTAGACAAAGTGAAGGCCCCCATTTTGTGTTTGGTGGGCCCTCCCGGGGTCGGGAAAACGTCCTTGGGTCAATCGATTGCGAAAGCCACTGGGCGCAAATATGTGCGCATGGCCTTGGGTGGGATGCGAGACGAAGCAGAAATTCGTGGACATCGCCGTACTTACATCGGAGCGATGCCAGGCAAGGTTTTGCAAAGCCTCGCCAAAGTCGGAACACGCAATCCTTTGTTCTTGCTTGATGAAATCGACAAACTCGGAACCGACTTCCGAGGTGACCCCAGCAGCGCGTTGTTAGAGGTTTTAGACCCCGAACAAAACCATAAGTTTGGTGACCACTACGTGGAGGTGGATTACGACTTAAGCGACGTGATGTTTGTCGCTACGTCCAATTCCATGAACATCCCTTCTGCATTGCTAGACCGGATGGAAGTGATCCGTTTGGCGGGTTACACCGAAGACGAGAAAACCAATATTGCGATTACCTATTTGCTGCCTAAGCAAATGAAAAACAATGGCGTGAAGGAAGTCGAGTTGCAGATCGAAGATGCGGCTGTTCGCGATATCGTTCGGTACTACACCCGTGAGGCGGGCGTTCGCTCTTTAGAGCGTGAGCTGTCTAAGATCTGCCGCAAAGTCGTCAAAGGTTTGTTGCTTAAAAAGCTCACCCCCAAAGTCATCGTTA
>CAMDAN010000156.1 GCA_945888535.1 Bordetella parapertussis
CAACCAACTTTCCCAAGTGAAACTAAGTTCCGAGTAATTCAAGTTCGCCCCAAACGGCGGGTCAATGAATATGTAGTCCAAAATTTCATTAGCCGTCACCTGGCCAAAATTTCCACACGATCCAGTACTAATGGCCACATTCCCTGAACGTTGGCCAACAAACTGCTTATAGGCTCTTAATTGAGTTGCGATACGATCCGAGCATAACGACGTAATTGGCACCTCCATAGAAATTGACGGCGCATATAACGTGCCCTTTCTTGGTCCCGGGTTAAATCCTCCGCCGCCAAACACATAATTTTTTAGATGAAATTGATTCAGCTTCGTCGCACCACCTAGGAATGCGGTAAAAAGGAACTGTGACCGCGAGGATTTGGCATGTTCGTAAAACTTGGCCAATGCCGCCAGATTCCTCTTTGTATAGAAGTGATGGACATGAGTCATTCCGTGAGAACGGATCGGCTGACGCGTGTTAAACCCGTCAGGCAACTCAGCAACCGGGTGCCAATTACTTATATCAAGATTCTCGATCTTTTCTATCAAGCCGAGATCGAAAGCATCTGACTCTTTTTCAAACCGACCTTTCAAGCCTGGAACTGTGTAGATCAATAAGACAGGAATTTGCTTGGCCTGTTTTATTGGTATATGTAAAGATTTATCAATTTTTGTTTCCCACGCCCGCTCAGAAATGTCCTTGGTTAGGTCGGCGCCACAATGGGGGCAGGGAAATTTATCCCTAACTTCGCCTTCTTCTGTGTCTATGGCTGATTTCCAATAGATCACCTCCCCAGAGCAGTTCTGGCATACATAAACATCAGACCATATCGCATAAACAATGCGCCCAAGTCTGCCATCTGTGTGTTTGGTCTCATACATCCATCCACATTCATTTTCGACTGTACTCAGAATCTTCCTGACCTCTTCGTCGAATTGAATTACATCTACGGGAGAGTTGAAGTTAGAAGCGAGAAATGTTGCAGCTGGTGATAAATCGTTCAAAATTGCGCGGCGTGCTCCGATCTTGGAGAACGGCTTCCAGCTCTTATTTCCTGACTCGTCCAACTCCTCCTGCAATATTGTTCCATCGGGAAGGACTTGATAGCCAAGCGATGACACCACATCACGGCTTCCGCACATTTGACTAGCGATTCCCGCCATGCCTGTACCGCAAAAGCCATCAAAGACAACATCACCTGGCTGTGTGTAGTGAAGGATGTAACGCATTACGGCTTTGAAAGGCACCTTTGTGTGATATGAGTGCGCGTTGTAAATCGGATCGTTTTTGCCCTCACTTACATCAGCAGCAAAGGGTTCTTTGCTGTACGGAACTGACGATTCATAGGGTCTTCCGTAGTGCCGAACAAAATCCTCGATAAAAGGATTTGGACAGGCCGTGTAGTACGGCGGGTCAGAAAGCGCCAGGATGTCTTCGTCCGACCCGATAGGAAAACCTTCAATCTTCCGGAACGCGGGGTCTTTGAGCTTCTCGGCAAGCAGCTTCAGGTAGTGCTCGCGGCGAGCCTCATCACTCGGGAACGTTAGCCCGAGGCATTCAACCGGGCCGGACTTGGCCGCGTGGTTCTGGAAAAGATCACTCATCAGTCGTTCCTCAAATTCTTGTTGTCATGGTCGGGTGATCACGTCGTGTCACTCGATCACGAAGCGCAGCTTGGTCGAATCCTTGCCCTTGCAGCGCTCGTTCATGAAGGTGTCAAAGCGCTTGCGCAGGTCGTCGGGCGTGGCTGGCGAGCCGCCTTGCAGCAGCGCTTGCTTGACGTCGTCGGCTTGGACTGCGACCTTTTCCAGGCCCGACAGCGCCTCTTGCACGGCGTTGGCAAACTCTGTTGTCATCGGGTCCGGCAGCGTGCGTGCGGCCAAGAAGGCATCAATCAGTTTTTTGGACACGGGTGGCAACAAACCCAAGCTGTCCTGTGTGAACGGGTCTTCCAGGTTCTCCAGCAGGGTTTGCTGCCAGTTGCCCACCAACTGATCTAGGTCGTCATCAAGTTTCTGCAGCTGCTTGGCCGCCGGGATCAACTCCAGCTGCTCAGCAGCCGGGCGGTGCTGGCAGTGCGGGCAAACTGCGGCTGTGGCCAGGGTGGGCTCGTCCAGTGCAGAGCAGCTCTTAAGGCCGTTGAGTGACTCTTCAAATGCCGTGAGCTGGCTGGTGGGCATGAGCGACACCCCGGCCAGCACGCGCAGCGCCAGCAGTCGGTCGTCCTTGCGCAGCTTGCTTCGGCTCCTGTCTTCGGCCACACCCAGCCGCGCCTTGCTGTGGCTGGCAATGTAGGCGGTGGCGTAGTCTTTTTTAAGCTGCCCCAGTGTTTGACGGTATTCGGCCGCGTGCTCGGCCGTGCGGTCTTGGCTCAGCTTTTCACTGAGCACCTTGCGGGCGGCTTCGGCTTCGTTAACCCAGGGGTGGACGGCAGGCAAAACCATGCAGCCTTGCGCCAAGTAAGACGCCGTACCACCCAACTCCACCACCAGTTGGATCAGGCGCTCGACGGCGGTCAAAACTTCGAGGTTCTTTTTTTGGCCGTCAATGTCTTCTTGCGTGATGCGCAGGTTCTTGAGCTTGCCGATGGTGTTGTAGGGCGTGAGCGATTCGGTGAATTTCTTCAGCGCATCCAGCCTGGCGTGCCAGTCTTTGGCTTCTTCATCGCGCAGCAGGTTCTGGCCCCAAAACCCTAGCTTGCCTTGCTGCAAGTCCGAGCCAGCTTTGAGCACACGGGGTACCAGCGCACTGACCTTGTCTTGCAGTTTGATGACCGGCTCGCCATCGCCGCCATTGCCTTGGCTGGCTTTTTGGGCCAGGCCCGATGGCAGGTCAAACAGCTCGAACAAAGCCCGCAGCACCGTCAGGTTGATTTCTTTGGGTGCTTCGACATGCCTGAACTGTTTAAGTTCTTCGATGCTGCGTTCGGCCAACAAAGCCAGCTTGCCGGAGTCGATTTTGTCGCCCGTGATCGACAGCACGATGTCGCCGGACCACACCAAGCCGCCCAACACGGTGACCAGCAGTTCGGGCTCTAGCCGGTATTTGATGGGTGCGAAATACTCGATGTCTGAATGGCCCGAGATCAATTCGCTGCGGTTGAGCACCTGGCCGTGGCCTTTGGCTTTGAGGCGGTTCAGCACCTCTTGTGCATAGCGCGAGTTGGCTGGATCAATGCGGTCGCCGTCTAGCAGCTCCAAGGCATCCAGCACGGCCATGGCATCTTTGGTGCGTGCTCCACCCGCCAGCGTACGCAGCGCGTTGCCCACTTGTTGCTTGCGGTTTTGCGTGGTGACCAGCACCGAAAAAGTGGGGTATTCGGGCGAAAGGTCAACAAAGCGCTGACCTAGGATCAGACCCGAGATGACGTTGACCACGTCACGGAAGTTGATGCGTTCGTCTGCGCCCAAGCGCGCCCGGTCGCGCAATGAGACGCCTTTGGTCCAGCCTTGCAGGCTGTTGGCCTTGCCTTGGTAGGTGACCTCGAAAGCGGTCATCTGTTTTTCTTGCAGCC
>CAMDAN010000157.1 GCA_945888535.1 Bordetella parapertussis
TAATCATCACGAAAGACCACGATGCAATTAACTGGAAATATCACCCCTGAGAGCCTCATGAGCTTAGAGGCGTACACCAAATTCAGAAAAATCAACAAGCCCTTGGTGATGGCGCACCGAAAATTACGAAGCGTTCAGCTGGGCGAAAACATCAACTTGCAGTTTGAAAGCGAAACGACGATTCGCTACCAAATTCAAGAGATGTTGCGCATCGAAAAGATATTTGAAGAAGAGGGAATTTTGCAAGAAATCGAAGCCTACGCCCCTTTGATGCCCGATGGGCACAACTGGAAGGCAACCATGCTTTTGGAATACCCCGATATCAATGAACGCAAGCGCGAACTCGGCCGCCTCATTGGGGTGGAAGACCGCATGTTTGTAGAAGTAGAAGGCCAAGCGCGGGTCTACGCGATTGCAGACGAAGATTTAGACCGCGAGAACGATGAAAAAACATCGGCCGTTCACTTTGTTCGTTTCGAACTCAACCCGGCCATGTGCGCGGCTGTTAAGGCCGGTGCAGGGGTCAAGTTGGGTTGCGATCACACCAACTACCCAGCACACACCGCCATTGCCGCTGAAACACTGGCTTCTTTGGCCAGCGATCTCAAACCCTAAGTTTAGCTAGAGAGGCCTTTCAGTCTTCAACAAAGGCTTCTTCTCGTTTTGACTTGACGGATGGCATCAATACAACCACCAGCAACACTACCGCTGCAGCCAACAAACTGGCAGACAAAGGCCGAGTGACAAAAACACTCCAGTCACCGCGAGAAAGCAACAAAGCGCGGCGCAGGTACTCCTCCATCATGGGCCCCAAGATAAAGCCCAAGAGCAAGGGTGCGGGTTCCGCGCCCAATTTGATGAAAAGGTAACCGATGACACCAAATATCGCGACCATCCAAATATCGAAAGTATTGTTATTGGTGGAATACACACCGATAGAGCAGAAAAGGACAATGGCTGGAAATAACCAGCGGTAGGGAACCGACAGCAATTTGATCCATATACCGATCAAAGGTAAATTCAAGATGACGAGCATCAAGTTACCGATCCACATCGAAGCAATCAAGCCCCAAAACAGCTCCGGGTTGCTGGTCATCACTTGGGGGCCAGGCTGGATGTTATGAATCGTCATTGCACCGACCATCAACGCCATCACCGCGTTGGGCGGAATCCCCAATGTGAGCAACGGGATAAATGAGGTTTGTGAACCCGCATTATTTGCAGCCTCAGGCGCAGCCACCCCCCGAATATTGCCTTTTCCGAAGGGCACTTCACCTGGCCGAAGTTTCGTTTTTTTCTCCAAGGTATAGGCCGCAAAGGCCGCCATCACGGCACCTCCACCTGGCAAAATTCCAAGCAAGGAGCCTAAAGCCGTACCGCGTAAGACTGCCGGAACCATATTCTTAAAGTCTTCTTTGGTTGGCATCAATCCCGTCACACTGGCCACGAAAATTTTTCGCTCACTTTCGTGTTTAGAAAGATTGCTAATAATTTCGCCGTAACCGAACACGCCCATCGCGATCACGATAAAGCCAATACCGTCGGTCAATTCAGCAATATCCAAGCTGTAGCGTGCGACACCAGAGTTCACGTCAGTACCAACCATGCCGAGCAAGAGGCCCAAAATAATCATCGCAATGGCTTTGATCAAGGAGCCTGAGGCCAACACCACAGCGCCCACGAGGCCCAAGATCATCAATGAAAAATATTCGGCAGGGCCAAATTTAAATGCCAACTCTGTCAAAGGTGCTGCAAACGCAGCCAAGATCAAGGTACCAACGCAACCAGCGAAAAAGGAACCTAGTCCCGCAGCCGCTAGCGCGGGACCTGCACGGCCTTGGCGGGCCATTTGGTAACCATCGATAACAGTAACTACGGATGAGGACTCGCCCGGCAAGTTCACCAAAATCGCGGTAGTTGAGCCGCCGTATTGCGCACCGTAGTAAATACCCGCCAGCATGATGAGGGCTGCAACCGGTGGCAGTGCATAGGTTGCAGGCAAGAGCATCGCAATGGTGGCCAAGGGTCCGATGCCAGGTAAAACGCCAATGAGCGTTCCCAAAAGGCAACCGATAAAGGCGTACATGAGGTTTTGTAGCGTGAACGCTACGCCGAAACCCAGGGCTAGGTTGTCAAATAATTCCATGGCTTAGGTTCCTTAAGCGGTAAGAAATGCAGGCCACACAGGGAATTGCAGTTTCAGTAGCAAGATGAAGGCGGCATAACTGATAACCGCAAGGATGAAAGCCAGAATCGTGACTTCTTTCAAGTTAAATTCATCGCCTGCATTGCTAGCAATAAACGTTAACGCAAAAATTCCAAAAATCAAACCTAAGGGGCGCATTCCAATACTTGGAAGACCGCCAATGGATGCGCCAAATACCAAGTTGGCCGCAATGATAAAAAATAAGGGCCTCCAAGCAATGCTGCCAATTTTTTCACCATCGACAGTTTCGACAACCAAGGCTTTGAATGTGATCACACCACCAAGCACTGACAATAAAACTCCTAACACCAGAGGAAAGTACCCAGGCCCCATCCGCGCACCGTTCCCGATGTTGTAACTGCTCGCGCCCCATGCAAAGGCTACGCCCACGCACATGAACATGAGACCGGAGAAAAAATCTTTTTGACTTTTGATATTCACAAACTGGCCCCTTATAGGAATAATGTCTCTGATTTTGCACTGAAAAACTTCGGATACTCGCTTGGGCGCGAACTGATTTCGCTATTGTGCAATCGGTTTAAATCCTTTGACCCATTTACCTGCGGGTAAACCCCAATGCAATTCGATATAGTCAGCGCGCTCTGTCAACACGGTACGCATGGGTCTACTGGGCGTGCGCTGCGCAAGCACCACGGTATTGCCTTCTCTTGTGGACTTGAAAGCCCATACCGCATCGCGCCCAAAAGCGGCTGAAATTTTTTCTACACTTTTAGAAAAACTCGAAGAGCGGCCAAACAAATTGACGGTCATGCAACCATCTGCGGTCAGAGTCTTGCGGCAATCGGAATAAAAATCAGCACTATCCAACACAGGCGCCGCAGCCTCCTCGTCATACAAATCAACTTGCAAAGCGTCGACCGCTCCCAGCCATTTGGATTTTTTAATCTCTTGTGCTGCATCCTCCAAGATGACCTGCATGCGCGCATTGTCAGCAGGCAGCTTGAACCAGCCGCGGCATGCGTGCAAAACCTGAGGATTGAGTTCAATCGCCGTGGTGTGCATTCGAATCTCTTTATGGCAAAACTTGGTTAAGGAGCCTGCGCCTAAACCGAGTTGAACGGCTTTGCGTTGAGGGGCGGTGGTTGGGTCGATCAACAACAGCCAAGCCATCATGCGTTGAATGTATTCATGCACAAGGGCGTTGGGTTCATCCAAGAGCATGGAGCCCTGAATCCACTC
>CAMDAN010000158.1 GCA_945888535.1 Bordetella parapertussis
CGGGCATTGCTCAACAGCAAACTCAAAGCCGATTCCATGGATTTGCCAAGTTTTCTAGAAGCTGTTTTTATCAACCCACCAACGCGTGTTGAAGGGACGGCTGTATTTTTAACCGCAGCGGTGGGTACGGTCCCCAACGCTTTGTTGCACAACCTCAAACACAACAAAGTCTTGCATACGAATAACCTTTTTGTTACCGTACGCAACCACGAAGTGCCATGGATTGGACTCGAAAAACGCCTTGAAATAGAGCGTTTAGGTCACGACTGTTGGCAGGTACAGATTCATTACGGCTTTAAAAATGACCCGGATGTTCCTAAAGCCTTAAGCCTCATCAAAGGTCGTGGCTTTGAACTCGACACCATGACTACCAGCTATTTCTTGTCTCGCGATACGGTAGTCCCCACGTTGGGCGAAGGTATGTCCCCATGGCGTGAGAAGTTGTTTGCCCAAATGCACCACAACGCCAGCGGCGCTGCTGACTTCTTGAACTTGCCTAGTAACTCGGTGGTGGAACTCGGCTCCAAGATTGAAATCTAAGTAGCGCATGCAATTTTTCAAAGACTGGAGCGTCTCCACTTTCACGGCAGGTTTTGTCGCTGTGTTGGTGGGGTTTACCAGTTCGATTGCGATCGTTTTTCAAGCCGCACTGTCCTTTGGCGCCACCCCCGATATGTTGGCTTCGTGGCTGTGGGCTATTGGTATCGGCATGGGTTTGACGACTGCTTTGCCGTCGCTGTGGTTGCGCCAACCGGTGATGGTGGCTTGGAGCACGCCTGGCGCTGCGGTCCTCGCTAGCGCTGGCTTGGCGGGCGGATTCACGATGGGGGACGCGGTGGGTGCGTTCATGATGAGCGCGGCTTTGATCGTTTTGATTGGCGTTACCGGCTGGTTTGAAAAACTCATGAACCGCATTCCCCCGGCGCTTGCTTCCGCGCTGCTCGCAGGCGCTTTGGCCCGCTTTGGTTTGAGCGGCTTTAGTGCGGCCCAAACGGCGTTACCACTGGTGCTTTTGATGCTGATGACTTACCTCTTGGGTAAACGTTTTGTGCCACGCTATGCGGTCCCGCTGACCTTGCTTTTCTCGGTGTTATTTGTCGCAGCCCAAGGCGGTTTTACTAGTGCCACGATTCCGTTGAGCCTCACCGTTCCTGTGTTTGTAATGCCGGTTTTTTCTTTTTCTGCGCTGGTGAGTTTGGCCTTGCCTTTGTTTATCGTGACTATGGCATCCCAAAATCTGCCAGGTTTAGCGGCTATTCGTGCAACCGGCTTTGGCGATGAACGCCAACGCGGTGGCGATGCGGGTATACCAGTCTCAAAAATCATCACGCTTACGGGGTTGGCGACTTTGGTGTTGGCCCCGTTTGGGGCGTTTTCATTGAACCTGAGTGCGATCACTGCGGCCATGTGTATGGGCCCAGAAGCCCACCCGGACAAGGCACGGCGCTATACCGCTGCGGTGTCGTGTGGTGTTTTGTACGTTATCTTGGGCTTGTTTGGAGCCACCATCATGGCTGTGCTCACGGCATTTCCTAAGGAGTTGGTGGCCGCGATTGCCGGCTTGGCTTTGATGGGGACGATCGGAGCAGCCTTGGCAACGGCCTTGCACAAGGAAGCCGACCGGGAAGCAGCGATGGTAACCTTTTTGATAACGTTAAGCGGCGTCGTCATTGGTGGCGTAGGCTCTGCGTTTTGGGGTGTGGTCGCAGGTGTTTTGGCGATGGCCGTTCAGCACTACCATCCCCAAAAACGCAAAGCGCCTCTGTAATTCATCTTGAAAATTTCCATGGATATTTTGTTTGTTGCCGACCCCTTGGAGTCCTTCAAGATTTACAAGGAAACCACCTTCGCAATGATGCGCGAAGCCCAGCGCCGCGGTCACACGATTGCAGCCTGTGAACCCCGCCATATTCTCTGGCAGCGCGGTAGTTCCGTTCAGGCCAATGTCCGGCGTATTGTTCTCACTGGGGAAGCACTGAATTGGTTTCGCGAGGAACCCTCAGAAAATCGGATGTTGAAGGATTTTGACGCCGTCGTCATGCGCAAAGATCCGCCATTCGATAGTGAATTTTTTTATGCCACCCATTTGCTAGAACAAGCTGAGCGCGAAGGGGCGCAAGTGTTTAACCGGCCCCGCGCTTTGCGCGACCACCCGGAAAAACTCGCCATCATGGAGTTCCCCCAATTCATTGGCCCCACCTTGGTCACCAAAGACCCGCAAGCGGTCCGCGTTTTCCACGCTGAGTACAAAGACATCATCCTCAAGCCCTTGGACGGCATGGGCGGCATGGGCATTTTCCGAGTCAAGGAAGATGGGCTGAACTTAGGTAGCGTGATTGAAACACTCAACCAGCACGGAACCCAAAGCCTGATGGTTCAACAATTTTTGCCGGAGATCAGCGCGGGTGACAAACGGGTTTTGCTGATTAGCGGAGTGCCAGTGCCGTTTAGTTTGGCGCGGATTCCGCAAGGCGGTGAAGTACGAGGTAACTTGGCTGCCGGAGGATTGGGCGTGGCACAACCGCTATCAAAGACTGATACAGAAATTGCCCAAGCCTTAGGTCCGATTTTGGCAGCGCGGGGATTGCTTTTGGTGGGCTTGGACATCATTGGCACCCACCTCACTGAAATCAACGTGACCAGCCCGACCTGCTTTCAAGAAATTGCCGATCAAACGGGCTGTGATGTGGCCGCGCTGTTTATGGATGCGCTCCAAGCGGCTGTCCGTCCATAAACAGGATCAGCTCGCCGGGGGCCATGGCCACCCAACTTTCGTTGTGCGTCAGCGGCTCGGTCACGATGATGACTTGGCGGTCTTGCGGGGAGTTGAGCTGCGATAAGTCGACGCTCATGTCCTCGTCTTTGAGCTGAACCTCACTAAATGGATGCTGGCGGACAACGTAGTGCAGCTTGGTGCTGGCATGGGCCCACAGCGCTTGGCCGTTACTCATCAAAAAATTAAAGGTTCCGTGGGCTGAAATTTGGCTTGAGAGATCGCGCAAGGTGTGCGTGAGTTCCTCTTCTGTGGGAACTCCGGCGTGAGACTTGTTCATCTCTTGCAGCATCCAGCAAAAAGCGAGTTCGCTGTCGGTGGTGCCCACCGGCCGAAAGCTGCCGTGCAGCAGGGGAGCGAAGTCTTTGAGGTCGCCGTTATGGGCAAACACCCAGTAACGGCCCCAGAGTTCGCGTACAAAGGGGTGACAGTTTTCCAAGCTGACCGCCCCCACCGTAGCCTTTCGCACATGGGCCACCACGTTGTGGCTTTTGATGG
>CAMDAN010000159.1 GCA_945888535.1 Bordetella parapertussis
GACAATAGCGCCAACGCGTCGCTGTAAATGCGTTTCTGACCGACGCCAACAACGATCACGCCAATGACCGCAGTGATGCACAACACGATCCACGCAAAGCGCGTGTTTCGCGCCGCTAATGAATCAGGCCACAACACAACAACGGCTAAAAGCGGAAAGGCACTAGCCGCGCCCAGCATGGACGCAAACTGGTGCCAGCTAGGCAGTGGATAGATGCCGGAGAAGCGCAAAACGCCGAGCAACGCAGCCACGCCAAAGACTCCGCAAGCCAGCCGAAGCGCAATAGGCAGATGGCGTTGAAGCGCGAGGTAAGCCGTAACGATACGCAAAAGCCCGTCGGTGATTGCCAAGCTATTCATGGGCAGCCTTGAGAACTTTTGGATGCAGCCAGGCGAGGCCGATCAAAAAGTAGCTCACCATCACCGCAGCAGAGTACGCCATGCGCTGGCCCATAGTGAGATTGGCTTGGACGACCAAAAAGTGGATGAGCAGCGCAGTCCCTATGACCGAACTGGCGATGGCCAGCGTTTTCATCCACTGGGGCGATGGTGTAGAAAAGCGGACGAATTTTGAGGGTTCAAACGTCTCCGTGTGAGCCGCTTGCTCAGGCGGAACCCAACTCGGCCCTGCAAAAAAGCACATCAATTTATTGCGCCAGCCTGCCGTTGCACGAGCTTGTTTGTAGATGGCGACGTAGTGGTGCACGTTGCCCCAGATTGGATTCCAACTTTGCAAGGGCTTGCGAACGCCGTACATGGGCTTTTCATCCTCGCGCTCGTCAGCATAGGTGCCGAACATCCGATCCCAGATGCTCAAAATGCCACCGTAGTTTTTGTCAATACAGTAGTCGTTTTGGCCGTGGTGGACGCGGTGGTTCGACGGAGTCACCAAAAACAACTCAAGAAATCCCAAACGACCAATCAGTTGGGTATGGACCCAATACTGGTACACCAAATCAATCAAGCCGACGATGATAAAGACCTGAACAGGGAAACCCAACAAGGCCAAAGGAATGTAGAAAACCCAGCGGAAGTAAAACCCTGTTGATGACTGGCGCAGCGCGGTCGATAAGTTGAACTCTTCGCTGCTGTGGTGAACCACGTGGGCCGCCCAAAGGATGTTGACCTCATGGCCGGTGCGGTGAACCCAGTAATAGAAAAAGTCGTAGAGCACCAAGGCGGTGATCCAGGTCAAAGGATTTTTGAGATCCCAGGTAAAAGCACCAAACCGCTCCACGATGATGGAGTACATCACCAAACTTATGATGCCGCCAACGGTGTTGGCGAACTGGCTCACCGTGCCAATGTTTAGCGAGGTGAGGGTGTCTTGAAGACGGTACAGCTTCAATCCTCGCCGGTGGGCAACCCACATTTCAAGGGTGATGAGAAGGAAGAAGAAGGGGATGAAGTAAAGAATAGGGCGCATGTGGCACTTTAAAGCCTGCAGCACCCTATTGTGGCTCGGGTTAACCCTAGGCTTTGCGGTGTGCAGAACACATTACACATTTGTCACGAGCAAGCGCAGCGCCAACGCGCAAAAAACCAAACTCGCCAGCCGATTCAGACTCCGCTGCGCGATCGTTGAACTTTGAAACACTTGGCCGAACCGGCCAGCAAAAAAAGCGATGGCCCCAAAGGTGAACAGCGTGGCGACCATAAAAATGCCGCCGAGTAAAAGGATTTGCAGTCCCACAGCGCCTTGATTAACAACTACAAATTGGGGTAAAAAAGCCAAAAAGAAAATCGCTACTTTGGGGTTGGTGATGTTCATCAACACACCGCGGGAATACGTTTGGCGTGTACTTAAGATGGAATCGGGCACGGGGTTATCCAATGACGATGTTGCATGGGAGGAGTGCACTGGCGCATGCCATGATTGCCACGCCAGCCAAAGTAAGTACAAAGCCCCTAGTAGCGTAAGCGCAGTAAACGCAATGCTTGAAGATGCCATGAGCGCGGCCAAACCCAAGGCAACCGCTGCGGTGTGAAACAGCAAACCCGTACACAAACCCAAAACCACCAATAACCCAGAGCGCCAACCGTGGGCTGCCGAATGCAACAACACAAACACGTTGTCAGGACCAGGAACCAAGGCCAACATGAGCGAGGCTGCAAAAAAAGTCAGCGTGGTGTCTAGGCTCAACATGCAGCGTTTGCCAATGCTTTGGAAAAAGAATTGTGGCGTTCAATCAAGGGGCCAAGATCGACAGTACAGAGTTGGCCATTTTTGACAACTACTTTGCCATGAACGATGGTGTAGGCGGCGTTGGCGCTGGCGCACAGCATCAAACTGCCCACCGGGTCGTGGACTGCACCGCCCGCGAAATTAAGCGTTCGAAGATCGAACAAAGCCAGATCAGCGCAAAGTCCTACTTTGATCTGCCCGATATCTTGGCGCCCAAGGACCTTTGCGCCCCCCCGGGTCGCTAACTGCAGCGCGTCGCGGGCGGTCATCTCAAGCGGCGCGGTATCGCATCCAAAGGGCGCTTCCATGGATTTACGAAGGCGTGCCAAGAGCATGGCTTGGCGTGCTTCGTTGAGCATATGGGCTGCGTCGTTGCTCGCACTTCCGTCCACACCCAATCCCACGGGCACGCCCGCATCGCGCATTTTGCGAATCGGTGCGATTCCGCTGGCAAGTCGCATATTGCTGCACGGGCAGTGCGCAACGCCGGTTCGGGTGGCGGCAAAGAGGCTGATTCCTTCGTCGTCGAGTTTCACGCAGTGGGCGTGCCACACATCGGGTCCGAGCCAGCCTAGGTCTTGGGCGTATTGCGCCGGCGTGCAGTTGAATTTTTCTAAGCTGTAGGCGATATCGTGGTCGTTTTCCGCCAAGTGCGTGTGCAGTCGAACGCCCAAAGCGCGGGCTAACTCGGCTGAGGTTTTCATCAGATCGCGGCTGACGCTAAATGGTGAACACGGCGCAACCGCTACCTGGGTCATCGCGCCCGCACGGGCATCGTGGAAGCTTTCAATGACGCGCTGGGTGTCTTTCAAAATGAAGGCTTCGTTTTCAACCACGTTGTCTGGCGGCAAGCCGCCAAGCGACTGCCCCACGCTCATGCTTCCGCGCGTTGCGACAAAACGCATGCCAATCTCGCGGGCAGCTTCAATGCTGTCATCCAGCGTCACGCCGTTGGGGTAAATATAGAGATGGTCGGAACTGGTGGTGCAGCCGCT
>CAMDAN010000160.1 GCA_945888535.1 Bordetella parapertussis
CCATCGCCATCTTGACTTTGTCGCCATAAAAACGGTCAGCCACGGTATCGACAATCGTCATCGGGCCAGGCAAGGTAAATTTAAGTTTTTTCTTGGTATGGGCCCGCGCCAATTGGGCCTCAAAGGCGTGTACCCGCCCTTTTAAGCGCAACGGGGAAATGACCTGGGGAACTTGGGCGTCGTAGCGGTTGTTGCGAATGCCCATGGTGACCTTGTTTACAAAGTCGATGCCTTCCACATGCTCTACAAAGCCATGAACGAAATGCTGTCGCGCTTGCTCGCCGTCTCCAATGACATCAATTCCTGCGTCCTCTTGCGCCTTGATCCACAGCAAGGTGGCGTCGCGCTTAACCTGTAGCAACTCTTCGCCTTGCGCTTTCCACTGCGGCCAGAGTTTTTCTGTTTCCGCAAGCCAAGCGGGTTTGGGAAGGCTTCC
Source organism: Bordetella parapertussis (assembly GCA_945888535.1). GTDB lineage: Bacteria > Pseudomonadota > Gammaproteobacteria > Burkholderiales > Burkholderiaceae_C > Allorhodoferax > Allorhodoferax parapertussis_A. The sequence goes on from CAMDAN010000160.1 coordinate 437, forward strand.
GGCGATTGCGGTAGTGAACATTAATACTCCTTAGAAGGCGAGAAAAAGAGCGTTACGCTTTGAGGTCCACTTGACGCCCTTTGGCTTGGGCCTGGCTTTCTTGTTTTTCTTTGACCCGCGTATAGGTGGCCTGGGCTTGTTCGTTTTGATGGATAGGCTTGGGATCAGGCCGTGGCGCGTCGTCCGCTTTTTTAGTCACTGCTTTGACGGGTTCGCGCGGCGGTTGAACCTGCGCTGGCGCTGGACGCTGAGAAACAGAAGATACGCTCATCACAATCCTTAAGGCTTTGAAAGGTTTCGCACTTGAGTTTAACGCTACCGGCTATTTTTCGCAGGCGACCATTTCATAGGCGTGAAGTTGATAGACTTCCCCCCAATGACCGAAGACGCAAAGCAACACACCCCCATGATGACCCAGTACCTGGGTTTGAAGGCGGACTACCCCGATACCCTGTTGTTTTATCGGATGGGTGACTTCTATGAAATGTTCTATGAAGACGCCGAAAAAGCAGCGCGACTCCTAGACATCACACTCACCCAACGCGGCCAAAGCGCTGGTCTTCCCATCGCCATGGCTGGTGTGCCGTTTCACGCGATGGAGGGTTACCTCGCTAAGTTGATTCGCCAAGGAGAGTCGGTTGCGATTTGTGAACAAGTTGGAGAAGTGGGCGGCAAAGGGCCGGTGGAGCGCAAGGTGGTTCGGGTGGTTACCCCAGGAACGCTGACCGACTCCGAACTCCTGAGCGAAAAATCAGAATCTCTTTTGATGGCGGTACACCTTGGCCCGCGCAACCGATGCGGCCTGGCTTGGCTGAGCGTGACCCAAGGCGTGATTCATCTGGCCGAATGCGCCAACGACGAAGCTACCGACTGGATCGCCCGAATCGCTCCGAGCGAACTGGCATACAGCAGCGCGGTTACCAACGCTTTTGAAGATCGCCTTAAACGTCTGCGCTCGGGCAGCAAGTTGTACCTGACCGCCCGCCCGGAGTGGCAATTTGACAGCGCCTTGGGTCAGCGTAAATTGCTGGAAGTTTTACATGCGGCCAGTCTGGAAAGTTGGAATGCCCAAACACTAGACATGGCCCACGCGGCAAGCGCCGCACTGCTGGCTTATACCGAACACACCCAAGGCCGGGCGCTGGCCCACATCAGCGCCATTGAAGTTCAACGCAACGGCGAACTCATCGATTTACCTGCCACCACCCGGCGCAATTTAGAGTTAACCCAAACCCTGCGCGGCGAAGACTCACCCACCCTGTTTTCTTTGTTAGACACCTGCATGACCGGGATGGGCAGCAGGCAGCTCAAAAGCTGGCTTTTGGAACCCCGGCGCGACCGCGCCCAAGCCCAGCTGAGGCTCGATGCCATTGACGCCCTGCGCGGGGAAAGTAGCGTCAGCGCGCTTTTTTCAACGCTGCGCACCCACATCAAAGGCAGCGCTGATGTGGAGCGCATCACTGCCCGCTTGAGTCTGCGCCAGGTTCGCCCGCGCGAGTTAGTGGGTTTGCTGCAGACCTTACAAAAAACCACGGCGTTGTCTCAAACTTTAGAAGAGTTTCAAACGTCGCAAGGCTTGCTTAGCCGCATAGCAGCCCACTTACAACCAACCCCCGAATGCGCTCAACTTTTGTATGCCGCTATCGCGCCCGAGCCTGCGGCGCTGGTGCGGGATGGGGGCGTGATTGCCAACGGTTTTGACGCCGAGCTCGATGAGCTTCGTGCGATCCAGACCAACTGCGACGCCTTTTTACTCGACCTTGAAACCCGCGAGCGCGAGCGCACAGGAATCGCGAATTTGCGGGTTCAGTTCAACAAAGTTCACGGGTTTTTTATTGAAGTCACCCAAGGCCAAGCCAGCAAGGTTCCTGAAGACTACCGCCGCCGCCAAACCCTCAAAAACGCTGAGCGTTTTATTACCCCCGAACTCAAAGCCTTTGAAGACAAAGCCTTAAGCGCCCAAGAACGCGCTTTAGCCCGCGAGAAGTGGTTGTTTGAAAACCTGCTTGACCAACTTCAAGTTTTTGTTCCCGCGCTGACTCGACTCGCGCGTGCGCTCGCTGCGCTTGACGCCTTGTGCGCCTTGGCCGAACGCTCGCTTACTTTGGGATGGTGTGCGCCCCAGTTTGTGGATCAGCCTTGTATTGACATTGACCAAGGCCGCCACCCGGTCGTTCAAGCCCGTTTGGGCGAACTGAGCAGCGGAAACTTTATTGCCAACGACACCCGCTTGGGGCCCAAGCAAAGAATGCAAGTCATCACCGGCCCCAATATGGGCGGTAAATCAACGTATATGCGCCAGGTTGCGATCATCGTCTTGCTCGCAAGCGTGGGCTCCTACGTTCCCGCAAGCCGCTGCAGTCTGGGGCCCATTGATGCGATTCACACCCGCATCGGCGCTGCCGACGATTTAGCCAACGCCCAATCCACATTTATGTTGGAGATGGTCGAAGCCGCGCAAATACTTCACAACGCAACACCTCAGTCTTTGGTTTTAATGGACGAAATTGGCCGTGGGACTTCCACCTTTGACGGCCTGGCGCTGGCCAGCGCCATCGCTACCCAGCTACATG